>JBDGST010000050.1:12783-19759 GCA_042217365.1 Haloarculaceae archaeon
CAGCGTCACGACATCGCGGTCGACCTGCGGCAACGACTCGCGGCCTCGGCCGGCTTCGAACTCGTCAGAGCGGCGGGGAAGGACTTTCACCGGGCCGTCGAGGTGTTCGAAACCCGCGAGGAACTCGCGTTCGGGGACGCGACTATCGTCGCGTACATGGAGCGGACCGGCGTCGAGTACCTCTACAGTTTCGACGACGACTTCGACGCCGTGGACGGGATCACGCGCCTGACTACGGCACAGAATCCGTTCTGAGCGCGGGACTGTCCCCGAAACTCACCCGGACCGTCCCGTAACTCACCCGGACCGTCGCCCCTCGTCGGTCGCGTCGCCGCCCCCGTCCTCGGGCACGACGTGCAGCCCGGCGCGGCTCTTGAACACGGGCACTTCCTCGGCGTCGGGGTCGAGGTAGTCCGGGCGGGCGACGGTCTTGGCCTCGTAGGTCTCGGGGTCGAGCACCTGCACCGCGTGCTCGTCCTCGACGGCGACCAGCGTCGTCGGCTCGGCGTCCGCGCGGACCCCCAGCCGTCGCGCGTCGGGCGCGTCGCCGTCCTCGAAGCTCGCCTCGTAGGCCGCGCCCGTCGTCAGGCGCGTCCCCTTGAGGTTCCCCCGGACCGAGCGCACCAGGACCGGCCCGTCGCCGTCGCCGGGGTCGATTATCTCGCCCGGGCGGAACTTCGGCAGCCGGACCGCGTAGGTGACCCGGTAGACCTCGTTGCCGTCGCCGTCCTCGGTGACCAGCGTCTCGTTGTCGGTGAACTCGCCCCCCAGTTGGGCGACGATCCGCTTCGCGATCCCGCCGCCCATCTGGTTGGTCGAGACCTTCATGTCGAGACCCTCGTCCACCTCGCTGACCTCGGTGATGTAGGCGTTGCGGTCGCCCGTCGCCTCGCGGTCGGCGACGTACGCCTCGGCGATCTCCCGCGCGCGAGCCAGTTCCTCGTCGGTCGGCGTCCGGCCCTCGGCGCGCACCTGGACCACGGCGGCGTACGACCCGCCCGCGATCTTCCCGCAGCGGGTGCAGGTCCCGCGGCCGATCTTCACCGGGACGACGACCTCCTCGGTGACGTGGGTGCCGCGCACGACGCCGGCGAACCGGCAGTGCATCCGGATCGTCGTCTCGTCGACCTGCTCGGGGGCGACCTCCCAGCCCACGTCCGCCGCGTCGACGTGGACGCCCAGCGCCTCGCTCACCTCGTCGACGGCCACGTCGGTGTAGTCCTGCGCCCCGACGTCGACCCACCGGTTGCCCCGCCGGACCGCGCCGCACCGCGAACAGACCTGCACCTCGACGCGGTCCGGCGCGTCCACGAGGTCGAACTCCGCGAAGTAACACTCGTCACAGAGGACGCTGTCGGGGTCGCGGGCAGCGGCGCCGTCGACGCCCGTTCCCGCGGCGCCGCTGCTCGCTGCCCCGTCCTCGCGGTCCCCGTCGACGTCGTCGCCGCTCGCTGCCCCGCCTTCGCTCACCTCGCCGGGTCGGGGGGGCCTGTCGCCCGCCGCCTCGACGGGCTCGCCACACCGCGGACAGAACGCACCCGAGCGGTTCATTGCCCGTCAGTACTCCCCTCGCGGATTTAAGCGGCGGGTTCCGGCGGCGCCGGGACAGCGTCCGCCGGACGATTGCCGACCGAGAACCGTCGGACGGAGCGCAGTTCCGGATCGGCGGACGGAGCGCGGTCCGTGTGTCTTCTTCGAGTGGGCACTCCGCGGTGTTTATAACGCGAACAGCCCCTACGGTCAGACATGGAGTGGAAAGCAGACTGGGGACTCCGCGGTCGGATGTTCCTGACCATGTTCCTGCTCGCGGTCCTGTACATCGCCTTCCTCGGAGTGCTGACGGTCTTCGTGGAGTCGTTCCTGGTGATCGTCGTCTTCATGAGCGTCTTCCTGTTCGCCCAGTTTTTCCTCAGCGACAAGCTGGCGCTGCGGAGCATGGGCGCCAAGGAAGTCGACGAGAGCGAGTACCCGGAGCTGCACCGGACGGTCGGCCGGCTGGCCCAGCAGGCGGACCTGCCCAAGCCGACGGTCGCAGTCGCGGACTCGCAGACGCCCAACGCGTTCGCGACCGGGCGCTCACAGAAGAGCGCCACCGTCTGCGTGACGACGGGCCTGATGCGGACGCTCGACCGGGACGAACTGGAGGGCGTGCTCGCCCACGAACTCGCCCACGTCAAGAACCGCGACGTGATGGTGATGACCGTCGCCTCCTTTTTGGCGACCATCGCGATGTTCATCCTCCGGTGGGGGTGGCTGTTCGGCGGCGGCGGCCGGAACCGCCAGGGCGGGGGCGGCGGCGTCTTCGTCGCGATCGTCGCCTCCGTCGTCGTGTGGATCGTCTCGTTCGTCCTGATCCGCGCGCTCTCGCGCTACCGCGAGTTCGCCGCCGACCGCGGCGGCGCCGTCATCACCGGCAAGCCCTCGGCGCTGGCCTCCGCGCTGATGACCATCGACAGCCGCATGGACCGCGTCCCCGAGCGGGACCTGCGCGAGCAGTCCGAGATGAACGCGTTCTTCATCGTCCCCATCGACAAGGGGACGATCGCCCGGCTGTTCCGCACCCACCCCGCGACCGAGAAGCGCGTCGACCGCCTGCGCGACCTCGAACGGGAACTGGAGACGGCCTGAACCGGCCGCGCATGAAACCGCCTGAACCGGCCGCGCGTGCGGGTTCGAGGGGCTCCGCCGCGCGGAGGACGCGACGTGCACCGCCACGCTGAATATCACTCGCCGCGAACGTCGGGCATGGACTGGTCCCCGGACCGCCGCCTGAGACGGCGGATGGCGCTCGCGCTCGCGTTGACCGCGCTGGGGTACGTCGCCCTCCTCGGGCCCGTGTACTGGCTGCTCCCCGCGCCGGCGGCGCTCGCGGTCACGGGCGTCCTGATCGCCGTCGTGGGCGGCCTCGCGCTCGGCGCGGACCGGCTGGCGTACCTCGTCACGCGCGCCGTCGCCATCGAGCGCGACGACTACCCGAAACTGTTCGAGACGGTCGACCGCCTCGCGGCCCAGGCCGACGTGCCCCGCCCGCCGGTCGCCGTGATCCCGACCGACGAGCCGAACGCGCTGTCGGCCGGCACCGGCAAGCGGACGGTCGTCTGCGTAACGCTCGGCCTGCTGAAAGAACTCGACGACGACGAACTCGAGGCGGTGCTGGCCCACGAACTCGCCCACCTCAAGAACGCCGACTCGACGGTGCTGACGGTGGCCGGCTTCCCCGCGACCGTCGCGCTCGTCACGCTCACGACGGCGCTGCGGAACGTGGACGGGAAAGCGATCGTCTTCGGGTACGTCGGCGCCGTCCTCTACCTGGCGCTGGTGAGCCTCCCGCTCCTGCTGGTGAGTCTGCCCGGGACGCTCGTCCTCTCGCGGTACCGCGAGTACGCCGCCGACCGCGGCGCCGTCACGCTGACCGGCGAGGCCGTGCCGCTCGCGACCGCCCTCGGCAAACTCCACGGCGCGGCCGACCCGCCGGAGACGGACCTGCGCCGGACCGCCGGGTTCAACGCCTTCTGCATCGTGCCGACGCGGTACACACCCCTGCCGCTCCCCTCGACCCACCCCCCGACCCACGAGCGGATCCGCCGGCTCCGGGAACTGCAGGCCGACATGGAGGCCTGACCGGCGGAGGGGACAGTGGGGCGTCAGCGCGACACGGCCGCCGCTCGACCCGGGCC
The DNA here is from genome assembly GCA_042217365.1 of Haloarculaceae archaeon. Taxonomy (GTDB): domain Archaea; phylum Halobacteriota; class Halobacteria; order Halobacteriales; family Haloarculaceae; genus JBDGST01. Next base: position 16,461 of record JBDGST010000050.1, read on the forward strand.
GGGCGGCCGATCCCCACGGGTTGCCGATTCCACAGGCGTTAGGTGACGCGAGGCGAACGGACGGGTAGTATGAGCGAACTCGACCAGCACCGGCTCGGACTCGGCACCTGGCAGAACGACGACTCCGACCGGTGCGCCGAGAGCGTGAAGACAGCGCTCGAACTCGGGTACCGGCACGTCGACACCGCGCAGGCCTACGGCAACGAGGCGGCCGTCGGGCGCGGGATCGCACAGTCGAACGTCCCGCGGGAGGAGGTGTTCCTCGCCACGAAGGTCGACACCGACAACCTCGCGTACGACGACGTGATCGCCTCGACCGAAGAGAGCCTCGACCGCCTGGACACCGACTACGTCGACCTGCTGTACGTCCACTGGCCGCTGGACGCCTACGACGCCGAGGAGACGCTCGCCGCCTTCGACGAACTGTCCGACGACGGGCGGATCCGCCACGTCGGCGTCTCGAACTTCGAGCCGCGCCACCTCGACGAGGCCCGCGAGGTGCTCGACGCGCCCCTGTTCGCCCACCAGATCGAACTCCACCCGTACCTCCAGCAGGAGGAGCTGCGGTCGTACGCGGCCGAGCACGGCCACCACGTCGTCGCCTACTCGCCGCTGGCGAAGACGGCCCTGTTCGACGACCCCGTGCTCGAAGACGTCGCGGAGAAACACGCCGCGTCGGTCCCCCAGGTCGCGCTTGCGTGGCTGCTCGACCTCGACGGGGTCGCCCCCATCCCCAAGAGCGCGAACCCCGAGCACATCCGGGACAACTGGGGCGCCTACGACGTCGACCTCGACGAGGGGGACCGCGAGCGTATCGCCGACCTCGACCGCGGCCACCGCGAGATCGACTTCGGGGCCGCGCCCTGGAACGAGTAGCGGACCGAACGGCCGCGTGAGCCGGGCGCCCGCCCCCGACGCGTCGAACCAGTAGTGGCGAGCCGACCCGCCGACGGTCCGGCGTCGGTCCGCCGCCGACCCCACCGAACGGGGCCGTGACCCCACGGGCCAACACTGAAGGGTCGACCGGCAGTACACGGATCCGATGGCGGAACCGCCAGTGATCGACGCGGGGGAGAAACCGCCCGACGAACTGCTCGAAGCGATAAAGCGGGAGGGGCGGGTCGTCGTCCGGACTGAGTTTCTCGGCTCCGAGCACGACGTGACCCTGCGGTGGGACGGGGAGACGTTCTACTGCGACACGCCGACCCGCCTCCACAAACACGACGACGAGACGGAGATGCTGACCTGCATCGAGAACCAGGGGTACGGGCGGTGACCGGATCCGGGAGGTGAGGGAGTCGAAACCCCGGGAACCCCGGGTAACTGGGCCGTTTATGCGTCGGGAGCGCCTACGGGAGCGTACAATGATCGAGGCGGACCCGTCGCCACAGCAGTTTCGCGAACTGATGCTCGGCGAGGAACCCACGTTCGGGGAGGTGCTGGCCTGCGTGTTCGGGATCCAGAACCACGAGGTGCGGACGTACCTGACCCTCGTCGACAACCCGGGGAGCACGGTCGAGGAGCTCGCGGCCGAACTCGACCGCGACCGGAGCAACGTCAACCGGTCGCTGTCGACGCTCCGTGAGAAGGGGCTCGCCGAACGCGAGCGGCGGCTCCTCGACGGCGGCGGCCACATCTACCAGTACGCCGCGACGCCGCTCCCCGAGGCCCGGGAACTGATGCACGAGACGCTCGACGCGTGGGCCGCCTACGTCCACGAACGGATCGACGAATTCGGCGACGTGGACGGCTGAGCGCGACGGGAACGACCCCCACACCCGGGCCGACTCCCGGGCGCTGTCGGGGAGCGCACGGGTCCGCCCAGCCGGCCGAGCGCCTTTTGCCCTCGCCCCCGAATTGCTAGCATGGTCGAACTCGGCCTGACGGGCGACGTCATGCTGGGTCGACTGGTCGACGAGCGCCAGCACGAGCCGCGGCGGGACCCCGAGTCCGTCTGGGGCGACCGGCTGGACCGCCTCCGAAGCCTGGACGGGCTGGTCGTCAACCTGGAGTGTGCGCTGTCGACGCGGGGTGAGAAGTGGACCCGGACCGACCGTCCGTTCCACTTCCGCGCCGACCCCGGGTGGGCCGTCCCGGCGCTCGAACGCGGGGGCGTCGACGCCGCGGCGCTGGCGAACAACCACCTTCTGGACTTCGGTGAGCCGGCGCTGCTCGACACCGTCGCGCACCTCGACGACGCGGGCATCGCCCACGCGGGCGCCGGCGAAACGCTCGACGCGGCGCGCGAACCGGCCGTCGCGTCCGTCGGGGGGCTCGACGTCGCTGTCGTCGCCGCCACGGACAACACGCCCGAGTACGCCGCCGGCGAGGACAGCCCCGGGGTGGTCCACCTCCCGCTCGACCCGGAGGACGGCGAGAGCCGGGAGGCGATGACCGGGATGGTCGCCGCCGCCGAGTCGCGCGACCCCGACCTCGTCGTCGCCTCGCTCCACTGGGGGCCGAACATGGTGACCGAACCGGGCGACCCCCACCGGGCGTTCGGCCGGTGGCTCGCCGAGCGGGTCGACCTCGTCCACGGCCACAGCGCCCACGTCCCGCAGGGCGTCGAGGTCCACGACGGGACGCCGGTCCTCTACGACGCCGGCGACTTCGTCGACGACTACCGGGTCGACCCCGAACTCCGGAACGACCTGAGTTTCCTGTTCGTCGCAGACGTCGACCGGTCCGGCGTACGGCAACTCCGCCTGGAACCTGTCGTTATCCGTGATTGTGCGGTCTTCGCCGCCGGCTCGCCCGCAGCCGGGTGGGTCCGTGACGCGATGCGCGAGCGGTCCCGCGAGTTCGGGACCGACTTCGAGCGCGACGGCGAGGCGCTGGTGCTCGACGTGTCGTGAGGCCGCGAGTCGCCGGAGACGGCGCGGCGGGGTGCCGACGGCGCGGCGGGGCGGCGACGGCGAAGCCGGTCATCGTGCGGCGCGCGCTGTCGCGCCCGGCGAGGCGCGACGCGCCTCGAAGCGAGCGGCGCAGCCGCGAGCGTTCCGTGGCGCGACGGCACTGCGCGAGGGACGAACGAGCGAGCGGAGCGAGCGGGTGAGTCGGCTGGGGAGGCGCGTGGCCGCGGTGCCGTGCGGTGTGGGCCTGGCGGACTGAACGGGCGAGGGTCGCTCGCGCCGGCGGGGAGTCGCTGTGCGGGCCCTACCCGAGCGGAGCGAGGGTATCCCGCACAGCGACCGCGAGCGGCCCGAGGGCGTTCGATGGTCGCGTTCGTTCGGCTCGGGGTGCGCGAACGTGTCTCCGACCGACTTGCAATACCGAACGTGTCTCCGACCGACTTGCAA
>JBDGST010000011.1:0-19681 GCA_042217365.1 Haloarculaceae archaeon
CGGGGACCTCCCCGGCGCCCGGGTACAGCAGCGCGAGCAGGGCGTATCCGGGGAGGACAATCACAAGTGGGACTGCCAGGGCGACGCGGACGACGCCCGTCGCTCCAGCGCCGATGCTCACGGTCGCGAGGCTGAGTAACAGTACGACCAGCACTAGATCCAGGAACTCTCTCGCACGAGTGGCCATTGTCTGACCCTCACGCTCGTGCGGTCCTTATTATTCGTCAGATAAGCGCGTCGTGAGGGCCTAACGGAACGATTAATCCCCACGCTCTCTCGCGGCGAATCTGCCGTGAGGGCGGCGCCGTGGGGGCTCAGCGGCGCGCGAGCAGCGCGGCCAGTCCGACGACGAGCAGCGCCGCGGCGACGGCCCGCCGGGGGGACCGACGCCGCACCCCGACCGCGAGGCTCCAGAGCACGCCCGGCCAGTGGCGCGCCGGCACGTCGGCCCGCGAGAGGTGCCGCAGGCCGTCGGGGACCTCGCCCACCTGGAGGTACTCCTTGGCGACGACCAGCGCGTGGGCCGACTCGATGGCGTAGCCCTCGGCCGCCAGGTCCTCGACCAGCGAACGGTGCTTCGACAGCAGGTAGCTGTCGGATCGCTCGATGGTCTCCGGCGCCGGCGAACCGGTGTCGTGGCGGGTCACCAGCGGCTCGTCGACGTAGCACAGCCGGCCCTTCTGGACGACCCGGAGGAGGAACTCCGGATCCTGGAAGCGGTCGAGTCGTTCGTCGAAGCCGTCGATCCGGCGGGCCACCGCGGTCTCGACCAGCAGCGTCGACCCGGCCCCCGAGTGGAGCCGGTCTGCGAGGATCTCGGCGGCGAGTTCCTCGCCGCCCTCCGCCGGCACGTCGTCGTCGAACCGCGCCAGAACCGACGCGGCAGCCGAGCGCAACCGCCCGCTACCGCCCGGTACGTCGAGTTCGAAGTCGCAGTAGACCGCGACGGCGTCGTCGCCGGCGGCCAGCAGTCGGTCGAGCTGGCGCTCGAGCTTCTCGGGGGCCCAGGAGTCGTCGGAGTCGAGGAAGGCCACGTACTCGCCGGACGCCTCGGCGATCCCCGTGTTCCGCGCGGCGTTGGCCCCGCGGTTGTCCCCGTGGGTCACGACCCGCAGGCGGGGGTCGTCGTAGGCGGCCAGCGCCGCCGCCGTCCGGTCGGTCGACCCGTCGTCGACGACCAGGAGTTCGAAGTCCTCGTAGGACTGGGCGAGCACGCTGTCGACGGCCCTCGGGAGGACCTCCGCGCGGTTGTACGTCGGGATCACGACCGTCACAGTCGGCATGGGTGGACCTTCGCCCGAGGCGCGGATTATTATCGGCCAGATAAGCCGGCGGCGCGCCGCGCTCGGCGGCGTCTCGGCCGGCGGCGCACACCCGCCTCAGGGACGTCCCGGTCTGCAGGTCGCCCGCGTCGGTGGACCGCCCGTGTCGGTCGTCCCGTTCAGTAGGTCGTCCGTGATCCTGGACCGACCGTGTCGGTCATCCTGCTCAGTAGGTGGTTCCGGTCTCGGTCACGTCGGTCGCGCCCCGGTTCACGACGCCGTCCGGGAGTTCGTTGTCCTTCAGCCGGACCATCGAGGCCGTGTCGTTGAGCACCACCGATTCGGTCCCGCTGTACGCGTTGAGGTAGCAGTCCTCGATCCAGGTGTCGTCGCCGTTGACGGTGATCGGTCGGTCGGTCGAACGGAACAGGCAGTCGTAGACGTAGGTGCCGTCGCCCTCGACGACCAGGGCCCGCCGCTTGGTCCCGCCCCACTGATCCACGTCGACGTGGCGGAACGCGCAGTCGTCGCGCTCGCAGCGGATCGCGTCCCGGAGCTGGGTGCCCGGCGCGCCCCCGCGGATCCGTCCGCCCTGGACCCCGACCGGTCCGCCCTGGCCGAGGATGCGGATGGCGTTGCCGCTGGTCTCGATGTCGACGTCGACGTTGTCGAGGTAGACCGGACCGGTCCCCGGTCTGATCACGACCCCGGAGGCCGGCCCGTCGCCGATGGAGATGTCCGTCCCGCGCAGCGTCGCGCCCTGCACCTCGCTGCGGAGGGTGATGGCGCTCCCGTTCGGCGTCGGCATCCGGACGTCCGCCCACTGGATCGTGTGCCAGGAGCCGTAGTCGAGGCGGATCGGTCGCTGGCGCTCGTAGTCGTCGTCCACCTCGTCGACGACGACCGTCGGGCCGTCGAGGATGCTCCGGTCGGCGCCGATGCGGATGCTCGCCACGTTGCTGTTCTTGTAGACCCCCTCGTGGACGACGATCCGACCGTCGCCGGAGACGTAGAGGCCGTTGTCGGGGTACGGGCCGAGCACGCAGTCGGCGATGCGGAGGTCCCCGTGGTGGCGGTCGACGAGCATCCCCGTCGGCCCGCGCCAGAGGTCCCCCGGCGCGTCGGCGGCCACGGCCCCGCCGTCGGGCGCCCGGAAGCGCCTGACGACGCCGCTTCCGCCCGGGTCGGTGATCCGGACGAGCAGCGGGCCCCAGGTCCCGCTGTCGTGCTCGCCGTGGACCGTGACGTCCTCGATCACCACGTCGTCGCTCACGGACACCTCGAAGGCCCGGATGCCCGTCGCCGCGGCGGTCTGGTCGACGTCGAAGTTCCGGACCTCGATGGACCTGGCGGGGTCGTCCGCGGTGCCCAGTCGGAAGAGCCGGTACTGGGGGCCGTCGAAGGCGTAGTAGTCCGCGGGCACGAGCGTGGCGTCATCCCCGACCAGACCCACGTTCTCGCAGTCGGTGATGCGAACCTGCGAGTCCATGTAGTACCTGCCCGGCGGGAACTGCAGGAGCGTGTCGTCGTCGATCACCCGCTCGAGCACGGGAGTGACTGATTCCTGGCCGGAGTCGTCCGCGCCGGCGTCGACGACGTCGACGACTCGACTGTACTGCCCTGAGAGCCCGGTCGCGGTGCCGGTGCCGAGCACGCCCGCCGCTGCGACACCGCCTACCGTTCGCAGAAAGCTTCGCCGCCCTGTGGAAGAAGTCTCGCGCGTCACATCAGGGAGACGGCGACTGGACCTCTTTATTACTCGATCGCTAGGCTGCCCTTAATGGGCTGTTCGCCGGCTAAATCAGCGATTAAGTGACTCGATCCGGGGGCGACGCCGGCTCGCTGGCGGAGCACCGTCCGCCGGGGTCACCCGAAGAACCCGCCCGACGTCGTCGTGGTGGTTGTGTTGGTCGAGGTGTCGTTGGTCGACGTCGTCGTCTCGGTGGTCGTGGTCGTGTCCGTCGGCGTCTGCGTGGTCGTCTGAGTCGTCGTTGTCGTGTCGGTGGGCGTCTGTGTGGTCGTCTCGGTGGTCGTGGTCGTCTCGGTGGGCGTCTGCGTGGTCGTCGCGGACGGTCCGGGCGTCGGGGAGGGCGAGCGCGTCGCGTTGGCCGTCGCGCCCGGCCCGTCGGTCGGTCCACCCACGAATTGGACCGCCGAGACCGCGACGCCGGCGACGAACAGCAGGACGCCGGCGGCGAACAGGAGCCTGGAGACGTCGACTCCGAGCCCGCGGATGTCGAGCGCGCGGACCCGGGACTGCAGCCGATCGGCCCCGGAGCCGACGGGGTCGGGGAACCCCGACAGGATGTCGAGCACCTCGTCCGGGTCGAGCGCACCCGTGAGGAAGGACAGCCCCACGTACGCGACCAGGCCGACCGGCGGGACGACCGCCAGCGTGACCAGGTCGCTGGCGAACCACCGGGGCAGCAGCGCGATGGGGATCGCCGCCAGCACGGTGGTGAGGGCGATCCGGCCCAGGCGGGCGTCCGTCAGCGGATCGATCTCGATCTTCCGGGCGCTCCAGACGTGGAACGCCAGCATCGACCCGTAGCCGACGCTGGTGGCGATGGCCGCCCCGCGCATCCCCAGCTCGGGGATCAGGATCGCGTTCAGCACGACGTTGACCAGCGCCGCCAGCCCGGTCGCGATGGTGGCGAACCGCAGGTCACCGTGCCCCTGCTCGATGGCGAGGGTCGGGCGGACCACCGCGAAACCGACCGCGCCGGGCAGCAGCAACAGCAGCGGGACGACGGCCGGGGCTGCCTCGGGGCCCCAGTAGAGGGGAACGACCACGTGCGCGAGCGAGGCCAGCCCCAGCGCCATCACGGCGGTCAGCAGCAGCGTGTACCGCGTCGTGCGCGTCGCCAGATCGGAGACGTGCCGACGGCGGTTCTGCGACCACAGCGACGAGGCGGAGTGCACGTAGACCGCCTGCAGCGCCATCGGGACGAACCAGAGGAACTCCGCCAGCGTCAGGGCCGCCTTGTAGTTGCCGACCTGCTGGCTGCCCCGCATCGTCTGGAGCATGATGACGTCGACGTGGTAGAGCGACGTCAGCAGGAACGTCAGCAGCACCGACAGCAGGTTGAACGTCAGCAGTTGCTTGCGAGGGAACCGCGAGGGGGCCAGCGAGACGAACGACGCGACGGGCACCTCTCGAGCGAGCAGGGCCAGTCCGAGGACGGCCACCAGGGCCGTGGCGGCGACCTGCCCGCCGAGGGCGCCGAGGACGCCGTAGCCGAGAAACACCAGCCCGAGGGCGACGGCGGCGAAGGTCGCCCGGTAGACCACCAGCAGGGGCTCGGAGACGTGTTCGAGCCCGAAGCCCATCAGCGCCCGGCGGGCGAACGCCCAGAGCTGGGCGGTCACCACCAGCACGACCGTCAGGGCGAAGTACGTCTCGAAGGCCGGGCCGAACACCCGGGCGACCAGGCCTGTCCGGAGCGCGAGGACGTAGACCGCCGCGCCCAAAAGCGCCAGCCCGATCGCCAGCCGGAAGTAGAACCCGACGACGTCCGCCTCCCAGTCCGGCCAGCGCGACTCCTCGGCCACGTACTTGCGAACGCCGCTGGTGACGCCCGAACTGACGAGAATCATGAATAGCGAGTGCGTCGAGAGAACGGTGGTGTACTCGCCGAACTGTGCCGGGCCGAGCATCCGGTAGAGCAGGGGCGTGGTGACGAGGCCGACGACGAGCGTGGCTGCCTTCGCAGAGACGACTGACAGGACGCCGCGGACGATGTTCCGTTGCATGGGGTGGCTCCGATCCCGGCGCCGTCCCGGGCGAAATCGCCCGCCGGGCGCTCGCCGGATCGGTCTCGTCGATGACGTGGTCTCCCCGGGAGTTTATTATGAGGCGAGTAAGCCGACGTTCCTTCGTCCCCCCTCCCGGTCAGGGTTTCGGGCGAGCGGCCACCCCGGAGTGCGGAGAAGCTCGACCACCGTGGCTCGACTCCCCGGGCAGGGGCGCACGTGCCCGCAGACCGGGGCGGCCTGTGTTTGCGTGACTCCCGCCAAAGCGTTCACGCGACTTCGACCAGGGCACTCACGCGACTCCACCCAAGGCACTCGCGCGACTCCACCCAAGGCTCACACGACACCCCGGCGCGGGCTCGCACGACACCGGGACACCGCCCCGGACGATGACCTGACCGCCGCCGAACAGGGGAGATTCGAGAACCCGCCACCCTTGGTCGCCGTCTCGATCGGAGTGGCCCCCCGGGCCGCTCGGCGCGATCTCGAAACGCCCTGTCATGCGGTATATTGGACGTAGAGGCGTCGAGGATGGGGATATTTGTCTCTGCGTCCGTGACGGGCCGCGTGATCGTTCGGATCGGCGGGGAGAGACGCGTCGATAATTCACGGGCGCCAGGATTCATCTTACCGGTCTGATAAGACCGAGGGGTCCTCGGATAGCATCTCTATAGTTAGTGGTCCCGGGCGTCTTGGCGTAGTCGATGTCCCGAAACGATTCGAACCGACGACGGTTCCTCAAGCAGACCGCCCTGCTGGCGTCTGTGGGGACTGCGGGATGCGCGTCCAACGTGACGAACAGATTCTCGTCTTCCGATACGACCACAACCCCCGACACTTCGACGCCGACCTCCACGGCGACGGAGACGCCCGAGGAGGAGAAGACGCCCGGCGAGGGCGAGTACTCCCTCGAGACCAACTTCAACCCCCGCGAGCGCTTCGGTCGCCCGGGGGAACTCCTCGACGATTTCGAGGACCTCTCCGCGTGGTCGGCGATGTCGGGCCGCCTGGAGAAGAGCTCGAAGTCCTACGCCGGCTCGCAGAGCGCGAAGCTGGTCGGCCAGGACGGAAGCGACGTCCTCGTCGAGTACGCCGCCGGGGGGAAGGACCTCTCGGACACCGAAGTCTCGATGGCGCTCCGGACCACGACCCCCGACCGGATGGCAGTCAACATACGGCTCGTCGACGTGTTCGGCAACTCCGCGGTGCGGTCGCTCCGACGGATCTCCCACATCCCGTCGGACCCCGCGTGGTTCCGGACCGCGCCCGGGACCTTCCAGACCAGCGGCGACGCCCTGGACCTCAGTCAGGTCCAGCGCGTGCAGGTCCACCTGCTGAACCCCACCGACAAGAAGGTGGAGGCGCAGATCGACGACCTCCGGACCCACCCCAAGCCCGACACGGGGTACGTCGTCCTGAGCTGGGACGACAATCGGCGGGCGTACTACGAGGACGCCGCCCCGATCAACGACAGGCACGGGTTCAACGTCTCGATGGCGACCGCCCCGCGGCTCGTCGGCCAGGGCGAGCGATTCATGACCGTCAAGCAGCTCAAAGAGCGCCAGCGCGCGGGCGACGAGATCGTCGCCCACGCCTCGGTCACCCTCGGGTTCGAGGACATGAGCGGCGACGAACTCGACCGCAAGCTCCGCCAGAACAAGAAGTGGCTCATGAACCAGGGCTTCGAGGGCGGCGACACCATCGTCTACCCCGGCAACAACTTCGACGCGACCGTCCTCTCGACCGCGACGAACTACCACTACGCCGGCGGGATGAACCAGGCTGGCGACGTCAACAACACCGGTGTCTACAGCTTCGACCCGCTGGTGATGTCACGGACCATCGGGTGGGACCTCGAGATCGCCAAGAACGTCGTCGACAGCGCCGCGACGCACCACAACTGCGGGATCCTGAACTTCCACGACTTCAGTCTCGAGAACACGATGGACGTCGGGGACTACGAGGAACTGCTGAACTACATCGACCGCAAGAGCGACGTCGAGGTCATCACGCTGGGAGAACTCTGGGAGAAGCGCAAGGAGGCGTGACCTCGCGCACGAGCGCGGAACGAGTCCTTTCTACCGGCGGGAAACCCCTGCCGCGAATCGCCGACCAACGAGACTCGACCTACTGATTCCTGTCTCGACCTACAGGATCGTGTTGCCGAGGGTCCGGAGCCCGTCGCAGCCGAAGTCGTCGTAGCCGCCGTAGAGGGTGTTGTGCTTGAGGTAGACCCCCGAGCTGTCGTCGTGGAGCGCGTAGGCGGCCTTGCTGGTGTACGAGTGCAGGACGCACTCCTCGGTCCAGGTGTCCCGCCCCGCGTCGAGTACGGGGTAGTTGTTCGAGCGGAACTCACACTGGTAGAGCATGGCGTCGTCCGCGACGTTCACGAACGCGTAGCGCTTGGCCCCCTCGGGCTGGTCGATCGTCACGTTGCTGAACCGCGAGTTGTCGCGCTCGTTGCGGATGGCCGAGCTGGCACCGGTGTCGCCGGCGCTGCCGTTGATCGTGACGTACTCGAGGTTGGCGCCGGAGCCCTCGCCCGCCTCCAGCCACACGGCGTAGCCGCCGGGCGTGTTCAGGGTGACCGACGACTTGTAGAGGGTGAAGTACCCGACCTTCGGCCGGACGTAGATGGCCGTGACGGGGTCGGGCGACTCGACGAGGACGTCGACGTCCTGCATCCAGACCTTCCCGCAGGTGTTCTTGACGTTGACTGGGTAGCAGCCGGCCTTCGCGTGGGTCACCGAGATCTTCGTGTTCAGGACGCGGATGTCGTCGCTGTTCTCGAGCCGGAGGCCGCCCTGGCTCCGGAACTCGGGGATGTTCTCGTCGATCCGGACGGTCGCGCCCTCGACGACGCTCCCGGTCCCGCCGATGCGGAGGCTCGCGGTGTTGCTGTTCGCGTAGTCGCCGCCGCGGACGAGGATCTTCCCGGTGCTCCCGGCGGCGTAGAGGCCGTTGTCGGGGAAGCCGCCGAGGACGCAGTCCTTGAACGTGAGCGTCCCCTTGTTCTCGTTGGCGAGGATGCCGGTCGGGCCGCGCCAGATGTTGCCCGCGTTCGGCGTCTCGCTCTCCCACGCGCCCCCGTCGGGCGCCTCGAAGCGCTCGACGATGCCGCTGCCCGCGGGGTCGGAGACGACGAACCGGGCAGGACCCCAGGTCCCGCTGTCGTGTCGGCCGTTGATCTTGATGTCGCGGACCTCCAGGCCGTCCTCGACGACCGCGTCGATCACGCGGATGCCGGTGTCGGGCGCGGTCTGGTCGATGTCGAACCCCTCGAACACGAGGCGGTTCCCCGGCCGGTAGTCGACGCCCAGGCGGAACAGGCGGTAGCGCGGGCCCTGGAAGTCGTCGTAGTTCGCGGGGACGAGCGTCGCACCGTTGCCGACGAGGCCGAACTTCTCGAAGCCCGTGAACCGGACCTGCTCGTCCATGTAGTACCGTCCCGGCGGGAACACGAGGAGCGTGTCGTCGTCGCGGTACTTGCGGATCAGGCCGGTGACCGACTCCGAGCCGGTGTTGTCGGCGCCGGCCTCGACCACGTCGATGACGGTGCCGAACTCGTCGTAGTACTCGTCGAGGCGGTCGGAGAACGTCGCCGCGCTGGCCCGACCGCTCGCCGAAAGCGCGCCGCCGGCGACGCCGGCGGCCAGCATACCCTGCATGAGACGGCGTCGAGAGAGACCGCCGGAGTTCGAAACGTTGGAGGCAGCATCTGAGGTCGCATTGCTCGTTAGTTTCATCTTTTGTTTCAATCAAACAACAGCGATAGAGACCCATCAAGGATGTGCTGGCCTGCTGTAGATTTTAAATACTGATAGCAGGAGATAACGTCTCTTTACCCCCCGCAACGCCGTAGCAGTCCCAGACGAGTCGAATTAATCCGGCGTTTCCGCCTGCCGGCCTCCCCCAAATGGTCGACCAGTTGGCCAGATGCTTCTGAAACGATCATTATCATAACTGATCTAACACGAATGGGTACGTCGCTGATCCGGGCGCGCCCGTCAGTCCACGCAGTCCCGCAGGACCTGGCGGATGGCCCGCCGGAGACGCTGCGAGACGGCGGAGGAGGAGACCCCCATCTCGGCGGCGAGGGCGGCCTGCGAGATGCCGCGCGGCACGTCGAAGTAGCCGTTCTCTAGGGCCACCTGCAGCGTCCGCCGCTGGGCCTCCGAGAGGTTGGCGCCGCCCGAGAGCCCGCCGGCGGTCGGTCTGAACAGTTTGTCGACCCGGATGGTGATGTCGTTCTGTCGGCAGAACTCGCGGAAGTCGATGAGCGCCTCCCTGTCGGGCAGTTGTACCTCGAGTAGCCAGCCGAGACCGTCGCTCTGGGCCGTCAGGAGGTGGACCCCGAGGTCGGCCAGGGCGGAGACGACGGTCGGGGCCTTCGCGGCCAGCAGCCGGTAGAGGCGGTAGTCGTCGTGTTTCACGACCAGCAGCGGGTCGGCGACCGTCTGGTCCCTCGTGAGGGCCGCCTCGAACGCGGCGTAGGTGTCGGCCCGGACCCGGCAGAAGAGGTGCTCGGCGCCGTCCGGACCGCGGGCCGCGTAGTCGTACTCGACGACGGCCGCCGGGACGCCCCGGATCGTGTCCGCGAGCAACAGCTCGGGGGACTGCAGGTAGATCTCCGCTATGAGGCTCTCCTCGGCCCCCGAGGCGAAGCGCGTGTCGTAGGCGGGACCCTCCGCCCCCGCCTCGGCGCCCCGGGAGAAGTCAGACACGGGGTGAGCCACCGCGTCGAAGGAACTAGATTGTTCGCCCATGCGTGTCGCTCCCGACGGTTCGGAAAAATCAGTTGCTTCTACACACGTAGGTACTGCAGCCCCGACGCGGTGCCGTCGCGCGGTCACGGCACCGCGTCGATCGTGGACGCCGAGCGCACTCAGTGGTCAGCGAACAGCTCCTCGAAGAGCTTGCGCTCGGCGGTTCGGAGGTGGCGGTTGAACGTCGGCTGGGTGATTCCCAGCAGTCCGGCCACCTCCTCGCCGGTGCTCTCGCGGGGCCACTCGAAGTAGCCGGCGGCGTAGGCCGTGCGCAACACCTCGAGCTGGCGGGGCGTCAGCCGTTCCCGTAGCGTCGCGAGGAACGTCCGTCGCGTCCGGGCGGGACGGGCGCGGTTGCGCCGGGACAGCAGCGTCACGTCGTAGGCCGTCTCGAGCGCCCGGACGAACGCGCCGACGTCGGACCCCGTCCCGAGTTCGACGACCAGCCGGCTCGCCCCGCCGTCGGCGACGATCGACCGGACGACCGCGCCGCGCTCGATGCAGGCCGACAGCAGGGCCGGGAGGCAGTCGCCCAGCGAGATCTCGAAGAGCACCGCCTCGTCGACCGCGAGCTTCGAGGTCGTCTCGACGCAGCGGGTCTCCCCGAGGATCGCGTCGACCCGGTCGGGGTCGACGTCCTCGACGGCGACCAGCAGTCGGGGCGCGTCCTCGGTCGCCAGGCCCTCGAAGGTGACCGCGCCGCCGGCCTCCCTGGCGATGCGCGTGAACGGGTCGTCGCCGCCGGTCAGTTCGAGTTCGAGTTCGATCACGGCGTCCGAGTAGAGCGCCCGCTCGTGTTCCAGTGCGACCGCCCGGGCGCCGACCGCGTCGGCGGCCTCCCCGAGGACGGCCTCCCAGCGGTCGTCGAACGCCGACCGCGCGCTCCCGAAGACGGTGAGGACCCCGGTGAGGTGTCCCTCGACGTGCAACGGGACGCTCACCGCCGACTGGAAGCCCCGGGCCAGCGCCTCCCGGTTCCACGCCGAGGAGTGGGTCTCGCCCGCGACGTCGTCGACCGTCGTCGGCCGTTCGGACCGGGCCGCCGCGATCGCGGGTTCGCCGGTGTCGCCCGCCAGCGAGTGATCGACGGCGGCGAGGTACTCCTCGCCCGCCCCCGCCCAGCACCGGGGGACGAGTTCCTCGGCTTCCAGGCCGCCGATCCACGCGAAGGCGACGCCCTCGGCGTCGACGAGCGCCTCGCAGACGCCTTGCTCGAGTTCCTCCCGCGTCACGGCCTCGCGTGCGCGGCGCTCGACCGCCAGCAGGGCCTCCAGCGCCGGCCCGGCGCCGTCCGGACGGTCGACCGTCCCGGTATCCGCCGCCGGTCGCAGCGACTGCCCCGCCGAGAGCCGGTCGAGTTCGGCCTCGGCGGTCGTCGCCAGCAGTTCCGCGAGTTCGACGACCTCCTCGTCGACCGTGCTGCCCTCCTCGCCCAGGAGCGCCCAGACGCCGTGCGGTCCGAGGGGGACCGCGAGGACCTCCCCGCCGGCGGCCCAGCCGGAGGCGGGGTCGTCGCTCTCGAGGCGGCGGAGGCGGACCTCGCCGGTCGAGAACGCCTCCTCGAGCACCGGAGCCGCCTCGGCGGCGTCCGACGCGTCCGCCGTCTCGAGCGGCCCGGCGTCGGCGTCGACCGGGGCCACCTCGGCGTCGACCGCCCGGAGCGGGTCCGACGCGCCGTTCTCACGGGGGTCGGTGACCGCGTGGGTGGACGCGACGGGGACCAGCGACCCCTGCTCGTCGGGGGCGACGACCAGGGCGGGGCGGTCGAACAGCGCCGGGGCGGTCGCGGCGAGCACCTCGTAGACGCCCTGGACGGACTGCGCCCGGAGCAGGTCCCGCATCGGCGCCCGAAGCCGGTCGCTCATGCGCCCGTCGTGGCGCAGCGCCGTCTGGAGCCCGCCGGGCGCGTCGGGGTGATTTCGTCCCACACCAGGACTCACCCGCTCGACCGAACGGTGGCCCGGCGGTGGGTTGCTGGCTCGTCGACGCCGACAGCAACCGGGCCGTCTTCGGCTTCGACCGGGTCGTCCTCGGCGTCGACCGACTCGTCGTCGCCCGCGATCGAGAGCCCTGGGGCCCTCACTCCGGCGACGAGCGTTCGACGCGTGCGTCTCGCGATCGGGAATCCGATTCGGTCGTGTTGCATGTGGCTCTATCCTGGAGGACCCCCCGACGGGCCATTATTATCGAGCTGATATGTGCCCCGTTACATGGCCGGTAAGCCGTCCTTACGCCGGGTGCCCCGGGCTTACGGGCCACATAATTAGTGTCGTGAGCGTCCACTCTCGGGACAACCATGCCTCCGACAGGCGCGTGCGAGCGAGCGTCCCTCCGGGCGCGGCCCGGGCGAGCGCGACCGGGCCGAGTGCAGCCGGGTCGACTGTGGCTCGACCGAGTCCGACCCGGTCGAGTGCTCGATCCGTCCCGACCACACCCGCGGCGTCGTCAGCGCGCGTGGCCCCGCCCGGCCGGTCGTTTCGCCCCGAACCGGCGGCTCGCCACCGGGCCCAGATGACCGACGACCGCCCCTACGCGCTCGCGCTCGTGGTCTGCTGTCTGATCGTCGTCGCGCTGCTGGCCGGTTCGGTGACCGCCACCATCCGGTCGTCCCCCGACGACGCCGTCGACGTGAGCTACGCCTTGCTGCCCGTCTCGCGGGACACGGGGGAACAGTTGAAGCAGGCGCTCAACGGCGGCGGCGGGGAGCCGTCGGCGTCGACGCCGACCGCCGGAACGGGCGACCGGCACCGACCCGCCGGGGGGGACGCGGCCCCCGAGGGGGGGCCGGCCGGGGGGACCGACGACCGGACCGGCGCCTCCGACCGCCGCGCCGGCGCCGGCGACAGGACGATCGGGTCGGACGCGACGCGGGACCTGCTGGCGCAGTTGCTCGCTCTGCTCCGCCGGCTCGTCCCGGCGGTCGTCGTCGTGCTCGCGCTCGCGGCGACCGCGGTCGTCGCCCGCAATCGCGACCGGATCGCCGCGTCTCTCCGCCCGGTCGTCAGTCGGATCGCCGCGGCCCTCGACCGGGGGGGTCGGGGCGGCGACGTCCCGGACCCGGCGAGCGCGCCCCCGAACGCCGTCGAGTGGGCCTGGCTGGAGTTGATCCGCCGCGCCGAGGTCGCGCCCGGGGACGGGTCGACCCCGCGCCAGTGCGTCGAGCGGGCCGTCCGGGAGGGAAGCGTCGACCCCGACGCGGCCCGGGAGCTGACGGCGCTGTTCGAGCGGGTCCGCTACGGCGGGGAGCCCGAGACGCCCGACCACGTCCGGCGGGCGTTGCGCTCGCTCCGGCGAGCCCTCGACGGGGGTGAGCGCTGAATGGCGGACCGCCTTCGGGTGCTCCTGGGCGGCGCGGGGGTGCTCGCGCTCGCCAGCACCCTCGTCCTCTCCCCTGACGGGCTGGTGGCGGGCCTCGTGGACGCCGCCCTCTCGGCGACGGGAACCGACTACGCGCTGGCGGCGGCCCTCGGCGGCGCGGGCGTGCTGGCCGCGGCGGTCACGGCGTTCGGCGGCCGCGGGACGGCGCTGAACCAGGCCTCGATGCCGGAGGCCGAGCGACCGGTCGGCGCTCCCCCGCCGGGGGCGTCGTTCGACGACCGCATCGGCGGGTGGCGCGCGTGGCTCCCGGTCGTCGGTCGCCAGCAGCGCCGCGAGGTCAGGGCGCGACTCCGGGACGCGGCGGTCGCCGCAGTCGCCGCCGACCAGGGGCTGACGCCCGCCCAGGCACGCGAGGTGGTCGATCGCGGCGAGTGGACGGACGACGACCGCGTCGCCGCCTACCTGGCCGACGAGGGCGGCGGCGGGTCGGGCGTGACCCCACTGGTCGCCGCCGTCGACGGCGAGTCCGGCACCGAGCGCGCGGCGCGGCGCGCCGTCGACGAGATCGAGTCGGTGACGACCGACCGCGACGCCGACGGAGGCGAGGATCGATGACGGGAACGGCAGCGGATGGAGGTGTGGACCGATGACGGGGACGGCAGCGGACGGAGGTGTGGGTCGATGACGGGGACGACGGACGACGTCGAAATCGTCGACGTCAGGCGGACGCACCGCTGGCGTGGCGTGCTGGCGGTCGCACTCGGCGCCGTCGGGATCGGCGTCCTCTTCCGCCGACCGTCGCTGCTGCTCGTGGCGACCGTCGGCGTCGTCTTCGCCGCCTATCCGTGGCTGAGTTCCCGGCCGGAGCCGGCGATCGAGATCGACCGGCGGCTCGACGACCGGAACCCGAGCCACGGGCAGCAGGTGGGCGTGACCACGACCGTGCGCAACGTCGGGGACCGACGGCTGTTCGACCTCCGGCTCGTCGACGGCGTCCCGGCGGCGCTGTCGGTCGTCGACGGGTCGCCCCGCCACGGCACCGCCCTCGGGCCGGGCGAGTCGGCGACGTTCAGCTACCGGATCGCCGCGCGGCAGGGCCGCCACGACTTCGGGGCCGCGACGGCGGTCGTCCGCGACCCCAGCGGCGCCCACGAGGTGGAGGCCCGGATCGCCGGCGACACCGTGCTGCGCTGTACGAGCGGCGACGCCGAGGCGCCGCTGCGCGGCCAGCCCACGGACGCGGTCGGGGAACTGGCGGTCGACCGCGGCGGGACCGGGATCGAGTTCTCCCGCGTCCGCGCCTACCAGCGCGGCGACCCGGTCCGCCGGATCGACTGGCGGCGCTACGCCCGGAGCGGCGACCTCACCACCATCCAGTTCCGCGAGGAGCGGATGGCGTCGGTCGTGGTGCTCGTCGACGCCCGGGAGTCGGCCTACCGCGCCCGGGACGGCGAGCCCCACGGCGCCGCCTACAGCGTCGCCGTCGCGCGCGAGCTGCTCGACGACCTCCTCGAGACCCGGAACCGGTTCGGGCTCGCAGCCGTCGGCCGGGAGTCCTGCTGGGCGGCCCCGGGGGCGAGCGGTCGCCACCGCGAGGAGTGCGAGCGGCTCCTCGACAGCCACGTCGCCTTCGCCGCGTCGCCGCCGGAGTCGTGCCCGCCGCTCGACGAGCAGCTCGCCACCCTCCGGGCGCGGCTGGGAGACCAGGACCAGGTGCTGCTCTGCTCGCCGCTGTGCGACGACGGGATCGCCGCCGCCCGCCGGCTCGACGCCGCGGGCCACGCCGTGAGCGTCGTCTCCGTCGACGTGACCGCGGGCGGGACGCCGGGGACGCGGCTGGCCGCCCTCGAGCGGGACGCCCGTGTCCGGCGGCTTCGGAACGCGGGGGTCCCCGTCGTCGACTGGCAGCCCGGGGACCCGATTGCGCCCGCGGACGGCGCGTCGGGGGTGGTGCGGTCGTGACCGCCTCCACCGCCGCCGACCGTCCCTCCGACGCCGAGGGGCCGACCGAGCTCGGCGGCTCCGGCCCGGGTCGGGCGTCTGAGTCTGTCGGCGAACTGGAGCCCACGACGCTCGACGACGATCCGACGGTCGTGAGCGCCGCCCTCTCGATCGCGGTCGCGATGGGGACGATGCTGGTGATCGGCGACGGGGTCCTGCCGGGGCTCGCGGTCGCCGCGGTCGGCCTGGCGGTCGTCGCCGGCGGGCGCGAGGTGCGCGGGCGCGGCCACCGCCACACGGGTCGGGGGGTCGTCGCCGTCGGGGGGATCTGCCTCCTCGCGGCGGTGTGGGTGACCCTCGGGGGCGCGACGCCCGGGCAACTCGTGCGGTTGCTGCCGGGCGCCGTCGGCGTCGTCGCCCTGGGCTGGGGACTGGTCAGCGGGAGCGACCACGTCCGGGGGCTGCTGGTCGCCGGGGCCGCCGGCGTGCTCCTGAGCGTCTTCGTCACGGGGACGTTCCGGGCGGTCGGATTCGGGTCGCTGGCGGTCGCCACCGCCGGTACGGTCGTCGCCTGGGACCTCGGGGCCCGGGCGACCGAACTCGGCGCACAGCTCGGTCGCGGCGCCGAGACCCGCCGGGTAGAACTGGTCGCGGCGGGGACCACCGCCGCCGTCGCCGCCCTCGCGGTGCTGGTCGCCCACGTGGTGCGGGGGCTGTCGACCAGCGCCCTCTCCCGGGAGTCGCTGGTCGTCTCGTTCCTCGCACTCGTGTTGTTGCTCGCGGCGCTGCGGCGCTGATATGAACGGTGGCGCTGCGGCGCTGATACGGGCGGCCCCCGGGCGCTAATACGGGCGGTGGCGCGGCGCTGATGCGGGCGGTAGCGCGGCGCTGATGCGGGCGATAGCGCTGCGCCACGATCACAGACCGGACGGTGGCGGTGCTACGTTGGCGTGTCGCTGCCGGACCGCGTTTGCAGGCCACGGGTCGTCGGCGCTGTGTTTGCGGGTCGCTGGGGAGATCAGGCGCGGCGTTTGCGTGTGACCGGGGACCCGGGCGCTGCGTTTGCGTCTTCCCGTTAGCGAGCCATCACGTCCCAACGACGCTTGCGGCCCGTTTGCGTGTCGCTACGGCGCGCAGACGGGCAGGGGGGCCGTCGCCACCGTGCCGCGACCGGCGTGACCGTGACTGGTATGACCGGGACTGGTTCGGCGTGTCGGAGTGACGAACCTCGCGGGACAGACGCGGTTCGCGCGCCGCCCCCCGCCGGTGACTCAGCTCGGTCCTGGCGAGACGCGCGGGACCGGGACCGTCGAGAGCACGTCGTCGAGCACCGTGGCGCGATCGACGCCGTCGACAGACGCGGCGGTCGTGAGCACGAGCCGGTGGGCCATGACCGGGTGGGCCACCGCCTGCACGTCGTCGGGGACGACGTACCCCCTGCCGGAGAGCGAGGCCCAGGCGCGGACGGCCTCGAAGAGCCGCTGGCTGCCCCGGGGCGAGACCCCGACCTCGACGCGCTCGTCCTCGCGGGTGGCCCGGACGACGTCGACCATGTACTGGAGGAGGTCCGGGTGGACGGAGACCTCTTCGGCGGCGTAGCGCATCTCGTGGACCTCCTCCTCGGTCACGACCTGCTGGACGGTCGGCGTCGGGGTGGTGCGGTCGCTGCGGCGCTCCAGGAGCTCGACCTCGCCCGACTCGGAGGGGTACCCCAGCTGGGACTTCACGAGGAAGCGGTCCTTCTGCGCCTCCGGCAGGGGGAAGGTCCCCTCGCCCTGCTCGACGGGGTTCTGCGTGGCGATGACGAAGAACGGCTCGGGGATGTGGTGGGTCTCGCCGTCGACGGTCACCTGCCGTTCCTCCATCGCCTCCAGCATGGCCGACTGGGTCTTGGGGGAGGCACGGTTGATCTCGTCGGCCAGCACCACGTTGGCGAAGATCGGTCCCTGACGGAACTCGAAGGTCCCCTGCTGCTCGTCGAAGACGTGGCTGCCGGTCACGTCAGCCGGGAGGAGGTCCGGCGTGAACTGGATCCGCTTGAACGACAGCCCGAGCGCGCGGGCGAAACTCCGGGCGGTCAGCGTCTTCCCGGTGCCCGGGACGTCCTCGAGGAGGACGTGGCCCCGGGCGACGACCCCGGTGAGGATCGTCCGCAACACGCGCTCGTCCGCGATGACTGCCTCGGAGAGTTCGTCGACGACGGTCCGACACCGCTGGCCCTGTTCGGCGGCGTCCATACCGGCCGATGCCCCCGCGCAGGGTTTACTATCCACACGCTAAGCACCCCCGTCGGACGATCCGCGGAGCCTAACTCGCCTCCGGGGGCGATTCGAGCGGGATTAACGTGTCACCCAGGCCGAGCGGACGGTGGGAGCGGTCGCGTGTACTCTCCGCTCCGCCGGCTGCTGCGCCACCACGCCCGGCAGGCGCGATCCATCCACACCTGCACGTACGGCCCACCACGCACCAGCACGCGCAGATCCTCCACCCCCGGCAAGTGCGGCATCTCCGACGTGACCGCCGCCGCCCGAGGGGGAACCACCGGCTACTTATATGGATCCGTTCCCCGTTGGTGCGCCCACGATGGAGCCGACGACGGGGATGGTGGTCGTGTTCGGGCTGGTGGCCGTGGCGATCGTCCTGTTCGTGACCGAATCGTTCCCCAGCGACGTGACTGCCATCGGCATCGTCGTCTCGCTCGTCGTCCTCCGGGAGTACACCCACGTCACGCCGGCCCAGGCCGTCTCGGGGTTCTCCTCGCCGGCGACCATCACGATCATCGCCCTGTACATCCTGAGCGCCGGCGTCCAGCGGACGGGCATCGTCACCCGCCTCGGCGTCGAGATCGCCCGCGTGACCGACGGAACCAAGTCCCGGTTGCTCGGCATCGTCGTGGTCATCACGAGCGTCCTCGCGGGGTTCATCAACAACACGCCGGTCGTGGCCGTCTTCGTCCCGATGGTCACGGACCTCGCCGATCGGAACCACATCTCGCCCTCGAAGCTGTTGATCCCGCTGTCGTACGCCTCCATGCTGGGCGGCACCCTGACGCTCATCGGCACGTCGATGAACGTGGTCGCCAGCGACCTCGCGGCGGGGCTCTCCGCGGAGTACCCCGGGCTCCACCCCTTCTCGATGTTCGAGTTCACGGCGCTCGGGATCGCGGTGGCCGCCGTCGGGATCGCCTACCTGCTGACGGTCTCCCAGCGCCTGCTCCCCGAGCGGATCGCCGTCGTGGACCTCACCGAGAAGTACGGCCTGGGTGGCTACCTCTCGCGCGTCTACGTCCCCCGGGATTCACCCCTGGTCGGGAGCCAGATCGGCGACGCCCTCGAGGCGTACGAGCTGGATCTCGACGTGGTCCAGATCGTCCGGGGCGCGGAGTCGTTCATGGGGTCCTCGACGGACCGCGAGATCGAGGCCGGGGACGTGCTCACGATCCACGCCCGCGACCCCGTCCGTCAGGCCTTCGTCGACGGCGCGGGGCTCCGCCGTCTGCCGCGGGCGACCGTCACCGAGGACGAACTCTCCGACCCCGAGCGGAAGGGGACGCTCGTCGAAGTGGTGGTGCCGGCAGAGTCGTCCCTGGCGGGACGTACCGTCGCCGACTCCCGCCTCCGCGAACGCTTCGCCGACACCCTCCTCGCGGTCCGTCGCGGCGGTGAGACCATCCACGAGGGGCTGTCCGACCTCACGCTCTCGCCGGGCGACGCGCTCTTGCTGCACGCGTCCGAATCCTCGGTGCAGACCATCCGCGAGTCCGACGAGCTGGTGATCACCGAGGAGGCGGCGGTCGAGGGGCCGCCGGAGACCCCGCCGGTCGGACGCGACGCCGTGCTCGCAGTCAGCGTCGTCGTCGGCGTCGTCGCCATCGCCGCCCTCGGCCTGCTCCCCATCGCGATCGCCGCCCTCGGGGGCGTCTTCGCGATGGTCGTCCTGGACATCATCGACCCCGGGGCGGCCTACGACGCCGTCTCCTGGGAGATCGTCTTCCTCCTCGCGGGGGTCTATCCACTGGGCCTCGCGATGCAACAGACCGGGGGTGCGGAGTTCCTCGGTGGCCTGATCGTCGGGGTCGCGGACGTTCTCCCGGCCGTGGTCGTGCTCGCGCTGTTCTACCTGCTCACCGGGCTGCTGGCGAACGTGATCACGCCGGTCGCCAGCGTCGTGCTGGTGTTCCCCGTGGCGATCGACGCCGCGGCCCGGATCGGTGCAGACACCTTCGCGTTCGCCCTCGGCGTGACCTTCGCCGCGTCGACGGCGTTCATGACCCCCGTCGGCTACCAGACGAACCTCATGGTCTACTCCCCGGGCGGCTATCGGTTCAGCGACTACGTCCGGGTGGGGGCGCCGCTCCAGCTGTTGCTCGCGGTGGTGACGCCGCTTTTGATCGACCTCCTCTGGACGGTCTGAGGGTCGTGTGTCCGCGGCCACTGACAATCAGTACAATCCGCAGACGGCACGGACCCGTATGAGGCGACATCATACCTGAAATTGGGTTGATACCCCTCTCTGACGGGGGGTAACTCCGGGGGTTCTTTAAAAAGAACTCGCCGCTGTCGTTCAATCACCGCGACGTAAGGAGCGGGATGGACTCGCCGGGGATTCGTTACGACCGGTGCAAATATCCTGTAAACCCCG
>JBDGST010000159.1:0-19413 GCA_042217365.1 Haloarculaceae archaeon
CTCAGGTCCGACGCACCCCATGCGCCGAGGATACCGCTACCCCACGGTCCCGCAATTGCGACGAGGAGCGGTCACGGATTAAGCCCTTCGTTTTCCCCCGGCCGTCAGACGAGCACTCGTTCCAGATCGACGACCGTCCCCGATCCGGCGTCGGGGTCACCGACGAGTCGTCCCAGACAGACGGCACTCCCGTCAGGTGTGTAACAGGCGACGAGGGAATCCCGGTCGACGTCGTCGGCGTCCAGCACCCCGGGCGCGTACACCGGTGCCCCTTCGGCCACCTCGCGGGCGGCGCTCTCGGCGATCGTCACGCCGGGGAGGTGCTCGAGGGCGCGTTCGGCGGGCTCGACGGCTTCCCGGAGCGGCGCCGGGTCACCCTCTTCGGCCCACGCGAGCGCGTCCGCCAGGTCGTGAAGCGTCACGAGGTCCGCGTCGTCGAACGGCTCGGTCGCGACGCGGCGGAGGTCACCCATGTGAGCGCCGGTTCCGAGCGCCAGCCCGAGGTCGTGACAGAGCTTCCGGACGTACGTGCCGCTCTCACAGCGGACCCGGAGAAGCGCCCGCCGCTCTCGTACCTCCAGCGCGTCCAGGGCGTGTATCTCCCGGACGCGAAGCCGCCGGACGACGGCGCTTTTCTTCGGCGGCTTCTGGTAGACCGGTCCCTCGAACGAGGCGAGGACCGACTCGAAGTCGGACGGCGCGGGACCGTGGAGTTCGAGGACGGCGACGTACTCCTTGACGCTGTCGTCGAAGACCTGCGCCAGGCGCGTCGCGTCGCCCAGCAGGACCGGGAGACAGCCGGTCACCTTGGGATCGAGGGTCCCGGCGTGGGCCGCGCGGTCGACGCCAGCGAGGTCGCGAACCCACGCGGCGGCCTGGTGAGCGGAGGGTCCGGGGGGCTTGTCGAGGTTGACGACACCGAACGAGCGCAGAGCGGCGGGCGAGCGCTCGGCCGGCGGACCGCGCGGCCCCATCAGAAGTCGTAGTCGACGCCGGTGACCGGCGCCTTCCCCTCGTCGTGGGCCGGGTCGTAGGATTCGACGGCAGCCAGGACGACATCGAGTTCGCTCTCGGGGTCCCAGCGCGCCGTGTTGACGACGAGGTCGTAGATAGAGCGGTCTTCGATGTCGATGCCGTAGTACTCCCGGTAGCGGCGAGCCTCGCTCGCTGCGCGTTCGATGGTCTCGGCGCGAGCGGTTTCGAGGTCGTCCGCTTCGCGGTCGGCGACGCGCTCGATCCGGACGTCCTCCGGCGCGTCGAGCCAGATCTTCAGGTCCGCGTGGTCGCCGGCCATCCAGCCCGAGAGGCGCGATTCGAGGACGAGGTCGTCACGGTCGTGCGCGATGTTGCGGAGCCGGCGGTCCAGGTCGCGATCGACCTGGTCGTCCTCCTCGGCGAGCTTGTTGAACTCCACGAGCGAGTACCCCCGCTCGTCGGCCAGCGAGCGGAAGATGTCGCCGCCGCTCACGTAGTCGTACTCGAGCGCATCCGCCAGCCCCTCGGCGAGTGTCGTCTTCCCGCTTCCCGCCGGCCCGGAGACGGTTATCAACATACCAGACGTGCGGCCCGTCGGTAAAAAGACGTTATGCATCGGGTTCGTCGACTATCGGCGGGGTGGTATCCGGGGACCGCCGACACTCCAGTCGAGTCTCCGACCGATCGCCACGGACCGGACGAGTCGAGCTCCCACCGTTCTCAGCTCCGGTTCGTAACCGAGACCGCCGACCCGGACAGCGGTCGGGCGGCGTCCCTGAAGTCCTCGTAGGCGTCGGTCGCCCACGACCGGACCGGCTCGGATGCGTCCTCGATCAGCGCGCGCGGTCGTCCCTCGTTCTCGGCGCCGATCTGGACGCGACGTTCGAGGAGACCGAGGTAGTACGGGACCTCCCGGTCACACACGTAGACGTCGAGCGCGCCCGAGTCGAGCATTTCCCGGGTGAGACCGGAGTAGGCCGCGTTCGACCGGAGCGTCTCGGCGACCGGCGAGGCGACGACGAGTTCGGCCGACAGGTCCCCCTGGACCGTCCGCTCGTGCAGAACCTCGAACGGGTGGAGGGCGACGAACGGTGATACCGCCCGCCACCGATCGGTCTCTTCGAGCCTCCTGACGATCCGATTGACCGCCGCCAGCGGGTCGCCGGCGTCCCCGGCGACGACCGCCGCGTCACGGAGCGCCCGGACGTCGAGCCCGAACTCGTCTGCCGGCATCCATCGCAGAAACGGCTGTAGGCGCGCCGTCGTCTCGACGGTGTCCACCATCTCCGAGAAGCGGTCGGCGATGATCCCACCGGACGCGGACGCCGAGTACTCGCGGCCGCGCTCCTCGATCCAGTCGCGCTCCAGCAGGCTCTCGATGTTCCGGCGGACGGTCGTGCGCGAACAGTCGACGCGCTCTCTGATCTCGCGCTCCGTCACCCCGTCTCGCCTGCTCACGAACTCCAGAATAGAGGCCCGGGACCGGGACCGTGCCAGGAACGCCACTGCCTCGGCCCCCTCCCGGGATCGGGTCGTGTCGACTCTGTCCCACATATCTCCCCGTCGTGACCTCCCCGGATCATAAGTATGCGCGCCGTACGGACGCGGCTCGCACAGTAAGCACTCGCTGCACGATCGTCACGCGGCGCACGAACGTACAGCGGTCGAACAGCTCGATGAGCACGAATTCGACTCCTGAGTCCCTGGAAAGGGTCGAATCGACCGAATACGCGCCCGCGAAGCGTGCACAGAATACCGTGAAGTGGAGCGGCCTCGTTTTTCCGACCGCTCAGAAATGTCATCCGAACGTCGGGACGGATCGGGTGGAGAGGGGAACCGGGACTCGGATGGCCAGCAGTCCGGTGGGTTTTACAGACGGAAACTGCTGCGGGCGATCGGTGGCTTCGCGGTGGCCGGGGCCGGCGCCGGGTGGTCGGCGTCCGTGCGAGCGGGTCGGGGGTCGAAGGACCCGGAACGCGCCGGTCCCCCAGCCGACGCCGCTACCGTCGGTGGCCGCAGGGGAGCACCGGGCCCGCTGCCGCCGGGGCCCGACGTGCTGCCGTTCCTGACGCGCTGGTCGGTCCCCCTGGAGAACGACCGGACAGCGGTCAGCGCGGTGGACCTGGAGGCCGACGGCGTCGCGGAGATAGCCGTCTCGGACGTCGACGCGGACGGGGGTGGATCGGCGTTCGGGTTCGTGCGAGACGGCGAGTGGTTGTGGGAAGACGCCTCGACCGGGACGGTCGGGATCGCACGGAGCGGCGACGTCGACGGGGACGGGCGGGCGGAACTGGTGTTCGTTTCGAGCGGCGGCCCGGACTGGGTGCGCCCGTACCCGAGCGACGGGGAGCAACTGTGGAGCGCGGACGCCCCCGGAGGCGTGGATCCGGGCGGCACGTTCGGGGTCGACTACGACGCCGACGGCAGTGCGAGCGTGGTCGCGACCGCCAGCGACGGACGGGTCAGGCTGTACGACAGCTCCGGCGAGGTCGTGTGGGACGCCCGGTCGTCCGACCTCGTGGAGGCGACGCTCGACGTCCGGGACGTGACCGGCGACGAGCGCCCGGAACTGCTCACCCGTTCGAGCGGCGGTTCCGGCGGTCGGCCGCGACTCCGACTGGTGGCGAAAGACGACGACGGTGGCCTCTCCCAGGGATGGGCCTACGGGCCGGCGGAACCGGTCGACGCGGGGTTCACCCGCGGAGCGGGGTCGACGGACGTCCTCGCCGCGTACGGGCCCAGCGGCGAGTTCCACGGCGTGAGTGCCGACGGCGACGCGGTGTGGACCAGAACCGCGAGCGTCACCGGCGGGCGAGCGGCAGTCTTCGAGACGGGCGAAGCGGTCGACGTCGAGGCGGCCGTCTGGTCGGGGACGACCGTGGCCGTCTACGAGAGCGCCGGTCGCACGGTAACGGAGTTCGAAACGGACTCGACGGTCGAGCGGGTCGAGCCGCTCGGACACGGGCTCGTGGCCGCGGTGACCGATGGCGCTCTCGTCGTGGCCGACCCTGACTTCGGCGTCCTCGGGCGAGAGCCGGTCGACGGCGACGTCGAGGGGATCGCCGTCGAGGACGCGGACGGCGACGGGTCGGTCACAGTGGCCGTCGGGTATCCGAACGAGCTGACGGCCTACCGGATTGACCTCCGGAACCCGGCGGTCGGACGGGCCGTGTGGGAGAACACGTACGGCGGGTCCGGCGGGAACTTCGCCAACGACGTGATCGAGACGAGCGACGGGCACTACCTCCTCGCCGGCGAGAGCGACGTCACCGACGGCGACGAACCCGACACCTGGCTACTGAAGGTCGCTCCCGACGGCACGGTGCGGTGGGAGCGCACCCGCGGCGGCGCGGGCGCAGACGTCGGGCGTTCGGTGACCGAGACGAGCGACGGGGACTACCTCCTCGCCGGGGAGACCGAATCGGAGGATGGCGGAGATTTCGACGGCTGGCTACTGAAGATCCGGGGGCCGGACGCCGGGAAACCGCCGGACGACGTCTCGAAACGAGCGTTCGACGCGGTGGCCGGCGACGACGGCGAGGTCGGACAGGACGACGTCGTCAGGACGGTCAGACGCTACGCCACGCGCCGACCGGTCGACGGCGTCGTTCTCGACAGGAGCGACGTCCTCGGAATCGTTCGATATTACGTCGCGAGTCGGGGACGCTGAAACACAGCGTCCGCGAACCGGATGGACGGGGAGGTAGCGTCCGCCCCCGTCAGGACGTGTCGGGGGCCGTCTGGACGTCGAGCGCCTTCCGGACGATCTGGGAGAAGCTCATCGAGCAGACGAAGTACCAGATGATCCAGGCCCACATCGGGCCGATGCGGTTGCCCCATTTGGCGATTTCGCCGATGATCGGGAGTATCATGACCGGAGCGGCGCTGGCCGGGACGGTCATCGCAGGCGTCTGGACCATGTAGTAGATCCACAGGAACACCGGGATGTTGACGAGCATGATCCAGACCATCGGCCGGAACTGGGCTTTGAACATGCCGAGCTGGTCGCCCATCGCGTCCATCTGCTCCTCCTGGATGCGTTCGAGGGCCTCGTCGTCGCCGCGCTCCTTGGCGGCCTTGCGCCGCTCCTGGATCTCCTGCATCCGCTCCTGGTACTCGCCCATCTGCTCGGTGTCCATGAGCTTGCTCTGGAGCAGCGCGGAGTTCAGGCTCGTGAACACCGCCAGGACGAGGATCATGATGTAGAAGGGGAGCGTCGACGCGAGCGGCCCCAGCAGGAGGTCCAGTCCGCCGCCGATGAGGTTGCGGATCTGGGGCTGGCTGTAGCCGAGGAAGAGGAGCACGGTCCCGAGACCGGCGAGCTTGTCCCAGCGCGACCAGCCCTCGTCCTCGTCGCCGCTCTCGCCGTCGCTCGACGCGTCCGACGAGGAGGACGACGTCGTCGAGGGTTCGGGTTCGGACTTCCCGAGCGCTTCGCGAACGCCCTCCGGGTCGTCGACGACGAACCCCTCACCGCCAGCGTCGACGAGGATCCCCTGTTCGATGAGGCGACCCCACTCGCCGCTGGAGATGTCGTCGCTCACGTCGTTCCACGTGACCACGCCCTGCTCGTCGGCCACGTCGAGGACGCGCGACATGGCGTCGGCCATCGACTGGCTCTCCTCGGCCAGTGACTCCGCTTTCTTCGCGCTCCGTGCCATTGCCGTGAGTTGACGGGCTTCTCGGTTATGAAGCTTTTACTATCGTCGTCGGGGTCCGGTGCAACTCAGGCCCGGTCCTCGATGGCCGCCCGGACGTCCGCCCAGACCTCGTCGGGCGTCTCGTCGCCGTCGACCTCGACGTAGCCCGGGTGGTCCTCGTACAGTTCGAGGACGGGTTCGGTGTTCTCCCGGTAGACCGAGAGGCGCTCGCGGACGGTCTCCTCGGTGTCGTCCTCGCGCTGGACCAGTTCGCCGCCGCAGTCGTCGCAGACGCCGGGTTCCTCGGGCGGGCTGAACTCGACGTGGTAGTTGGCCCCGCAGTCGTCACAGACCCGGCGGCCCGTGAGCCGGTCGACCAGTTCCTCCTCCGGGACGTCGAGGACGAGGACGACGTCCAGGTCCGTCATCTCGCGGAGCACGGCCGCCTGGTCGCCGTTGCGCGGGTAGCCGTCGAGCACGAACCCGTCGCGGTCGGCCAGCGCCTCCTCGACCATCGCGTCGACGACGGCGTCGGGGACGAGTTCGCCCCGGTCCATGTACTCCCCCGGCGTGTCGTACTCCGTGTCCATGTCGGAGATGTCCATCCCCTTGTTGGCCCGGAGGGCGTCGCCGGTCGTGACGTGCTCGACGCCGAACGTCTCGGCGATGCGGTCGCTCTGTGTCCCTTTGCCCGCTCCCGGCGGTCCGAGGATCAGTACCTTCGGGTTCATGACCGGGCGTTCGACGGCGCTCGTTATCTATGTGGCGTTTCGGCCGTGGACGACGAACGGCTCCCGTCGCGACGTCCGTCGCGGAGGTCCCGGCTACGGTCACCGTCGTCCTGCTGGGCTACCACGAGGTGCCCGACCAGACCGCGCCCGGCCAGGCCCGGATGCAGTTCGAGGACCGCGCCGCCGAGCGACTCGACGAGTTCGAGGCGATACTCGAAGACGCGGGGGCGACCGTCGAAACGCGACTCGTGTTCACACACGAGAAACAGGACATGATCGACCGGGTGATCGTCGAACACGACTGTCTCGCCGTGCTCGTCCCGAACGCGACCGTCGGCCCGGAATCGGTCCTCGTCGCCGTCCGGGGGACCGTCGGCGTCGACCGGCTCGTCCGCGTCGTCCCGGGGCTCTTCGCCGACACGGGTATCGGCGTGACGCTGTACCACGTCGCCGACGAGGACGAGACGGACGTCGCCCGCGGCGTCGCCCCACAGAACGCTATCGCCGACGTCGCGGACCAGTTCGACGCCGTCGTCATGGGGGAGTCGGACCCGTCACTGGCTACGTTCGTGTTCGGGATGCGCGCCGAGCAAGTCGCCGAGCGCTTCCTCGGCCCGGTGATCGTGATCCAGCGCGAGAAACCGGACGCGACCGACGAGGGGGACGCCGAGCAGATCGGCGACTGACGGCGGACGGCTCTGGTGCAGGACGAGAGGACGCGTCGGGGCGTGACGGGACGTGTCGGGCGGGACGAGGAGCCCCCGACGCGGCGCGGTGCGATTCGGCCGGTATCGACCCCGCGGGGACCGTCCGTCCCACCTCCGGCGGACGATTTATCTCCCGCGGGACGGAAAGGCACCTGTCCGGTGGCCCACCGATGAGAGATCTCGAACTGCAAGGACTGCACCCGAACGACCTCTCGGGGCGACAGCGTCTCCTCGTCGTGTACGCCCTGGGGGTCGCCTCGGTGGTCCTCGTTTTCACTGCCGTCTACCACACCGGGGTCACGACTCTGGAGGGCCGGGACTACTCCGTGTTCCGGTCGTTCCAGACGGTCGTCGAGACGATGACGACGACCGGATTCGGCGCCGACGCCCCGTGGGAGACGCCCGCGCTGAACCTCCTGATAGTGACGATACAGCTGAGCGGCGTCGTCATCGAGTTCGTGACGCTGCGGGTACTCGTCATCCCGCTGTTCGAGCGGACGCCGCTGAACCTCGACGACCGGCTCACGCCGAAAAACGACCACGTCGTCGTCGCCGAGTACGAGCACGACACGGAGGTCCTCCTCGACGAACTCGAACAGGTGGGGGTCGGGTACGTGCTCGTCGAGTCGGACGAGGAAGAGGCCAAGCGCCTGTCCGACGACGGCTACCAGGCGATACACGGGGACCCGGAGGCGCTTGCCGACCTGGAGCGCGCGAGCGTCCGGAAGGCGGCGACGCTCATCACGGACGCCGGCGAGCGGACCGCCAGCGTCGTGCTGACGGCGCTGGAGGCGAACGAGGAGCTGCGGGTGATCAGTTTCGTGCCATCGGCACGCCAGTCCGCGGCGTTGACCGAGGTCGGCGTCGACCGCAGCGTCGCGCCCCACGCGCTCATCGGCCGCCGCCTGGCCGAGAAGGCGACGACGCCGGTCGCCCTCGACGCCGATTCCGGCGACGGGACAGTCGCCATCCGGGAGTTGCTCGTCCGCCGGGACTCGCCGCTTCACGGCGTTCGGGTCGGCGACTCCCCGCTGGCGGCCACCCCGACCTGACGCTGGTCGCCGGCTGGTTCGACGGCGACCTCGTGCTCTCGCCCGGCGACGACGTCCGCCTCACGCCCAACGCGGTGCTGGTGGTCGCCGGTCCCGAGGGCGAGATCGACTCGCTGACCCGGGAGGTCGCCGGCGCAGCGGGGACCGGTCTGCGGACGCCGAGGGGCGGCTCTCACTCCGAGGTCGTCGTGGCGGGGCTGGGCGAGGGGGGCGCGGCGGCCGTGGAGGCGCTCGAAGCGGGGACGTCGGTGACGACGGTCGACCGCGGCGCGGACAGCGGGGCCGACGTCGTGGGGGAGGTGACCGAACCGGCGACGCTCCGGGAGGCCGGGATCGAGGACGCCACCGCGCTGGTCGTCACGGTCGACGACGACGCGACCGCCCTCCTGACCGTGGCGATGGCGCGGGCGCTGTCGGCTGACGTGGAGATACTCGCCCGCGTGACCGAGGCCGAGAAGACGTCGGCAGCGTTTCGCGCCGGCGCCGACTACGTACTCTCGGTCCAGCGGGTGTGCGCGCGCCTGGTCGCCGCCGAAGTGCACGGCGAGCGCGTCATGGACCCCGTCGGGCAGATCCGGCTGGTCCGGGCCGACGGCGCCCCGTTCGCCGGCGAGACGCTCGGCGAGGCGCGCCGCGCGGGCGACCGCGGGTGGACCGTGGTCGGCCTGGCCCGCGACGGCGCCGTCCACACCGACGGGGCGACCGTCGTCGAGGCCGGCGACGAGGTGTTCGTCGCGGGGGGCGACGACGCCATCGGGTCGTTCGACCGGATCGGCGAGCGGTCCTGACCCGCGTCGGACGGCCGGTCACGCGAGTCCCGTCGCGATCCGCCGCGGGATGGCGGGTCTACACTGACTGGAACACTTCGACCAGTTGATCGACGTCGGGGATCTCCCCCTCGGTTCGGACTTCGCCGTCCACCGCGACGGCAGGGGTGTGCATCACGCCGCGGTCGATGATCTCCATCTGTTCTTCGACCTTCTCGACTGTCGCGTCGACGGTTCCGTCGAATTCGTCGAGGGCTCGTTCGACGTTCTGTGCGGTCTGCTGGCACCTGGGGCAGCCAGGGCCGATGACTTCGATTTTCATGGGACGTGTGGGTTGGGTTGGTGGGAGTTCGGTTCGACGTCGATACGTTAGACGACGAGCAGGCTCCAGATCAGGCCCGCGATGGTGGCCGAGACGGCGACGAGACCGACGTACAGAGCTGTTCGCTTCGCCCCGATGGTCTTCCAGATCACCAGCATGTTCGGCAGCGACAGCGACGGGCCCGCGAGCAGCAGCGCGAGCGCGGGACCGTCGGCCATCAGACCGTTGTTGTATCCGAACAGCGAGCCGACGATAGGCACCTCCAGCAGCGTCGGCATGTACAGGACCGCGCCGACGACCGACCCGAGGCCGGTCGAGAGCACCGTCGTCTCGCCGAAGATCCCCTTGGTGAGCAGGCCGGGGGCGACCTGGTGGGCGACGAACGTCTCGCCGGCGCCGGTCGTGATCGTCTCCAGGGGACTCACGCCCTGGGCGATGGCCGCGATCGCGCCGACGACACCGATGACGAACGTTCCCGCGATCAGGAGCGGGAAGATGGTCCGCGTGAAGAACCACGTCTCCTGTAACCACTCCTCGATCTCGCTGCGCGGGAACTTCGCCCACAGCAGGTACCCCAGCAGCCCGAAGAGCGGCGCGAGCAGCGGCGCTTTGACCCCCCAACTCAGCAGTCCAGTCGCCGCGATCAGCAGGATAGCGACCTGACTGCCGAAGAAGCCACCCGTCACCCACAGGGGGCGCTCGCGCTCGGCGACGACCTGCCCCCCATCGGTGGCGACGGACTGCCCGTCCGGACTCTCGCTGTCGCTTTCGCCGAAGGCGAACGCCATCGTCAGGCCGATCGCTCCGGCCATCGTGACTGCGAAGAAGGCGCGTGCTCCACCGAGCCGGAGGCTGAGCGCACTCGCTGTGAACACCACCGCCAGGACGTTGATCGCCGGCCCCGAGAACAGGAAAGCCGCCGCGGGGCCGATCCCCGCGCCCTTCCTGTACAGGCCGGCGAACATCGGGAGGATCGTACAGCTACACACCGCCAGCGCCACGCCCGACACCGACGCGATGGAGTAGGCGTGCAGTTTCGGCGCGTCCGCGCTCAGGTACTTCGTCACGAAGTGGTCCGACAGCACGGCCGATATCCCCCCGGCGATGAAAAACGCCGGCACCAGGCACGTGACGACGTGCAGCGTCAGGTACGACAGCGTCTCGTCGATTCCCGCCCGGAGCATCTGCACGAGCAGTTCGAGCGAGGTCACGGTTTGGCCCCCATTTCAAACAAAATTAGAACGGCCGCGGTATATATTCGTTCTGGTTTCAAAACGAGTTGAAACGGTTCCGGAGCGACACGAGACTGTGAGAACTTCGGATCAGTCGTCCTCAGCGATAGGATCCGCGTCACCGCCCGTGGCACTCGCCGGCTTCGTGCTTTCGAGCTGTCCGGTCGTGTGACCCCGCCAGTCGACGGTGCGCTGGAGCCACAGGGCGACGTAGACCAGCGAGAGCAGGACTGGCACCTCGATCAGCGGGCCGATGACGGTCGTGAAGGCGACGCCGGAGCCGACGCCGAAGACCGCCACCGCGACGGCGATAGCCAACTCGAAGTTGTTCGAGGCGGCGGTGAAGCCGATCGCGGTCGTCGTCGAGTAGTCCGCGCCGATCCGGTGACCCATCGCGAAGCTCACGACGAACATCACGAGGAAGTAGATCGTCAGCGGCACCGCGACCAGGAGCACGTCGGAGGGCTGGCCGACGATCCGCTCGCCCTGCATCGCGAACATCACGATGACCGTAAAGAGCAACGCGACCAGCGTCAACGGGTCGACCGTCGGGACGAACTCCTCGTCGTACCACTCGACGCCTTTCGTGCGCGTGCCGACGTATCGCGAGAGGATCCCCGCGGCGAAGGGTATCCCGAGGAAAATCGCGATCGCCCGGAAGACCTGTATCGGGGTGACGTCGAACGCGTCGATACTGGCCGCGAGCGTCTCCAGCCCGAGCACGTCGGGTAATAAGAGGGCGAAGAAGGTGACGTACACCCCGTAGGTCAGGATCTGGAAGACGCTGTTGAACGCGACCAGGCCCGCGGCGTACTCGCCTGACCCCTCGGCGAGGTCGTTCCAGACCAGCACCATCGCGATACAGCGCGCCATCCCGATGAAGACGAGGCCGAGGAAGAACTCGGGGCGGGCCGGCAGCCCGGGAACGATACCGCCGAAGAAGATCAGGGCGAGCGTGACCATCAGCGTCGGGCCGATCAGCCAGTTCTGGAACAGGCTCAGGCCCAGGACGCGCCACTGGGCGAACACGCGCGGCAACTGGCCGTAGTTGACCTTCGCCAGCGGCGGATACATCATCAGGATCAGCCCGATCTCGACGAGGTGGAGGTTCTGGATCGGCTCGGTGACGCCGGGGGCGGCGTAGCCCAGTCCGACCCCGACCGCCATCGCGCCGAAGATCCAGACCGTGAGGTACTTGTCGAGAACGTCCATCGACCGCGGATCTCCGCAGTCCGGACAGTCACAGTCCGGGCCGTGCTCGTGTTCGACGGCGCTCATCGCGAGGCACCTCCGCTTTCCGTCTCGAACCCCACGCTCCCTTCGAGGACCGTCACGATCGCGACCGCGCGGTTGGTCGCGCGGTACGTTCTCCAGCGGCCGTCTTTCCGCCCCTCGACGAGTCCCGCGTCCGTGAGCGTCGAGAGGGCGTGGCTCAGGGCGCTCTCGCTGACGTCGACCAGCGGCCGGAGCTCACAGACGCACAGCTCCTCGCGGGCGACCACCAGCGTCCGGACGACGGTGTACCGCGTTTCGCTCGCGAGCGCGGAGAGGACGTCGAGTTCTGCCGTGACCCGGTCTCCTTCGATAGATTCCGCCAGCCCTTCCAACTCGTCGAGACGTCGCTGTGCGTCCTCGCTCCGGCACTCCCCGAGTTCGTCGTCGAGGTACCGTCGGAGGCGCTCTGTCGTCTGACTCATCGCCGATTAATTGAGAAAATATTCAATTAGTTATTTCGATCGATCTCGACGTATCCACCAGAACGATGAAATGACGGGATTAAGAGAGCGTTGAGGATCGAGCAAGGTATACACTTGAATACAGATAAAATTCAATTCCGGGGACGGACAGTGTC
This sequence comes from Haloarculaceae archaeon, assembly GCA_042217365.1. Taxonomy (GTDB): domain Archaea; phylum Halobacteriota; class Halobacteria; order Halobacteriales; family Haloarculaceae; genus JBDGST01. The sequence continues at coordinate 12,279 of JBDGST010000159.1, forward strand.
ACCGACTCGCGTCCGGACCGGGCGGGTGAACCGCTCGACGGTTCACAGTCACCGTCGACGCGGTTCGTTCACGACCCGATCGAAGCAGTCCACCGAAACAGTAGCTTTTCGGGAGTCGGGGGGAATTGGTCGGACACTGATGTACATCGTCATCGTCGGCGCGGGCGATATCGGGACGCCGCTTCTGGAGGTCGCGACCGGCGGCGGCAACGACGTCGTCGCCATCGAGCGCGACGAGGAGCGCGCCGAGCGGGCGGCGACGAACTACGACTGCCTCGTCCTGAACGATGACGCGACGGTCAAGGAGACGCTGACCGACGCCGGGATCGAGCACGCCGACGCGCTGATCACCACCACCGACCAGGACGCCACGAACATCATGGTCTGTCTCCTCGCCCAGGAACTGGACGTGCTGAACATCGTCTCCGTGGTCCACAACCCCGAGCACATGTCGCTGTTCGATCGGATCGGCGTCAACACGATGCAAAACCCCCAGCGGCTCATCGCGGAGTACCTCTACCGGTCCGTGAGACACCCCTCGATCGTCGACTACATGCAGGTCGGCGACGACGCCGAAGTGTTCGAGATCGAGGTCACGTCCGAGGCGCCCATCGCGGGCAAGAGCCTCCGCGAGGCCGACAGTGAGGGCCTCTTCGGCGACGAGATCCTCGTGGTCGCCGTCGAGCGAAACGGGGCGGGCAGCCCCATCACGCCGACGGGTGCCACGCGGATCGAGGCAGGCGACCTCGTAACGGTCTACGCGGGCAGGGGTATGACCGCCGCAGTGACGGACGTGTTCGGGCACTACGGGGACCACGACTGACGATGTCGACGGCGACGGTCGTCCGGGGGCGGGCGGACCGGTTCTCGTCCGACCTCCGGACCATCCTCCGGGACGTTGGCTCGCTGCTGGTGATGCAGTCCGCCCTGATCGGCGGGAGCGTCGCCGTCTCCCTGGCGTTCCGGGAGTGGTATCCCGCGGCGGCGTTCGCCGGTTCGGCGGCCCTGACGGGCGCGGTCGGGCTGTCGGCCCGGCGCGCCTTCGCCGACGCCCCCGACCCGAAGATGAAACACGGCATGATCATCGCGGCGCTTGGGTGGCTCGCCACGGCCGCGTTCGGGTCGCTCCCGTTCCTGTTGACGGCGTACCTGACTCCCCCGGCGGTCGCGGCGACCTACGTCCCCCCGGACGCGGCGTGGGACGCGGCGACCGTCGCCGGCCGGACGTCGCGGTCGAGCCTGGTGTACTTCCGTGACCCGCTGCACGCGTTCTTCGAGAGCATGAGCGGGTGGACGGGGAGCGGCCTGACGATGGCCGTCCACGAGCCGTCGCTGCCGCGCGCGCTCCAGTGGTGGCGGTCGCTCATCCAGTGGGTCGGCGGCGTCGGCGTCATCGTGCTCACCGTCTCGATCCTCGCGCGGCCGGGCAGCGGGAGCTACGCGCTCTACCGGAGCGAGGCCAGGGAGCGTCGGATCCACCCGAGCATCGTCTCGACGGTCCGGACCGTCTGGAAGCTCGTCGTCGGCTACACGCTGCTGTCGGCCGCGGCCCTGTTCGTCGCGCTCTCGACCACCGAGTACGCGTCGCGGCTGCCGCTGTGGGAGGTGGGCTGGCAGGCGCTCAACCACGCGATGACCGGGCTCGCGACCGGCGGGTTCTCGGTGACCGACGAGTCCATCGCCACCTACGGCTCGCCGCTCGTCGAGACGGTCCTCCTGCCGACGATGACGCTCGGGGCCATCGCGTTCCCCGTCCACTACGCCGTGGTCGGCGAGCGCGACTACCGTGAACTGCTCGGGGACCTCCAGACGCGGTGGCTGTTCGTCCTGCTCGGCGCGGGGGTCGTCGCGCTCTCGGCCCAGAACGCCTGGAGCCTCGGCTCCGCCCCGGGAGCGTTCTCGCGAGCGGGCGTCCTCCCCGCCGGCGCCCCCGTCGACCTCCGGGTAGCGGACGCGGTCCGGGACTCGACGTTTCAGTGGGTGAGCGCCCTCACGTGTACGGGGTTCCAGTCCGCGCCGATCGGCCGGTGGGCCGAGGGATCGAAGGTCCTCCTCTCGGGGGCCATGGTCGTCGGCGGGGCCGCCGGGTCGACCGTCGGCGGGATCAAGGTCATCCGCGCGTACACGGTCGCCCGGGGGATCGGCTGGCAGTTCGGCCGCGTGTTCCTGCCGGCCAACGCCGTCGTGACGGCGCGGATCGACGGCCGGTCGCTCACCCGGGAGGCGATGGAGCGGGAGTTCAACGAGGCGACCGTCGTCAGCCTCCTGTGGCTGCTCCTGCTGGCGGCCAGCAGCGTCCTGCTGGTGGACCTCGTCGGCCCCTCGTTCTCGTACGCGGACGCGCTGTTCGAGGTCGCCAGCGCCCAGGGCAACGTCGGCCTCTCGACCGGCATCACGGGCCCGTCGATGCCCGCGGCCGCCGAGGCGATGTTCGTCGTCAACATGTGGGTGGGCCGCCTGGAGATCATTCCGGTGCTGGTGTTCGCGCGGTCGCTGCTGTACGGGCTGGAGCCCCGGTGAGGGCGACGGGGAGGGTTCGGGCAAACCGTGGCCAGTGACGGATGAACGCGCCGCACGTCCACGTTCTCGGCGGGCGAGTGCTACGGGCTTCGCGGCCGGCGGCCGGCGGGTCGAACGGGCCGCCCGCCGCTCACGACCGCCAGTAGGCCCGCGTCAGCAGCACGAACACGGGGATGATCTCCAGGCGCCCGGCCCACATCAGGAACACCATGAACAGTTTCGAGGTCCGGGGGAAGTCCAGGTAGCTGTTCATCGGACCGACGACGCCGAAGCCCGGTCCGACGTTGCCGAGCGTCGCCGCGACCGCGCTCATCGTCTCGAACGCGCTGACCTCGTAGCCGACCCGGGCGGCGTCGAGGCCGACGACCAGCACGCCGACGAAGAAGACGACGACGTACAGCAGCGTGAACGCGTAGATCCCCCGGAGCGCCCGCTCGTCGAGCGCCTGGCCCGCCAGCCGGACGGGCCGGACCGCCTCCGGATGGACCGTCGTGAACAGCTCCCGGCGGACCGATTTCAGGATGACGAGCCACCGGACGATCTTGATCGAACCGCCGGTCGATCCGGCGGACCCGCCGACGAACATCGCGAACAGGAGCAGGTACTTGGCGACCGGGCTCCAGGTGTTGAAGTCCATGCTCGCGTACCCGGTCGTGGTCACGATCGAGACGACCTGGAAGGTCGCCTGGCGAAGCGACGCCTCGGGGACGCCCGGGATAGTTCCGACCTCGACCGGGACCGTCGCGAGGCCGAGATCGGCGTACAGGAGGCCGGCGACGATGGCCGTCAGGACCGCCATGACCCCGACGTAGGCGCGGTACTCCTCGTTGTCGACGAGCGCGGTCGGTTCCCCCCGCAGGACCCGCCAGAACAGCGCGAAGTTCGTCCCCGCGACGACCATGAAGGGGATTATCACCCACTGGACCGCCGCCGAGAACGCCTCGATGCTGCGGGCCTCGGGCGAGAACCCGCCGGTCGGGAGCGTCGTGAACGGGTGAGAGATCGCGTTGTACAGGCCCATGTTCGGGGCCAGCGGCATCCCCAGAAACTCGCCCGCCAGGTGGAGGCCGTACAGGAGGAGAAACTCCAGGACGGTGAACCCGAGGTACGCCAGCCAGAGAACCCGCGCGGTCTGGGCGATCCGCGGCGTGAGTTTCTCGATACCCGGCCCGGGCGCCTCGGCGTCCATCAGCTGTGCGCCGCCGACCGACAGCTCCGGGAGGATGGCCACCGCGAGGACGACGATCCCCATGCCGCCGAGCCACTGGGTGAGTTGGCGCCACAGCAGGAGCGCGTGGCTGTGCCGGTCGAGGCTGATCTCGCCCATCACCGTCGCCCCGGTGGTCGTGAACCCGCTCATACTCTCGAAGAGGGCGTTCGTGACGTGGGGCCACCCGAGCGTCGAGGGGGTTCCGTACCCGGCCACGAGGTACGGGACGGTCCCGACGAGCGCGACGGCGACCCAGGTGACGCCGACCATCAGAAAACCCTCGCGGGCGCCGAGGTCGGGGTCGGGGTCAAGGCGCCTGAGCGCGAACCCGAGCGCGAGCGTCACGGCGACCGTGACGGCGAAGGGGACGTATCCCTCGCCGTAGACGACTGCGGTGAAAAGCGGCAGCGCGAGCGGGATCGCCAGGAACGTGAGGACCGACCCGACCAGGCTCAGGCTGGCCCGCCCGTCCACGTAGACGCGCCCGTCCATGGTCACACGAGTTCCGTCGCCTCGGTGATGACGTCGCCGTCCATGAACAGCACGACGTGGTCGCCGACTTCGATGGTCGTGTCCCCGCGGGGCTGGACGTACCCGTCGTCGCGGGTGATCGCGCCGACGACCACGCCGTCGGGGAGGTCCCCCACGGATTCGCGGATCGGCCGGCCCGCGAGGACGCTGTCACCGTCGACCTCGATCTCAAGTACTTCGGCGCGGTCCGAGGCGATGACCGCGACGTTCTCGGCGTGCTGCTCGCGCGTGAACCGCGTGATCTCCTCGGCGACCGCTTCCCGGGGGTTGACCGCGACGTCGATGCCGACCGCCTCGAACAGGTCGACGTACGCGCCGTTTTCGACGACGGTCACCGCCCGGTCGGCGCCGAGTCGCTTGGCGAGCAGTCCGGCGAGGAGGCTCTTCTCGTCGGTCCCGAGCGTCGGGACCGCAACGTCGGTCTCGGCGACGTGCTCGCGTTCGAGGAACTCCCCGTCGGTCGCGTCGTGCTCCAGAACGGTCGTCCCGGGCAGCGACTCGGCGAGTTCCCGCGCCCGCTCGGGGTCGCTCTCTACGAGTCGGGGCTTCAGACCCCGATCGGTCAGGAGGCGAGCGACGTGATAGCCGATAGAACTCCCGCCGATCACCAGCACGTTCCGGGCGCCGTCGGCGTCGGGGTCGACCTCGTCGGCGAACTCCTGGACGCTCTCGGGGCTCCCGATGACGATCACCGCGTCCCCGGATTCGAGGACCGTCTCTCCCGTCGGGATGGCGACGTGGTCGTTCCGGAGGACCGCGGCGAACGTGAGTTCCGGCCAGCGGTCGGCCTGCTGGACGGTCTGGCCGTCGATCGGGCTGTCTTCGGCGAGCGGGAACTCGGCCACCTGCACCCGGCCGTGGGCGAACGTGTCCACCTGGTGGGCCGCCGGGAGACCGATCACCCGGACGATGGTTTCGGCGGCCAGCAGGTTGGTCCCGACCATGAAGTCGACGCCCAGGGCGCCCTCGGAGCGGTCCCACGTGTCGAGGTACTTCGTGTTCTTCACCCGGGCGATGGTGAACGCGTCCGACACCGTCTTGACCGTCCCGCAGGTGACGATGTTGGTCTCGTCGTCGTCGGTGCTGGCGATGAGCATGTCGGCGTCGGAGACGCCCGCCTCGTCGAGCGTCGAGAGGTCCGCGCCGTCACCTTGCACCGCCAATACGTCCAGGTCGTACGTGAGCGCCTCGACCCGCTCCTCGTCGACGTCGATCACGACGACTTCGTGGTCGTCCGCGAGGCTCTCCGCGATGTTCGACCCGACCTCGCCCGCGCCGACGATGACTACGCGCACGACGGGTCACCTGCCCGCGACATGACTGCTAACGTGGCCGGGAGCGATAAGTCGATTCCCCTCTGGACCGGAACGTCCAGGCCATCGGAAAGTCGCGTCCGTCGTTCCCGTCTGCGCCGAACGGACACGACGACGCAGTCCGCCCCCCTCAGCCCGGGAGCGAAGCCGGTCCCCCGCCCCCTCGTCGCTCGCGGTACGGGACCCTCTTCGCTCGCGGTACGGGAGAGTTAAGTCCCGTCCGGCCGACCGCCCTTGCATGGACCAACGTCGTTTTCCCTTCGTAGGTACGGCTCCGTCTCGCGACCGAACCGGCGCGGCCCTTCCCCCGGGACGGGCCGATGTCTGACCTGTTCGAGCGCGTCGTCCTCCCGGTCGCCGACCCGGAGGACGCGGCGGCGAGTTGCCGGGCGCTGTCCGGCCACGACGTGGGGTCGGTACTGGCCGTCCACGTCGTCGAGAAGGGCGGCGGCGCCCCCGACAAGGCCTCGGTCGAACAGCGGGAGAAGTACGCCATCGAGGTCTTCGAGGTCGTCAGGGACCACCTCGGCGCCGACTTCGACGTCGAGACGGAGATCACCTACGGCACGGACGTCGCCGAGGCGATCTTCGCGGCGGCCGACGGGGCGGACGCGACGGCTATCGTCATCACGCCGCGGGGCGGGAGCCGGTGGATCCGCCTGCTGACGGGGGACGTGGCGCTGTCGCTCGTCACCGAGAGCGACCGCCCGGTCGTGGTCCTGCCGGACGTCTACGACGACGACGAGGCGCCGCCGGTCGAGACCGACGTCCGCTCGGCCCCGGACGCCGACCCCGACGACCCCGCTGGGGAACGCGGCCCCGACTCGGCCCCGGACGCCGACCCCGACGACCCGGACGGAGAGACCGACGCCGACTCGGAAGGAGCCGACGAGGGGGGTAGCCAGTGAACGAAGAGGAACTCGCCAAGGACCTGGGGCCGCTGGCGGCGCTGACGATCGGCGTCGGCACGATGATCGGCGCCGGCATCTTCGTGCTCCCGGGGACGGCCATCGAGACGGCGGGGTCGCTGGCGGCCGTCTCGTTCGTCCTCGGCGGCGTCATCGCGCTGTTCACGGCGCTGTCGGCGAGCGAACTCGGGACGGCCATGCCGCGCTCCGGCGGCGCGTACTACTACGTCAACCACGCGCTGGGCCCCCTGTTCGGGTCGGTCGCGGGGTGGGCCAACTGGATCGGTCTCGCGTTCGCCAGCGCCTTCTACATGTACGGCTTCGGGAAGTACATCAGCGCCATCTTCGGCGTCGAGGGCGTCCTCGCGCTCGGTCCCGTCTCGATCACCGTCGTCAAACTCGTCGCGCTCGGCGGCGCGGTCTTCTTCACCGCGGTCAACTACATCGGCGCCAAGGAGACCGGGCGGTTGCAGAACGTTATCGTCGTCCTGCTGGTGATCATCCTGGCGGCGTTCACGCTCCTGGGGACGCTCCGGGCCGACCCGGCGAACCTCCCGGCCGCGAGCAGTTTCGGGCCCATGATGGCCACGACCGGTCTGATCTTCGTCTCCTACCTGGGGTTCGTCCAGATCACGAGCGTCGCCGAGGAGATC
>JBDGST010000077.1:0-19376 GCA_042217365.1 Haloarculaceae archaeon
CGGACGCGGTCGATCGCCGCGCCGAACTCCGCGACCATGTCGACGAACAGGTCGTGCGTGAGCGGGCGCTCGAACGGGGTCCCGTCCAGGGCGTGTTGCATCGACTGGGCCTGGTCGGCGCTGACGAAGATCGGCAGGAGTTCGTCCCGGGCGCTGAGCAGGACGACCGGGTGTCCCGGCCCCTCGTTCCCGACGCCGACGCCGACGCCCTCCACTGTCGCCTCGTGGGTAGCCATGGCGAGTCCTTGGGGACGAACGGGAAAAAGGATGGGGGGCGGACGGGTTCGAGGCTCCTCCTCGACGTCGCGCACTGTCCGGACCCGTTGCCACGTACTGTCCGGACCCGTTGCCACGTACTGTCCGCGCTCGCGATTGCGCGCCGACGGAACGCGTGGTCGCACTGTTGCCGTTCTGGGGGTTACGCGCTGCTGCTCGTCGCGACCGGGGCTGCGATGGCTTCGCCGGGCAACGCGCCCGCCGACGCACAGGCTGACGAACACGCACAGGCCGATGAACACGCGCAGGCTGACGAACGCTCGCAGGCGGACCGGAACGGCACCGAGTCCGGTGAAGACACGGAACGGCAGGGGCTCCCGGTCGACCTGCCCGCGGCCGCCGCCGATCGAACCGGGAACCACGGCCCGCCGGTCGACTACCAGCCCCTTCTCGACAATTTGCCCGACTTCGCCGACGCGTTCGATGATTTCGACGGCGACTGCCACCGCTCCGGCGACGGTCCCGCGTCCGACCGGCGCCCAGCTCACGACCCGTCGCTGTCGAGTCCCGCCTCACCGCCGTCGCCGTCGGACGGCACGTCGCCTTCTTCACTGTCGAGTCGACCGGTCGCACGCGCGCGCTCGACGACCTGTTCGGCCTGGGCGACCAGGGGCGCGTCGATCATCTTGCCGTCGACGACGAAGACGCCCTCGCCGTCGGTTCCGTCCCGCGCGTCGAGGACGCGCCGCGCCCACGCGACCCGCTCGGGGTCGGGCGTGAACGCCTCGTTGATCGGGTCGACCTGCGCCGGGTGGATCGCGAGTTTTCCGTCGAAGCCCAGGTCGCGGGCGAACGCCGCCTCCTCGCGGAGGCCCGCCTCGTCCTCGAAGTCGGTGTAGAGAGTATCGATCGCGTCGACGTCGGCAGCCGCCGCCGCGAGGACGACGTGTTCGCGCGCGTGGAGGACCTCCGTCCCCTCCGGGGTCCGCGTGGCGCCCAGATCCGCGGCGAGGTCCTCGGCGCCGAACACGAGCGCGTCGGTCGGACCGGCGGCCGCGATGGCCGGCGCGTCGAGGACCCCGGCGGCCGTCTCGACCAGCGCGAGCACCGGCAGGTCGGCGCCGCGTTCGGCCGCGAGGTCGGCGAGACTGTCCACGTCGCCGGCGCCGCTCGCCTTCGGCAGGACGAGCGCGTCGGGAACTGTCCCGTCGAGCACGACGTCGAGGTCGGCCGCGGCGCCGCGACCGGGCGGCGAGACCCGGACGCAGACCTCCGGGCCACCGTCGCCGCCGGCCGCCCCGCCGCCGTTCTCGGGCCCCGGCGCCGCGCTCGCGCCCTCGTCGCGGCCTTCGAGCGCTTCTCGGACGTGTTCCCGGGCCGCGGGGCGCTCGTCCGGCGCGACGGCGTCCTCCAGGTCGAAGACGACGGTATCCGCGTCGGTTTCGAGGGCCTTCGCCAGGAGCTGGGGCTGGTCTCCCGGCGAGAACAGGACGCTCCGGCGTGCCATACCGTCCGTGGGGGTGCCGGCGGCCTATGTCTTTCTCCCGTCCCGGCCGAAGGTTCAAGTGCGAACCCGGGACCACCCCGCCCCATGACGGAACGGGACCTGACGGAGCGCCTCGACGCGGTCGAACGAACGCTGACCGACGGTGACGCCGACCTCGGGGAGGTCCGGGACGCGGCGGCGCTCGCCGAACGGGTCGAGGAACTCGAAGACAGGGCCGACGCGCTGGAGGAGACCGTCGAGGAACTCGACGCGGCGGTCGAGGCCGTCCGGGGATACGCGGGCAACGTCCGGGCCGTGAACCGCGACGTCGAACGCCGCGCCAGCGCGGCGCTCGCGAAGGTCGAAGCCCTCGAAACCGCCCTCGACGAAGCGGACTCGACACCCCGCGAGATGGGGGGCCACCTGCAGGAGGAGACCGACCGCGAGGGTCCGGGGACAGCGGGCGGCGACAGACAGCGGCCGGGGGACCCGGGAGAGTCCGGGCGGCCACGCGACGCCGGCCGGGAACCCGAGGCGACCGCCGCACCCGGTCGGCGCGGGGCCGACGCCGCGGCAGTCCCGGGAGACCACGAACCGGGAGCGAGACCCGGGCGGGACCGAACCGGAACGGGCGGCCAGGACGCCCGATCGGATTCGTCGAACGGGACGGAGGCGTTCATCGAGCGGGTCCGCGACGCGCTGTGAGCCGTGCGGGCGCTGTTCACCGTGGCGCTCGTCGTGGCCGTGGCCGGCGTGGCGCTCCCGGCCGTCGCCGACGGGGGCGTCCACCGGTCCGACGCGAGCGCTAGGGCCGCGGCGGACCGGATCGCCGAGGCCGCCCGCAGCCTCCAGGCAGGCAACGACGCGCTCGCGTCCGGGCGCGTTGCCGCTCGCCGGACCGTCACCGTCACCCTCCCGGTCGAGGGGTTCGCGAGGGCTGGCCTCGTCTCGTTCACGGTCGGGCCGGGAGGGCCAGCGCCCGCGGGCCGGGAAGAGACGCCCTCGTCGTCGTCACTGGCGGTCGCCCGGCGCGGCGGGCGTCGACGGGGTCGAACGCCGGGGCCGACCGGCCGCGACCGGGAGCGGGGGTCAGCGCGGGCCGCGACGCGGATCGCCTGGCGGGTCGACGGTGGCACCAGACACGTCAGGTGGGTCGACGGCGTCCGGTTGCGGGCCGCGTCCGGTGGCGCGTTCCGGGTCGAACGGGGCGGTCGCTACCGCCTCGTGCTCCGTCTCGTCTCCCGGGACGGCGACCGGGTCGTGACCGTCGAGCGGCGAGGGTTCAAGTAACGGGGCGGGACCAGCGGGCACCATGCACGCGCTGCTGTCGCACCTCCCGGGAGCCGGAAGCGACCCGGACCCGGACTGTCGCTGCACGCCCGAGTTCGAGGACGACCGGCTCCTCGTCGACGCGAGAGACTGTCCGGGCTCCGGTCGCCTGGCCGACGAGGGGGCGTGCCGGGCGACCGTCGTGAGCGCGCTGACCGAGCGCGACGTGGACCGGGTCCTGACGCGGAGCGGCGGGCTGGAACGGGCCTACGAGAGCGACGCCGCGGCGCTGCTCGTCGCCGCCGGGCGGTTCGCCGACGCGGCGGCGTTCCACGACGAGCGGCTGGCCGAGCGGGCGACCCGGGACCCGCTCGGGGCGGCCCGCGAGGCGTCGGGGCGCGCCGGGCCAGTGAACCGCCTGGCCGCGGAGACCGGGCTGGCCCAGGGGGCCGCTCGGTCCAGCGGCTACCCGGACGCCCTGCGGCCGTACGTGGGGCCGCGAGTGAGCCACTGGCGCGTCGGCGCGCGACCGCCGGGCGACGCTCGCCTCCTCGAGAAGCGGGACCTCGACACGCACGCGACGGTCCGGGTCTACGAGGGGCCGACCGAGGCCGTGCGCACCTATCACCTCGACCCGGTCGAGCGGCGGTTCGACGACGGAGCGATGACCACACTGACCGACGCCTACGAGCTGCTGGCCGACGGCGCGGTCGAGGGGACCGACCGGGCGCCCGGGCGCGCGGTGCGAGCGGTCGCGGACGACGGCGACCCTGTCGGCCGTATCCAGTCGGTACTCCGGAAGCACACGCGGGGGTACGGCCTCGTTGAGGACCTGTTCGCCGACGACCGCGTCTCGGACGTGTTCGCGACGGCGCCCGTAGGGGCCAACCCGCTGTGGGTGCGCGCCGACGGGGAGGCGATGCGGACAAACGTCAGGCTCAGCGAGACCGGGGCCGACGCGCTCGCGTCCCGGTTCCGCCGCGAGAGCGGGCGCGCCTTCTCGGGGGCGGAGCCGACCCTGGACGCTGCGGTCGCCGTCGGAGACCGCGACCTGCGGGTCGCCGGGGTGACCGACCCCGCGAGCGACGGGGTCGCGTTCGCGTTCCGCGCGGCCGACAGTTTCGCCTGGACGCTGCCCGCGCTCGTCGCGAACGGGACGGTGCCGGCGGACGCCGCCGCGCTCCTCTCGGTGGCCGTCGAACGCGGCGCGGCCTGCCTCGTCGCGGGCCCCCGCGGCGCCGGGAAGACGACGCTGCTCGGCGCGCTGCTCTGGGAGGTGCCGCCGGCGACGCGGACGGTCGTCATCGAGGACACGCCGGAACTCCCCGTCGAGGCGCTACAGGAGCGGGGCCGGGACGTCCAGGGCCTCCGGAGTTCCCTCGACGGGACCGGCCCGTCGCCGACCGAGGCGCTCAGGAGTGCGCTCCGCCTGGGCGAGGGCGCGCTCGTCGTCGGCGAGGTCCGCGGCGAGGAGGCGACCGCGCTGTACGAGGCGATGCGCGTCGGCGCGAACGACGGTGCGGTGCTCGGGACGATCCACGGCGACGGCGGCGCCGAGGTCCGCGAGCGCGTCGTCTCGGACCTGGGCGTCTCCGAGTCCTCGTTCGGCGTTACCGACCTGCTCGTGTCGCTCGAAGCCGCCGATACGGCCGGCGACCGGGAGCGTCGCGTTCGCGCCGTCGAGGAGGTCCACACCGAGGGGGACGGGAGCTCGACCTTCGCGCCGCTGTTCGAGCGGACCGGCGACGGGCTGACCCCCAGCGGTCCGATCGACCGCGGGAACAGCCGGCTCGTGACCGCGCTCGCCGGCCCCGGGGAGTCCTACGCCGACCTGCGGGAGCGACTCCGCGCTCGTGAGTCGTGGCTCCGGGAACTCGTCCGGACCGGCCAGACTGCCCCCGAACGCGTCGAGCGGGCGCGGGCCGAGCGGTCGGGGCAGCGGAACGGAGACAAACCCCGGGGAGGGACGCGGGACGGGACACCGCCGGAGTCGCCCGACGGGAGCGCGGCGGGAGCGGGTGGGCAGCCGTGACGGTCTCCCCCCGCGGGATCCTCGCCGCACTGGCGCGTCCTGTCCCGTGGTCGCCCGACCCGGACCCCGAACTGGCGCGCGCGCTCGGCTACCTCGGCTGGGCGGTCGACGCCGAGACGGTCCAGCGAGCGGGCGACGCGGCGGGCGCGCTCGTCGGAGTCGCGCTCGGGACGCTCGCGGTCGCGTTCGGTCTCGGGACGGCCGGACGCTGCGGTGCGCTCGTCGCCGGCGCGTGCGTCGCCGCGGGGGCGAGGGCAGTCCCGCGAGTGATCGCGACGACGCGGCGGACGCGCGCGCTGGGGGAAGCCCCCGGGCTGGTCAGCCGGGCGGCGCTGCGGATGCGGCTCTCGCCGACGCCGGAGACGGCCGCGGCCTTCGCCGCCGACACCGGTCGGGGTCGGCTGGCCGAGAGCCTGTCCGACCACGTCGAGCGCGCTTCGGGAACCGGGCGGACCGGGCTCTCCGCGTTCGCCGACGAGTGGGCGGCCTGGTTTCCGGCCCTCCGCCGGGCGCTGACGCTCGTCGAGTCCGCCGGCAACGCGCCGCCCGACGAGCGGCGGCGCGCGCTCGACGGCGCGCTCGACGTTATCCTGCAGGGCACGCGCGAGACGGCGGCCGAGTTCGCCTCGTCCGTCCGGGGGCCGGCGACGGCGCTGTACGCGTTCGGCGTCCTGCTCCCGCTCGCGCTCGTCGCCCTGTTGCCCGCCGCCGGGACGGTGGGACTCGACGTGTCGGCGGTCGCGGTGGTCGTCGGATACGACCTCCTGTTGCCGGCCGTCCTCGTCGCCGCGAGCGGGTGGCTGCTGGCTCGCCGGCCGGTCGCGTTCCCACCCGCGCGGATACGCCGGTCCCACCCGGAGGTTCCCGACGGCCGCTGGCGCGGGCCGGCTGCGGGGGTCGTCGGCGGGGTCGCGGGCTGGACCGTCGCGACGCACGCCGTCGCGCCGTGGGCGAAGTGGATCGCGGCCCCCGGGCTGGCGTTCGGCGCGGGGCTGTTCGTCGCGTATCGGCCGACGACGGACGTCCGCGAGCGCGTCGAGGAGATCGAGCGGGGCCTGCCCGACGCGCTCTACCTCGTCGGGCGGGAGGTCGACCGCGGCCGGTCGGTCGAGGCCGCCATGGAGGACGCGGCCGACGCGCTCGACTCGGCGACGGGGTCGGTGTTCGCCGCGGCGACCCGGAAACAGCGCCAGCTGAAGGCCGGCGTCCGGGAGTCGCTGGTCGGCGAGTACGGCGCGTTCGCGTCGGTGCCGAGCCAGCGCGGGCGCGGCACGGCCGAACTGCTCGCGCTCGCGGCCGCGGAGGGCAGGCCGGCGGGACAGGCCGTCGTCGCGATGGCGGACCACCTCGACGACCTCCGGACCGTCGAGGAGCGGGTCCGCCGGGAACTCCGTCAGGTCACGTCGACGCTACGGAACACCGCGGCGGTGTTCGGCCCGCTGGTCGGGGGCGCGACGGTCACGCTCGCCGGCCGGATGAGCGCGGACGGGCCGCTCTCCGGTGGGTTCCCGGTCGCGACGCTCGGCCTGGCCGTCGGCGCGTACGTGCTCGCGCTCGCCGTCGTCCTGACGGCGCTCGCGACCGGCCTCGAACGCGGGCTGGACCGCTCGCTCGTCGGGTACCGCGCCGGTCGCTCGCTCGTCGCGGCGACGGTCGTCTTCTGTACCGCAATCGTCGCGACTCGGTGGCTGGTCTGAGCGGGTGGCCGGTCTGAGGGTTTATACCCCAACGGGCGACCAGGTCGGCCCATGTTCGACGTTCCAGTCGAGTCGACGTACGTCTGGCTCGGCCTCGCGGCCGTGGGCGCCGTCGCCCTCGGGTTCGCGCTCCGGGTACCGAACGCGCCGCCGCCCGACGCGGCGGCGACCGCGCGCACGGTCGACAGTGTCGCGTCCAGCCCATACGAGGCGACCGGCCGGCACCCCCTCGACGCGGTGCGGATCCGACTCGGGAGCGACCGGGTCGGACTCCGGAACGCCGGCGGCGAGAGCCACGCCACCTTCGCGTACGACGCTATCGTGCCGGTGCCCGGTCTGGATGACCTCGGGGCAGTGTTGCGAGGCCGACCGCCGGCCCGGGTCTTCGCGGACGAGGCGGCGTTCGCCGCGGCCGTCGAGCGCGCGCGCACGAGGGAACCGGCGTGGCGACCCGCGCCCGAGACGTTGCTGGTCCGGCGGGTCACCTGGGGGGAGGTCAATGCGACGCTGGTCGGCGCGTGAGGCCCAGACCGAGCCGCTGGCCGCGCTGGCGGCGGTCGCGGTCGTCGGGCTGGCGCTGGCGACCTACGCGGGCGCCTTCGAGGCGAGCGTCCCCGACCCCGTCGATCGGAACCGGGCGCAACCGGCCGCCGACCGGGTCGAACGCGCGCTGACGGTCGGGGGCATCGTCCGGGTCGACCGGCTCCCGGACGCGGCGGCGGCCGGCCCCGAGGGCTACCGCACCAACGTCGCGCTCGTCGTCGGCGACCGTCGACACGCGGCCGGTCCGGTCCCGCCGGCGACGGCCGACGAGGCGGCCCGTCGAGTGAGCGTTCGGACGGCGCCGGACGTGGTGGCACCCGCCAGGCTGGTGGTGCACGTATGGACCTGAGACGCGAGTGCGACGCACGTGGCGGACCGAAACCGGGACCGGGAACGGGAGCGAGAGCAAACCCGGATCCCGGCCCGCGGGCGTCCAGCACGGCGTTCGACGCGGTGCTGTTCGTCCTCCTGGTCGGCGTCGCGGTCGCCGTCCTGGCCGGTGCGGTCCCCGGGGAATCGACCGGACCGTCCCGTATCCCCGACGAGACTGCCGACGTGCTCGCGACGAGCACCGAGCGTGTGACGGTCGAACGGCGCGGTGCCGTCAGAGCGGACGGATTGCTCCCGGGCGAGCGCGCCGGGACGGCATCAGTCAGTGTCGAGCGCAGCTATCACGGCACTTACGCCGAACTGCTCGCCGCCGCGACCGTCGCGAACCCGCGGCTGGGAACCCGCCCGCTGACCGGAGTCGGACGGGATCTGGCCCGGGAAGCGAGAAACGTCACCCGACGGGCGCTCCCGACCGACGACGCGAACGTCCGGGTGGTCGCACGGTGGCGGCCGTACCCGGGCGCCTCGCTGGCCGGGAGCGTGACCGTCGGGGACGCGCCGCCCCGGGACGCGGACGTCTCGGTCGCGACGCTCACGGTCGCAAGCGGCTTCCCGAACGCGAGCGCTCGTCTGCACCCGGAGCGCGCGAGCTACGCCGGCGTCGCGGAGGTCGTTGCCCGCGGCGTCGTCGCGGGGCTGTTCCCCGTGAACCGGACCGAGGACGCGCTCGCCAGCGAGGGGCCGGACCGCGCGATAACCGCACACCGGTACCGGACCGCGTCGGACGCGCTCGGGGCCCGGACCGGCGACGCGCTCGCCGAGGCCGACGTGACGGCTGCGAACCGGCGCCTCGCGGACCGGCTCGCCCCGGCGATCGAACGCGATCTCGTACGGACGTTCGAGACGCCGGCCGCGGCCGCGCGGGCAGTCTCGCTCGACCGCGTCCGGATCGTCGTCAGGACGTGGTCGCCGTGACCCGGCGACGCGTCGCGCTGGGAGACCGCGGCCGGGTCCCGTTCGCGCTCGTCGGCGTCCTGCTGGTGGTGAGCACCGCGCTCTTCGCGGCCGGCGTCGGGAAACCCGCCGCTCCGCCGGAACCGGCGGTCGACCTGGCGGTCGAACGGACGACCGCCGACGCCCGGGCGACTCTCAGGCAGGCGGTCGCTGCGGCGGGCGTCGCGGCCGCGAGCGATCCCGTGATCACGCCGGCCAACACCACGTACGGCCGGGTGCTGGACCGCGAAGAACCGTTCAGGGACGCGCTCCGGATACGGATCTACCTGGCGGCCCGCGAGCGCTTCCGGTCGATCGGCCGATCACACAGGGACGTCGCCACGAGCGTGACGCTCCCCGCGACCGGGAGTCCCGAGGCGCTCGCACGCGCCCGGGACCGGGTCACCGTCGAGCGAGTGGGCCCCGGGGGCGCCGAGTTGCGGGTGACGCTGTCGAACGTGACCGTCACCGCCGAGCGCGGGGGACGCGTCGTCGGCCGGGAGCGCGTCACGCTGTCGGTCCGCGTCGCGTCGCCGGTCCTGACCGTCCACGACAGGGTGACCGCCTTCCAGCGCCGGCTCGACGCCGGGATCGACGAGCCGGGGCTCGGCGCCCGGCTGAGCCGGCGGCTCTACGCGCTGGCCTGGGCCCGCGGGTACGCCCAGTACGGCGGCGCGCCAATCGACAACGTCGTGGCGAACCGCCACGTCGGCGTGCTGGCCAACGGCGCGCTCCTGGACGTCCAGCGGTCGGTGTTCGGGGAGCGCGACCCCGACGGCCGGCGCGCCCACCGGAAAGCCCTCGCCGCCGTCGCGCTCCGCGAGGTGACGAGCGTTGCAGGCCTGCGATTCCCCGGGGTCGCGAAGCTCGTCGACCAGCGCCTCGCCGCGCTCGCGACGCCGAGCGAGCGACGGGGAATCCCGCGTCTGGGGGACTCCGGGGCAGGCGCGCCGGCCCCGAACGAGACGGTCGACGTGTCCGTCGGCGAGTCCGCCACGACCGGCTTCGTCCCGTTTACGGAGTCCGGCGCCGTGAACGAGACGATCGACGACGTCTTCGAGGCGACGGTCCGGACCGTCGCGTCGACTGCCGGCGGCGGGCGGACACCGGCACCGCCGGAACGCCCCGGGGCGCCAGGCGACTGGGAACTCGTCGCCGATTCGACGCGGGCGAGCGTGACGTCGGTCTCGCCTGCCGACGGACCGGCTGTTTCGACGCCGGCGGGATACCACCACCTTCACGCTTACGAGCGCGCCGTCACCCTGCAGAAGGTTCGCCGGCGCGTCTGGGTGCGGACGGAGCGCGGCCCCGACCGGATGGGGACGGAGCGCGGGCGCAACCGGTCGGGGACGGAGCGCGGGCACGACCGGACGAGGAGCCCCGGGATCGCCGTCACGAAGTCGCGCTGTCGCGACCGGGTGCGGGCGACCGTCGCCGTCGTCGGCCGGCACGCGGCCACCCACGACGCGCCGGACCGACCGATCCGGACCGTCCACGAACCGGCGGGTCCGTTCGGCGGTCCGAACCTCGCGGACGTGGGAGCGAGGGCCAACGAGACGGTCGTCGCCGCACGCGGCGGGCCGGACCGACTCGCCGCGGCGGCCGCCCGGGGCCGAATCGACGGGTCCCCCGAGCGAGTCCACGGCGCGTGGCCGGGGGAGCTGTCGACGTGGGCGTACGCCGACCTCGCCGCGTTCCGCGAACGGGTCCGCAACGTGTCGGTGGCGGTGCCGCGGGCGGAGATCGGGACGTTCGAGGTGAATCCGCCGGCGAGACTGGCCACGACGCTTCGCGAGCGACGTACGGAACTGGTCGGCGTGCCGGCGACGTACCCGACCGTCGCCGGGAAGGCGCGGATCGCGCTCCGCAACCGGTACCTCGACGCCGTGATACGGGCCCTCGAAGAGCGCGCACGCCAGCGCGAGAACCGGCAGGGGGAGTTCGCAAAGCGGCTGCGGAAAAGCGGCGTCGGGTCGCTCGCCACGCTCCGGAAGGCGAGGCGCGCGCGCCGGGTCGACGCCGGCCGCGATCCGGGCGGCGACCTCGAACTCGTGGTCGACGGCGCGCCGCCGTACCTGACCCTGAGGGCGGTCGACCACGGCGACGTCGCGGCCGTCGAGGAGGGATCGACGGTCCACCCGCTGGTCGCGGAGAACACGAACGTGTTCACCGTCCCGTTCGCCGACCTGGTCGACGGCGTCCTGGCGGGGCTGTTCGGGAAGCCGAAGGCCAAGACCTCCCTCCGGACGGCGGCACGGACCCTCGGGTCAGTCGGGGACACCGCCGCGTCGACCGGAAACGAGACCGTCGCCGCGAGCCGGTCGGCGCTCCGGCGACGCGTCCGAAAGCGTGTGGAGAAGCTCAGTCGCGCCCTGTACCTGTTTCTCCTGCAGAGGGGGGTCGGAGACGGCCCGACCGACACCTACGAGATCCTCGACGACGCGCTCTCGCGGTGGTCGACCCCCCGGGGGCAGGCACTGGCGTTCGCGAACCGGTCGGTCGTCGACGCGGTCGTGGCGGCCGCGGCGGCCCACGGGTCGACGTCGCTCTCGTCGAGGGAACGGGACAGGTTCCGGGTCCGGCTCCGCAGGTTCGTGACGAAGGCGCTGGATTCCGGCCGGGCGAAGGTCGCCGGGGACGTCGTGACGGCAGCGGCCGCGCGGGTCAAGGACGCGGCCGGGAACTACGTCGAGTCGACGGCGAAACGCCGGGTCGCAAAGCGGTTCAACAGGTCGCTTTCGAGGCTGCCGGCGGGGATGCCGGTCGCGCCGGTGCCGGGGTACTGGTACGCGACGACGAACGCGTGGTTCGTGACGGTCCAGGGCCGCTACGAGCGGTTCGCCGTCGAGGCGCCACGGCGGACGGCGGCCGCCGGCGACGCCTCGCTCTCGTACGTACGCGACGGGAGCAACGTCACCCTCGACGTGGACGGTGACGGGACGGCCGAACTGCTCGGCACCGCCGACCGGGTCAGTTTCTCCGTCGAAACGGGCGTCACCGTCGTCGTCCCGCCCGGCGGGAGCGGCGTGGGCGACGTCAACGGGGACGCCAACGAGGTGTCGCCCGGCTGGCCCTACCCCGGACCGCCGGGGGAACGGCCGCCGGCGTTCGAACCGCGGGTGTCCTGGGGGGAGATCCTGTCGCGGCTCCGTTCGCTCGTCTGGGGAGAGTGACACGTACTTGTAGCCGGCCCCCCAACGACCGGGCATGTTACGCGGCGAGTTCCCGTCGGCGGGCAGGAAGACGCCGGCGGCGTTGCGCGAGGCGTACGAGCGGCGACTTCGCGAGACGGTCGAGGCGACCGGAGTCGACGCCGCGGCCGAGGAATCCGGCGTCGACCGCGGAACCCTCCGGGCCCTGGCCAACGGCGAGTCGCCGGAGCTGACGCTGGAGGCGGCCGCGGCCGTCCTCGCAATCGAGGACGGATCCCCCCCGGCGGATGTCGTCGCTGCGGAGGCCCGGGACGTCCTCCTGCTCGGCATGACCAGGGCCGTCGTCGACGTCGACGCCGTCGCCTCGCACGTCGACGCCGAACTGGAGCCCAGAGAGATCCAGCAGAAAGTCGAGGGCCGCGCACCGATGACGCTGACCGAGTACGCGCACGTCCACCAGTTCGTCGAGGAGACAGTGCGATGAGAGGTCCGACGGAGCGAAACCGATGAAGGTCGCCATCCTGGGGTGTGGCTACGTCGGGCTGGAACTGAGCCGGCAGCTGGTCGCCGAGCACGAGGTCGTCGGCGTCCGGCGGTCCCCCGGGGGGATCGAGCGCGTCGAGGAGACGGGCGCCGAGGGCGTCCGGGCGGACGTGACCGACGCCGACGCGCTCGCGGCGGTGCCCGACGCCGACGCGGTCGTGTTTGCGGCCAGCAGCGGCGGCCGCGGCGCCGCCCGCGCCCGCGAGGTGTACGTCGACGGGCTCCGGACCGCGATCGACCACTTCTGCGGGCGAGCCGACCCGCCCGCTCGGGTCGTGTACACGTCGAGCACCGGCGTCTACGGCGACCACGGCGGCGACTGGGTCGACGAGGCGACACCGGTCGATCCGACGACCGACAAGACGGCAGTGCTCGCCGAGGCCGAACGGATCGCACGGGAGCGGCCGTCCGGCGGCTGTTCGGGAACGGTCGCGCGCTTCGCCGGGCTGTACGGGCCCGACCGGTACCGGCTTGACCGCTACCTCGGCGGGCCCGTCACCGAGGGGTACCTGAACATGGTCCACCGCGACGACGCCGCGGATGCGGTGCGGTTCCTCCTCGAGACCGACAGCGCGCGCGGCGAGGTGGTCAACGTCGTCGACGACGAGCCCGTCTCGAAGTGGGCGTTCGCCGACTGGCTCGCGGAGCAGTGCGGCCGGGAGGCGCCGCCGAAGCGAACCGTCGCGGAGCGACTGGCGGACGGCGACCTCTCGGGGGCCGCCGAGCGCCGACTGCGGACGAGCAAGCGGGTCTCGAACGAAAAGCTCCGCCGGCTCGGCTACGAGTTCGCCTACCCGACGTTTCGCGAGGGATACGCGCCCGCCGTCGAAGTGCGGGTCGAGTGACCGGCGAGCCGGCGGGGACGAGCGGGGCCGGGATGGAGAGGATCCGATCCGAACAACGACGTGAGCGGCGCCGATCCCCGCGCCGTACGGCAACCCGGGCGGCAGTATCCGAGTGAGAAACTACTTGACCCTCGAAAGCGACAACTACCGGCTATGTCACGTGGGGTTCCGGGGAGTGTCGCCGCCACGTCCCCGGTCGAGGCCGTCCAGTCGAACCCGGTCGCGGCCGGGGTAGCCGTCGTCGTCGGCCTCGCGATACTCGTCGGCCTCGTGCTCCTCGTCAGGCGGTACCGGCGGACTACCGGCGAGAAGTTCCTCCGCCAGCTCGCCTCCAGGGACGCGATATCGGTGCTGATGCACCCGAATCCGGACCCGGACGCGATGGCCTGCGCCCTCGGCGTCGCACAGCTGGCCGAGGCCGCCGACGTCGAAGCTCACCTCCAGTACCCGGGACAGATCCGCCACCAGGAGAACCGCGCCTTCTGGACGGTGCTCGACCTGGACTTCGACCGCGTCGAGAACACCCACGACCTGGAGGCGGAGACGGTCGTGCTGGTCGATCACAACGAGCCACGCGGGTTCGTCGGCGCGGAGGCTATCGACCCCTTCGCGGTCATCGACCACCACCCCGGGAGCGGGACCGGGTCCGCGTTCACCGACGTGCGCCCGGAGTACGGCTCCTGTGCCTCCATCCTCGCCGAGTACTTCCGCCAGATGGGCTGGGAACCGATCCCGCCCGGCGTCGAGGTCGAGAACGGCCGCGAGAAGGCCCTCCCCTCGGACGTGGCGACCGGCCTGGTCTACGGCATCCAGTCAGACACCAAACAGCTCACGAAAGGGTGCTCCCGGGCGGAGTTCGAGGCCAGCGCCTACCTCTACGACGGCGTCGACGAGGACCGCCTTGACCGCATCGCCAACCCGCAGGTCGACGCCGAGGTCCTCGACGTGAAAGCGCGGGCGATCAACGAGCGCACGGTGCGAAACGCCTTCGCGGTGAGCGACGTGGGCGACGTCTCGAACGTCGACGCCATCCCCCAGGCCGCCGACGAACTCACTCGTCTAGAGGGCGTGACCGCAGTCGTCGTCTTCGGCCAGAAGGACGGCCAGATCCACCTCTCCGGGCGCTCCCGCGACGACCGCGTCCACATGGGCAAGACGCTCGAAGCCGTCGTCGAAGAGATACCGATGGCGAGCGCCGGCGGCCACGCGCGCATGGGCGGCGGCCAGCTGTCGCTGGAACACATGGAAGGGATCGGCCCGAGCGAGGGCCTCGACTGCGACGAACTCGTCGAGAACCTCTTCGAGGGGATGGCCGGCGAACTCTGAGAGCCACTTCGCGGTGGCGAGCGAACACCCAGAGTCGGCCGCCGTCGCCGTGAGCGTTTTGCCCGTCCCGACCCCAGCCGGAGTATGGCGACCCGTGACGCGACCTGGGCCTACCGGGACGAGTTCGGCGACCGCTTCGCGCGCACCTACTTCCGGCGGTTCGGCGAGGGCGTCGTCTCCAGTATAGGTCTCGGCACGTACCTCGGCGACCCGACGGAGGAGGTAGACGACGCCTACCGGGAGGCGGTCGTCGAAGCGCTCGAATCGGGGGTCAACGTGGTCGACACCGCGATCAACTACCGCCACCAGCGCAGCGAGCGGGTCGTCGGCGAGGCGGTCGCCGACGCCGACGTCGACCGGGAGGCGGTGACGGTCGCCACCAAGGGCGGGTTCGTTCCGTTCGACGGGTCCCGGCCGGACGACCCCGGGCGGTGGATCCGCGAGGAGTACGTCGACGCGGGGATCGTCGACGCCGACGACCTGGTCCGGGGCCAGCACTGCCTCGCCCCCGGGTTCGTCGACGACCAGCTCGACCGGTCGCTCGACAATCTCGGGCTGGAGACGGTCGACTGCTACTACGTCCACAACCCGGAGACCCAGCTCGCGGCGCGGTCGCGGGAGGAGGTGTACGACCGGTTAGAGGCGACGTTCACGCGCCTGGAGGAGCGCGCCGCCGCTGGCGACCTGGGGCAGTACGGCGTCGCGACCTGGGAGGCGTTCCGGGTGCCCCCGGACGACGACAGCTACCTCTCGCTGCCCGAGGTCGTCTCGCGAGCCCGGGCGGCGGCGGACGAAGCAGGGAACGCCGCCACGCACTTCGGGGCGGTCCAGCTCCCGTTCAACGTCGTGATGGCCGACGCGTTCACAGTCGAGGCCCACGACGGCGCCGACGGGCGCCAGTCGGCGCTGTGGTTCGCCCACGACGCCGGGCTCTCGGTGTTCGCGAGCGCGTCGCTCGCCCAGGGACGACTCGCGGACGGGCTGCCCGACGCGGTCGCCCGCGAGACGCCGGGAGAGACGCCGGCACAGCGGGCGATCAACTTCGCGCGGAGCGGACCCGGGGTGACCTGTGCGCTGGTGGGAATGGGGTCACCGGAACACGTGGCCGAGAACGTCGCCGCGGGAACACGTCCTCCGCTCGGGGCCGACACGTTCGACGCGGTCTTCGAGTAAACGTCGACTCGTCGGTCAGTTGTGTCCCCGTTCGTCGTCGACGGCAGGACCGCGTACGGTCGCGTCCGTACGTCGGGACGGTCGTCCCTCTCACCCCACCTTCTTCCACCGGGAGCCACACTCGGGGCAGACGCGGACGCTTCCGACCTCGTCGGGGTCGTTCTCCGTCGCCAGCTGTTCGCCACACGCCGCACACGCCAGACGCTCGTAGACGTCCTTCTCTATCTCCCCGGAACGGATCCCCTTGCGGACTGATTTCATGCCTGGAGATACGACGCGGAGTCTCAAAAACCCCGTGCATGCGTAACGTTGGCGGGCCATTGCGCCGTACTGAGCCAGAGCGATCGAACGCGCTGTCGTCGACCGGCGTCGCCGGACCGTTCCGGAACCCTTGAGGGACCGGACGCCGACCGGGGACTGTGACGCGCCGACAGCTGTTCGGGTCGCTGTGTGGGATGGTTCTCGTGGTCAACCTCGGCCGGGTCGTCTTCGCCCCGCTGCTGGAGCCGCTCCGGGCGGCCCTGACCGTCGACGCGGCGGCGCTCGGTCTGCTCGCCTCGCTCGCGTGGGTCGGGAGTGCAGTGCCTCGCATCCCCACCGGCTACCTCCTCACGCGGGTGCCCCGCCACGCCGTCATCCTCGCGTCGGGGTTGACGCTCGCGGCGGCGACGGCTCTCGCGGCCGCGGCACCCGGGATCCGCGCGCTCCAGGCGGCCGCGCTGCTGATCGGGGTCGCAGGGGGCGCGTACTTCGTCGCCGCCAACCCGCTCGTGAGCGAGCTCTTCCCCCGCCGGCCCGGCCGGGCGCTCGGGATCCACGGCATGGCGTCGCAGGTCGCCGCGGTCGGGGCGCCGCTGTTTGTCACATGGGCGCTCGGGGTCGGGAACTGGCAGACCGTCTTCGAGGTGATGGCCGTCGTCGTGCTGGCCGTCACTGTCCTGTTCGCCGCCGCGGCCCGTCGTACAGACCTGCCCGAGGCCGGGGCCGAGGACCGGGACATGCTCGCGGCCGTCCGGGCACAGTGGCGACTCGTCCTCGCGGGCGTCGTCCTCCTCGGGGCGACGGGGTTCGTCTGGCAGGGCGTGTTCAACTTCTACGTCACGTACCTCTCGGAGACGAAGGCGCTCGCGGAGCCGACCGCCCGGCAGCTCCTCTCGGTCACGTTCGCCGCGGGCGTCCCGGCGTTCGGCGTCTCCGGGCGGCTGGCCGACCGCCTGCCGGTCGTCCGGTACACGCTCGCGCTGCTGGCCGCGTTCGTCGCGTGTCTCCTCGCGCTGACCGCCGCGAGTGGCCTCGCCGCCGTCGTCGCGGTCAGCCTCGGGCTGGGCTACGTGGTCCACAGCCTCTTTCCGGCGCTGGACACCTACCTCCTCGGGTCACTGCCGGACCGCCACCGCGCGAGCGCCTACGCCGCCTACTCCGGGACGATGATGTTCGTCCAGGCCGGCGGCTCCTGGGCCGTCGGGTCGCTGGTCGACGCCGGTGTCGGGTTCGACCCGCTCTTCCGGGGGTTCGCGTTCGGACTGACGGTCGTCCTCGTCGGACTCGTCGCGGCCCACCGTAGCGGACGACTGCCGGCCGCTGCCCGGGCGTGACCGCCGGGTCGAAACTCCGACCGGGAACACCACCTACGGGGAGCGACAGGAGAACCCCGACAGGCCTCGATCGAACCCGACGACGCCGGTCGCCGGGACGGCGGGCCACTGATAAAGACCCACGTAGTTTGTGTATTGAAAAAACTACCGCCCATTATTGGAGAAATTCAAGGGGTTTAAGTGGGTAGTTGTGGAATCGGGAACCATGGTCGAGTATGACAAGCGTGACGACGTACTGGACACGACGAACCGCGGCGACCCGGCGGAGTCGGGGCTGTGTACGCTGTGCACCTCGGACTGCGTCGGGTCCTGCGAGACCTGGCAGTCGTCGCTCCGGGGGCGGGAGATGCTCTACCCCCGGCGGTACGGCGACATCACCGCCGGCGCGCGGAACGCCACGCCGGAGGGCGTGAGTTACGAGTCGCTGCGCATCCAGGGATACGCTCACGGCGCCGAGGGCCTCCCCGAGGGCGTCTCGGCGGACCCGGACGACGCGCTGTACACGAACGTCGACCTGGAGACAGAGTTCGGCGCCGGGGAGACGACCAAGTGCAAGATGCCCCTGATGACGGGCGCGCTGGGGTCGACGTTCATCGCCGAGAAGTACTGGGAGTCGTTCGCTGTCGGCGCGGCCCTGCGCGGGTTCCCCATCGTGATCGGCGAGAACGTCGTCGCCGTCGACCAGGAGTCGACGATGGAAGACGGGAAAGTCGTCGACGCGCCGGAACTCGACCGGCGGATCGAGACCTACCAGGAGTACGCCGACGACGAGTACGGCGCCATCATCGTCCAGATGAACGTCGAGGACCAGATGAACGGCGTCGCCGAGTACGTCGCCGAGGAGCACGGCAACGACGTCATCATCGAGCTCAAGTGGGGGCAGGGCGCCAAGGACATCGGCGGCGAGATCCAGGTCGACTCCATCGAGTACGCGAAGTTCCTCAAAGAGCGCGGGTACGTCGTCGACCCGGACCCGACGAAAGAGTCCGTCCAGGAGGCCTACGAGGCCGGCAACCTGGAGAGTTTCGCCCGCCACAGCCGGCTGGGCGGCACCGACGCCGACTCGCCCGAGGCGCTCAAGGAAGGGTTCATGGACACGGTCGCGTACCTGCGCGACCTCGGCTTCGACCGGATCACGCTCAAGACCGGCGCCTACAGCAACAAGGACCTCGCGCTGGCGATGCGGTGTGCCGCCGACGCGGACCTCGACCTCCTCACGATCGACGGCGCCGGCGGCGGCACGGGCATGTCCCCCTGGAACATGATGCAACAGTGGGGCGTCCCGTCGGTCCACATCCACAGCAAGGCCCTGGAGTACGCCGAGCTGATGGACGAGCGCGGCGTCGACGTGCCCGACCTGGCCTTTGCCGGCGGTATCGCCACCGAGGACCAGATCTTCAAGACGCTCGCGCTGGGTTCGCCGTACGTCAAGCTCGTCTGCATGGGTCGGGCGCTGATGATCCCCGGCTTCGTCGGGACGAACGTCGAAGGGGCGCTCCACCCCGAGCGCCGCGAGGAGATAAACGGCAACTGGGAACAGCTCCCGGCGTCGGTCACCGAGTACGGCGACACGCCCGAGGAGATCTTCGCCGGCTGGCAGGACGTCCAGGCCGAACTCGACGACCGCGACGTCGAGGACATCCCCTACGGCGCCGTCGCGCTGTGGAACCTCACCGACAAGCTCGGCGCCGGACTCAAACAGCTGATGGCCGGTGCCCGCAAATTCAGCGTCGACGCCGTCGACCGCTCGGATCTGATGGCCGCCAACGAGGAGACCGCCCGCGTCACCGACCTGCCGCTGATCACCGAGGCCTACGACGAGGAAGCCAGGGCGATCCTCGCCGACGACGGCCGGGCGGCCGCCGACGACTGATTTCGCCCCAGATGGAACGAAATTGCGACTGAGTGTGTCTGCCCACTTTTTACTCCTCAGGGTGTCCTCGCTCGGCCTTTGGCCTCGCTGCGGGCACCCCTCGTCGCAAAAACGTGGGGGAAAACTGCCGGACGGCTCGGTCGCTTCGCTCCCTCGCGTCCGGTGAACCGCCTCGCTCCTGTCGGTCGCTCGGCGGACGCTCGTCTGATAACTACTTCGTCTATACTGAGCATTCGGAAGTGCTGCTTCTAGCAGTACTTCCGAGGTTCAGCGACTGAAATCGTTCCTCGACCGGCCGATCCT
>JBDGST010000137.1:0-17695 GCA_042217365.1 Haloarculaceae archaeon
CTCGTCGAGTCGCTCGTGGCTCTTGGGCCGCCACTCGTCGAACTCCTCGAGGGCCGCCTCGTCGACGCCCTCGCCGTCGTCGGCCAGGTCCCGTAGCGCACGGACGATCCGCTCGCCGTGTTCGACGACGTCGACCCAGCCGCCTCGCACCTTGAATCCGGAGACGCTCTCTTCCATGGAACGATTAACTCACGCTCACCGGGTTCTCAGCGACCGTACGCGACGCGGGTCGCGAACTCGTCGAGTTTGCGTTTGACGCGCCCGGCGACGACGAGCGGCGCGGCGGCCTTGCGCATCTCGTCCTCGGGCACCTCGATGCGCTCGCCCTCGAAGGGGTCGCGGTCCGCCGATCCCTCGTCGGACCGGGTCATGCCCACGACGCTGGACATACTGCACCGGCCGCAGGCCTCTGATCTGTCGGAATCCATCGGTTCTTGGACTCTCTTGTCGTTCGGCGCGGTTAAACTTTGCCTGGAACGTGCACTCCGGACGCGACCGACCGAGCGCGACGCCGCGACGGACGACGCCAGCGCGAGCGCCCGACGCGGGCGGCGGGACGTTTTTTACCGTCCGGGGACGTTCGGGGCGACATGGGATATCATCACGTGGTGGTCGACGACCTGGACCCGGCGCCGGACCGGCCGAGCGTCCAGCGGGCCATCGGGGACGCCGCCGGACTGGAGAGCCTCGCGGTCAACCGGTACGAGGTCGCCCCCGGGGAACAGGTGCCCCTGGCGTACCACTACCACGACCGCCAGGAAGAGGTGTTCTACGTGCTCTCGGGGACGCTCGCCGTCGAGACGCCCGAGGGGACCTACGAGGTCGGGGCCGACGAGGCCCTCGCGGTCGACCCGGAGAGCCCCCAGCGGGCCCACAACCCCGGAGACGCCGACGAGCGGGTCGTCGTCCTCGCCGCGGGCGCGCCGGCCGTCGAGGACGCACACGCCTACGACCCCGACAACGACCATGAGCACTGACGACCGCTACGAATCGCTCGAACCGGTGGAAGACGACCCGGACGTCCCCGACTGGGACGACGAGTACCTCGACCGCGTGAGCGACCGGCTGATGTTCAACTACGACCTCGAGAAGGAGTACGACGCGGGCGGGGAGACGTTCCCCCTCTACGGCCGGATGCAGATGCACCACCAGAAGCACTTCCTGCACCCGGTGCTCTCGTTTGCCCACCACGACAGCTACGACCACGTGTTCGCCCGTCGGGTCGACGGCGTCACGGTCGCGGACCTCGAATCGCTGGTCGGGCTCGGCCACCACCTGGCCGACGAGTGGATCGACGCCGACGAGGAGCACTACGCGACCGAGTTCACCTTCGCCGTCGTCACCGACGCGATCCCCGACGACGTGCGCTCGTTCGTCGCCGACTTCCGCGACCGGACGATGCTCAAGAAGGGCTACTACGGCCACTACGAGGTCCACCTGCTCGTCGTCGCGCCCGAGCGCGAGTCGCTGGTCGCGAGCGAGCGGACCGACCTCGACGAGGCCTTCCGGCTCTGGACGCCCATCGAGGAGGAAGAGGTCACGTGGCTGGACCTGCTCCGCCGGCGCCTCCAGGTCTGACGGATAGCGGCGCTGATGCCGGCGGTCCGGGCGGCGATACCGGAACCCGGGCGGCGATACCGGCGGCTCGAACCGCGAAAACGCGAGAACGGCGGCCGCGCGGCCGCGCGTTCGGGCGTCGTCAGTCGTCGCTCGGTTCGGAGGGGACCTCCGAAGCGCCGCTGTCGAAGAAGCGCCCGCGCTCCTCCACGACGTTGTCATAGCCCATCTTGAGGACCGACAGTGCCAGGTAAACCAACACGAGCGCGATGACGATCTGGACGGCGGCCGAGGCCTGCGCGGTGAGCGTGGCGCCGTCCGCCCAGTTCCCCTGGATGAACTTGTCGTAGAGGTTCTGGTAGAACGCCAGGTACAGCAGCGCAGACACCGTCATGACGAACATGAACGCCATCGGGACGCCGGTCGACAGCAGCTGCTTGGTGTCGTCCCAGTTGGCCAGCCAGACCGTCGCGATCAGTAGCGCCAGCGCGGCCAGCGTCTGGTTGGCGCCGCCGAACAGCGGCCACAGGTCGGCCCACCGCCCCGACGCCACCAGGACGTAGGCGGGCACGGCCTGAACGCCCGCGTTGACGTAGCGGTTGGCGGCGTACTCTTCGATCGTCGTCTCGGGAGTGCCGACGATCTCCTCGAGCATGTACCGGCCGAGGCGCATGGCCGTGTCGGTGCTCGTCAGCAGGAAGCTCACGAGGACGAGCCCCATGAACGTCGCGCCGACGACCTGACTGAGCCCGAAGCTCGTGAGGATGATGCCGCCGCCGGTCGCGAAGTTCGGCAGCGCGAGTCCGATGCCGCTTCCGGCGGGTGACTGGGCGTACACCGCGACCGTCACGAGCGCCGTCGTCGCCAGCAGCCCCTCGCCGAGCATCCCGCCGTACCCGATGAGGCGGGCGTCCGTCTCCTTGTCAAGCTGTTTTGCGGTCGTCCCCGAGGACACCAGCGAGTGGAACCCGCTGATGGTCCCGCAGGCGATGGTCACGAACAGGATCGGGAACAGCGGCGCGCTCGTGAACCCTTCCCGGCCGAAGAAGCCGTAGAAGGCGTCCAGATTGACCGTCAGCGGCTGAGACGCGGAACCCAGGATGGTACCGACGACAACCGCGAGGAGCGTCCCGCCGACGCCGGTGTAGAGGATGCTCGACGTGAGGAAGTCACGCGGCTGCAGGAGCACCCACACCGGGAGGACGCTCGCGACGAACGCGTACACGATCACGACGGGGATCCACGCTGATATGTTCTCGCTGCCGAGTACCGGCGGCAGCGCGTTCCCCTGTAACAGGACGATGAGGTTCCCGTCCTTGGCGTAGTCGATCGGGACCATCGAGATCGGGTACTGGATCCCGACCCAGACGCCGGCGAACACCAGCGCGATGAACACGGCCGCCCCTGGCAGGAACGGCCCGTCGAGCTGGTAGAGATACCAGCCGAATGCCAGCGCCAACGCGATGTAGATGAGACTCGCCGTCGCGGTCTCGGGGTACGCGTTGAACACGACCGCGACCACCAGTGCGAACACGGCGACGACCAGGATGATCGTCAGCCACGCGAACCACAGGATCATGTCCTTGCCGCGCTCGCCGACGTACTCGCCGATGATGTAGCCGATCGACTTGCCCTCGTGACGGATGCTGTTCGACAGCGTCATGAAGTCGTGCACGCTGCCGAACAGCGGGTTCCCGATCGCGATCCACAGGAACGCCGGCACCCAGCCCCACCACATCGCCGCCGTGATGGGTCCGACCACCGGCGCGCCGCCCGCAATGCTCGAATAGTGATGCCCCAACAACACCGGTTTCTTCGACGGTACGTACTCCTGTCCGTCCTCGTACTTGTGTGCGGGTGTCTCCCGCTCGTCGTCCAGTTCGACGAACTGGGCCAGGTACCTCGAGTACCCGATGTACCCCGCGCTGAACGTTCCGATGACGAGCACTACCAGCCAGATTGCCTGTACCATGATATCGTGCCCCACCGGAGAATGACACAATAGACACTTAAATTTTGTAGAAAATCATCTTTGTCCCAATACGATCGGGTGCGGTCGCGTGCGGGGTACAGAGATACTACTGACGGTAATCGAGGAATACCCCACCATCAGCGTGAGACGACAGGTCGAACGGCTGTCAGGGAGCGGCTTCGACGCCCACCTCGACGTCGAGTTCGTCGGCGACCTCCGCCAGTAGCGACCCCTTGACCTCCTCGACGCGCGTCTCGACGACGGCCACGACCGGCTGGTCGAACGACCCGCGGATGCGGTCGAGGCGCTCGCGCTCTGTCGCGACCCGGTCGCGGAGGTAGCGCGCACCGCGCCCGTCCTCGTCGTCGTCGGGGCTCGGCGTCACCTTGTTGACGACGAGGCCGTCGACCGAGAGCCCGTTGTCGGCGAGTTGTGAGACGGCCCGCTCCGTCTCGCGGATCGACAGCTCGTCGGGGTTGAGAACCAGGTAGAACGCGGCCCGGTCGCGGAGCGTCCGCGCGGCGAACTCGAACTTCTCCTTTCGCTCCCGGAGGTGCGATATGATGGGGTCGTCCGCCATCTTCCGGCGCGCCTCCTGCTCGCCGATGGCGGCCTTCTCGAAGAGGTCGATGCTCCGGGACCGCTTGTCGATGAGCCGCTCTATCCACTGGTCGAGGAAGTCCGGCAGCGAGAGCAGGCGCAGCGTCCCCCCCGTCGGCGACGTGTCGAAGACGACGCGGTCCCAGTCGTCCGCGTCCCGCATCACCGCGATGAAACGGTCGAAGAGGGCGGCCTCGTAGGCGCCCGGCGTCTGGTGAGCCAGCTCGATCTGGCGGTCGATCTCGTTGACGATGGCGGGGCTCACCTGGTCGGACATCCGGCGTTTGATCTCCATCATGTGCGCTTCGACCTCCTCGGTGGGGTCTATCTCCATCGCCCAGAGATTGTCCTGACCCTCGACCCGGGCCGGGTCGTCGTCGAACGCCTGGTCGAACACGTCCGAGGTACTGTGTGCCGGGTCCGTCGAGACGACGAGCGTCTCCAGCCCGGCGTTCGCACACTTCAGGCCGTAGGCGGACGAGACGGTGGTCTTGCCGACCCCGCCCTTGCCGCCGAAGAAGACGAACTCGGACATCAGTGGAAGTGGTACTGCTGGCCTTTGCGTTCGAGCAGCGACTCGCGGTCCCACATCCGGCGCTCCCACTGTTCGAACTCCTCGGTCAGGTACGGCAGGAGTTCGACCGTGTAGTACGACACCGGGCTCGGGATGCCGAACGCGTCGGCGAAGCACGCGAAGAGGAACACGTCCTCGACGTCCTCGGCCTCCTTCTCGATCTTCTCGAAGGCCGGGTGTTCGATCATCCCGTGGTAGAGCCCGTGGAGCCACTCGTCGAGCCACTCCCGGAACGCCTCGATGCGCCTGTCCAGCCGCAGGCCCTCCTCACTCATCGTCACCCACCCGTCCAGTCAGCACGCGCACCCCGTCGAGGCGGCCGAGCGCTCGAACGCCATCTCGTCCCCGCAGGACGGGCAGGTCGGCGACCCCTCGCCCTCCACGTCGACGTCGCGGACCCGCTCCTGACAGTCGTGACACCAGTAGGCGCCCTTCGACTCCGCTGTCCCGCCTCCCCTGTCCGGGTTCTGCGTCGAGGCCTGCAGGATCTCCTTGACCGTGTTCAACACACTCATGATACGTAATGACGGCCGGGAGAGCATAAAAGCGTGGCGTCGGTCTGGCGGCGCGTGCGCACGGTCGCGCCCGTTCCCGACTGCTGTCGCGGATTCGCTCCAGGTCTTCCGCGCGGTTGCTGTCGCGGATTCATACGGATCGCTGTAACGATTTACCGGGACGACCGCACGCAGCCGTGCGGTCGATCCGGTAATGACTTACAGCGGTCCGTATCACTCTAGGTCTTCCGCGAGGTTGCGGAGCGCGCGGTCGAGTTCGCCCCGTCGCTTCCAGGCGGCGACGCGGTCGGTCACCGCCGCCAGCGGGAGTCCGAGGCTGACGCCCGAGCGCCCCGTCACGCGCGTGCCCTCGTTCTCGGGCGCCCACGACAGCCGGGTCCACATCTCGTCGAACGGGCCGGCCTCGCCGTCCTGTTCGTACCGGAGGCCGTCGTCCGTCGACTCGAAGCGAAGCGCCAGCGTCAGTCCGCGCGCGCCCGCCGAGACGACCGTCTCGCCGTCGCCCTCCTCGATATCGAGCACGCTGAAGCTGCCTTCGTACTCCACCACGGACGACGGCGCGAGCGCCCGCTCGACCTCGGGCGGGGTCGCGGCCACGAACCGGTCGACTTCGACCTCGCGCATAGACGGCCCCATCGCGGGCCCGCGAATTGAATGTTACCCCCGCGACCGACGCGGTGGGAACGCGAAGCCGACCGACGCGGGGTGCGACCCGGAGTTATGCCGCGAACAGCGGCAGCGCCAGCAGCACGACGAGGCCGGCGCCGGCGACGACAGCGAGAACGAGCCGCCGGAAGCGGACCCCGACAGGGACCACCTCGCGGACCGCCGGCCGGTAGGTCCAGACGAGGCGGTAGTACGCGACGGCGAGGACGAGGAGGAACGCGGCCGTCGACCCGGCGAGGGCGGGCTCGATCGACAGGTCGAGCGACAGCAGATAGCCCGGCCCGAACGAGTAACACGCCGCGAACGCGGTCGCGGCGACGACGAGGAACGGGACCGGGTCGACGGTCGTCCCCCACCGGTTCTTCAGGTGCATGTCGGACCTTCGACCGGGTCGACTTATACCTTCGCAAAGGGCCGTGCGGGCCGGAAACGTGCGTCTCGGCGACGGCTGGCCCGCCGGCGATCGGTCCCGGCGTCGACCGGGAACCGGTCGCCGTCCGGCCGGGAGGGCGACCCCCGTCGGCCCGGACCCGGACACGGACCCAAACGCTAAGACCACGGGCGACGCCGAGACCCACATGGCGAGCCAGGGCGACCCGCGCGTGCTGACGGTCATGAACGCGGTCCTCTCGTTTCTGTTCAGTACCGTCGTCGTCTGGGGGCTGTCGTTCGTCGGCCTCGGGGAGTTCTCCTGGACGAACGTCGGCGTCGCGACGCTGTTCCTGTTCGTCGCGACCTGGGTGTTCGTCCTCAGGGGGTGACCGCGCCACGATCCGACTATCGAGCCCGGAACGGGCAGCGCGCCGCGTGTGACCACCCCACACAGTTAGGCGTCTCGCCCCCGAAACGTCGCGTGCGATGCCATCGGCACTGTTCGTCGTCAGCGAGCACGGCTACTGGGGAGAGGAGTGTATCGAGCCGCTCACCACACTCGAGAG
Organism: Haloarculaceae archaeon; assembly: GCA_042217365.1. Lineage (GTDB taxonomy): Archaea > Halobacteriota > Halobacteria > Halobacteriales > Haloarculaceae > JBDGST01. The sequence continues at coordinate 6,823 of JBDGST010000137.1, forward strand.
CGCGGGCGTCGACGCGACCGTCGCCACGCCGACGGGCGGCCCGCCGGTCGTCGACGAGCGGTCGGTCGACCCCGAGAACGTCGGCGAGGAAACCGCCGAGCGCGTCCGCGAGGTCCACGAAGCCCACGAGGGGCTGAACGACCCCGAGCGGATCGCAGACGTGTCCGCGTCGGACCACGACGCGGTCGTCTTCCCGGGCGGGCACGGCACGGAGTGGGACGTCAACCAGGACCGCCACGCCCGGGCGCTCCTCCGGGAAGCGGTCGGGGGCGACGAGGGGGTGGCGCTGGTCGTCTGTCACGCGGTCGGCATCCTCGCGTTCACGCGCAGCGGCCCGGCGGCGACCGGCGACGCAGACGCCGGCGCGTTCCTGGTCGAGGGCCGCGAGGTGACCGGGTTCCCGAACGAGTGGGAGGAAGGCATCGTCGACGAACACGACCTGATGCCCGACGGCCGGAAGCTCCCCTACTGGGTCGAAGACGAGGTGAAGTCCGCGGGCGCGGACTGGGACGCCGAACTCGACGAGGACGTGAGCGTCGCCGTCGACGGCGACCTGATCACCGCGCGCGGCCCCGAGTCCTCGGCCGCGGCCGCGCGGACGCTCCTGGGGGAACTCGGCGTCGAAGCGTTCGACGACTGATCGGTCCGCCCGCGGAGCAAGTTACGCCTCCGCCGCGGCTCGCGCGCCGCCGACGACGAGGACCGGGACCGTCGTCAGGCGGACGACGCGCTCGGTGACGCTGCCCGTGCTGGCGAACCGGTCCAGCCCGGTCCGGCCGTGGGTCCCCATCACGATCAGGTCGGTCCCGTAGTCGTCTGCGGCGTCGATGATCTCCTCGTGGGGCTTCCCGCGACGGAGGTGGCGCTCGACCGCGACGCCGGCGTCCTCGCAGGCCGCGACGGCGACGTCGAGCGCCCCCTCGCCGGCGTCCTCCTCCCGGTCGACGTACATGTCCCAGTGTGCGACCGCGGGGTAGGACTCGTCGACGACGAACAGCGCGTCGACCGTCCCGCCGTACTGGGACGCGATGTCGACCGCGTGTTCGACCGCCGTCTCGCTCGGGTCGCTCCCGTCGGTCGGGACCAGGATCCGCTCGTACATGCGGCGGTCCTCACGGTGACGACACGTTAGTCTGTCGACCGTTTACGGGAACGGTCCCCGTTGCCGGGACCGTCAGGGCCCGGGTCCGCTCTCCGGGGTGTCCGCCGTCGACGGGCGAGCGAGCGCCACCGTCGTCGGCCAGACGCCGAGGCGGGTCCCGCGCTCGACGGCGTCGACGCGGAATCCGGCCCGACGGAGCGTCGCCGCGACCGGGATCGGGCGACAGCCCAGGCGGTCGACGCCCGGGACGTGGCGGTACGCCCACTCGTACCCGCGGACGAAGGCGGTGTCCTCGCGACCGGTCAGGTCCATGCTCGTCACGCAGAGTCGGCCGTCCGGACCGAGGGCCCGCCGGATCTCCGCCAGCGCCCGCTCGGCGTCGGGGTCGGCGAACAGTTCGAGCGTCTCCGCGAGGAAGACGGCGTCGAGGCTACCGTCGGCGAAGGGGAGTCGGCGAGCGTCGCCGACCAGGAGCGTCACGCGGTCGGCGGCGCCGGCCCGCCGGACGCGCCGGGCGGCGCGGGCGAGCATTCCCGGCGCCGCGTCGAGGCCGAACACCGCGCCCTCCTCGCCGACGCAGTCGACGAACCGGGGGAGCGCGTGGCCGGGCCCACAGCCCAGGTCACAGACCCGCTCGCCGCGTTCGAGGTCCAGCAGGACCGTCCCGAGGAGCCGCTCGGGCCGTTCGAGCGGCGCGACGAGGTAGTCGTAGGCGACGCTCGCGGCGTCGTAGGTGCGCGCGACGGCCTCGTTGGAGACCGGGACTGGGACCGGGACCGGGGCCGGAGAATCCGGGGCGTCTGACGCGGCCATGGCCGAGCCTACGCCCGGGGACCGTGAAGAACTTCGGGGGCTCCCCGACGCGGGCAGGGAGACGGTCGACGGCGCTCCCGGGCGCGGACAGGTGGATATTTGACGGGGCCGGTCCCACGGGCGCACATGACGATCGAAGACCGCGGCGACGCGAAGGTGGTCACGCACGCGCTCGCGAGGGACGTGCTGACCCAGTTGCGGGACGTGGACACCGAACAGGTCGAGTTCCGGAAGGGGCTGGTCAAGCTCGGGCGGATCTGCGGCTACGAGATCATCGACGGGGAGATGGAGACGGAGTACGTCTCGGTCGAGACGCCGCTCACGGAGACGATGGGCGAGCGCGTCAAGGGCCTCGACGACGTGGTCATCGTGAACGTGCTCCGGGCGGCGACGCCGTTCGTCGAGGGGCTGCTGAAGGCGTTCCCGCGCGCCCGGCAGGGCGTCATCTCGGCCAGCCGCGACGAGGCGGCCGGGATGGACGACGAGGGCGCGTTCCCCATCTCCATCGACTACGTGAAACTCCCCGAGATCCGGGAAGCGGACACGGTGATCGTCGCCGACCCGATGCTCGCGACCGGCAGCACCATGTGCGCGGTGCTGGAGAAGTTGCTCGCCGACGCCCCGGACCCGGAACACCTGTTCGTCCTCTCGGCGGTCAGCGCGCCCGACGGCCTCGTCCGCGTCGACGAGGCCTACCCGAACGCGGACCTCCTGACCGTCGCCATCGACGACCACCTGGACGACGACGGCTACATCGTGCCCGGCCTCGGCGACGCCGGCGACCGGGCGTTCCGGACTGACTGATCCGGCGACGACACTCTGGGGTACGGGATCGTTGAAACCCGCAAACCGTGGTAGGTTTCGGGGGCCGCGCTGCATCCAGAGCGGATCCCTTTCCGAGACCGTTTCCCAGCGACACGTGGCGAACGCAGGAGTTAATGCAACCGTTCGGAAGATTGAATAACAAATGTGTGGTTCAAAAATTCATGGACGGGGTGCCCCGTCGTGCGTTCCTCCGGGCGCTGGGGCTGACCGGCGCGGTTGGCCTCAGTGGCTGTCAGGGACTGTCCTCTGAGGAAAAGACGAACACAACCAAATCAATACCGAGCACGACCGACCAAGCGAAGCCAGTGACGCCGACGGGTAGGCCGACGACGGCCACGCCTACTACGACAACCCGCTTTGGCACCACCGTCACCGACGACGAAACTGTGACGCCGACGGCCACGCCCGCTGCGACGATCCGCTTCGACACCACCGTCGCCGAAGGCGACACGGCGATGCACCTCCGGGTGTCGGGGCGAGTCACCGCCGCTCGCGGGGTCGCGGCCGTGGAGGTCAGTGCTGGCGAGAAGACTGCCCGGTTCGACGCTGGTGGCGCGGGTGCGTACACCCTGGATGCCGACCTCTCGGTCACCGGGGGACGGTCCTACCAGGTTACTGTGACCGTAACCGACGCCGACAGCAACGAGTTCGCCGAGCACAGGGAGACGGACCACGTCCCTATCTTCATCGACCCTATCGAGACAAATCGACTGGTCGGCGCCCATTACTACCCCTGGTACGAAATGAATCCCGGCCACGAAAACTGGACTGAGCGCACCGTTTCGACACCCGTCCTCGGCGAGTACGCTTCCGACGACCGGTCAGTCGTTGACCAGCACATCAAGTGGAGCGTCGAACACGGCGTCCGCTGGTGGTCGGTCAGCTGGTGGGGGCCGAACTCCGATTCCGACCGGGCACTCAGAGGGACACTCTCGAACGCCGAACAGTTCGAACACCTTTCATTCTCGATCCTCTACGAGACGAAAGGCCGCCTCGAAGAATTCAACTACGACCTCGACAGGCAGGAGGCGCGCGACCGCCTGGCGAACGACCTGACGTACATCGCTGATAACTACTTCGCGCGGGACAACTATCGGCGCGTGGATGGCCGACCAGTGGTGTTTTTCTATATCGCACAGACACTCCAGGGCGACGTCGCGGGAGCGTTCGCGGAGGCGACAGCCGACCTCGAAACAGACCTGTACGTCCTAGCGGACCTCCCGTTCGGTGATCCCCCAATCTCCTACCCAGTTATCGATGTCGCCGACGCCGTGACCAGCTACAGCGCTTACAGTCCCCGGCCGGACATCGAACAGGTCTTCCACGACAACTACGAGCAGGGGCTGAAGGTACTGCATCTGGGGGCAGAAACCGCCGACCTCGACTACGTGCCCGTCCTCATCCCAGGATTCAACGACACCGGCCTCCCGGCGTCCATCCGCGAAGACAACCCCGTGCTCTCGGCGTCGCCGGACCGCTACGAGCAAGTCTGTGAGCAGGTTCGTCCGCACCTCGAGGCCGCCGAGTCGGTACTCGTGACCTCGTTCAACGAGTGGTACGAGAACACTCAGATCGAACCCGACGAGGAGTACGGGACGGCCTACCTGAAACTGACCCGGGATCGCCTGGCTACAATCAGTTCTCCGGGCTTTGAGCCGACCGGTAAGCGCTTGCGCCTAGTCTTCGACGAGACTATCGTCCCCGCCAGAGTCAATCCTGACAGCAACGACCATCGCGAACTCGCCTTCATGACCGGGCGACTCGAGTTCCGGGACGGCGAGGAGACAATTGTCTCGTTCGACGTGGGCTCGGCCGAGGATGAACTGCTCTACCTGGCAGGGGCCTACGGACCCTCGAGCGACGGGTCGCGGACCTGGCGGTGGTTCGGTGGCCCCGATGCCGAGACGATACTGTTCGTCGAGGCCGACCTCTCCGGGGCCGACACGGCCGTGCTGACCGGCCAGCCGATGCGAACCGACAGGATCGAAGCGGACGTCTACTTCGGGGGCAACAAGACGGACCACGTCGCGTTCCGGGAACGTGACGGCGAGTTTGACGACTACGAACTCTCTCTTTCGGGTTCGTAGTTCTTTCAGGCCAGGGTATCGGTTCCGGGAAGACTGCACATAGAAATCGAAGACGCTCTTGTAGAAGCCATCGTGAAGGGCTCGCTATCAGAATCCGAGGTCCGTCTCATACGGACCGTTGTCCCTCTGTTCGGGGTGGTATCCGACGTGTGCCTGGTTCACGGCCGAACCGTTCGTCCCATTCGCCACGGAGGGAACGAATCACAACGGTCCGTATCAGTCCATCGCGACGTAGGTCTGGGTGTCTTCGACGCCGTCGATGTTCTGGACGTGAGTGGCCGCGACGGACTTGACCTCGGCGGTGTCGGGGACGTCGACCGTGGCGATCAGGTCGACGTCGCCGGCGACGATGTACGCCGACTCGACGCCGTCGACCGTCTGGATCGCCTCCTTGAGGCGGTCGGCCTCGCCGGTGTGTGCCTTGACCATGACGTACGCGCGGACCATCGGTCAGGCGCCCCCCCTGACGGTCTTCGCGTCGCCGACGACGATCTGTCGGACGTCGTCGAGCTTCTCGAAGTGCGAGAGGATCGCCAGCCGGTCGCCGACTTCGAGCGACTCGTCCGGCGTCGGGATGGCGAGCGGGTCGTCGGCCTTGCCGAACGCGAGCAGTTCGGTGTCCGCCGGGAGTTCGAGCTCGCTGAGCGTGTACCCTCGCATCGGCGACTCGGCGGTGACGGTGAGTTCGACGAGCTGGAGATTCTGGGCGATGTCGGCGACCGCGCGGATGTTCCCCCCGAGCAGCGCGTTCTTGGTGACGATGGCGCCCAGCCGCTCCGGGTAGATGACCTCGTCGACGTCGGAGGCGTACTTCCGGTATATCTCCTCGCGGTAGTCCTCGTCGATGCGCATGACGGTCCGGCAGCCGAAGTGCTTGGCGACCATGCAGGCGACGAAGTTCGTCGAGAGGTCGCCGGTCAGCGCCCCGAGCGCCGCCGCGTCCTCCAGGTCGGCCGACAGCAACACCTCCTCGGCCGTCGCGTCGCCCTCGATCACCTCGTACCCCTCGGAGCGGGCCCGTTCGACGCGCGAGTCCTCCCGCTCGATGAGGACCACGTCGTGGCCGCTCTCTTCGAGTGCCCGGGCGGTCCGCAGCCCGACGCGTCCGGCACCCACGATGACGAATCGCATGTGTCACAGTATGCCATGCGAACGGGATAAAGGTACCTTCCATCGGGGTGGGTCGCGTCGGGGGAAGGTTTTTGCCGTGTGGAACAGTACCACGGACCACGATGGTGCGGGCGTTCATCATGGTGAAGACGACGGCCGGGAAGTCCGAGGAGCTACTGGCGTCGATCCGCGCGGTCGACGGCGTCGAGGAAGCACACATCGTCGCGGGACAGTACGACATCGTCGCGGAGGCGGTCCGCGAGGAGGTGTACGACCTGATGCACGAGGTCGCGACGGAACTGCGCGACCTCGAGGGCGTCGTCGACACGAAGACCTACATCTGCCTGGACTGACGGCCCGGCCGACCGACCGTTCCCGCGCTCCCTCCGTCGGATGCCCCCGTCGTTCTGGCCCTCGTCGAACCGGATTCGCACGACCGTTCTTCCGACCGCCCGCGGCTCCCGCCCGCCGCGGGGCCAGGGTCTTGGTCCCGGGGGTCGTACGCTCGCGCATGAGCGACCCAGTGACCGACGCCCCGCTCGTGCGCCGCGCCGAGGAGATCACGGCCGAACCGGTCGACGCCGCCGACGGCCTCTCGAAAGCGGTGCTGGTCGGCGAGGAGCACGGCGCCCCGAACCTGGCGGTCCGGCGGTTCACGCTCGAACCGGGCGCCGAGGTCCCAAGACACACCAACGAGGTCGAACACGAACAGTACGTCCTGGAGGGGGAGTACGTCGTCGGCGTCGACGGCGAGGAGTACGAGGTTGGCCCGGGCGACGCCCTGCACATCCCGGCGGGCGCGGTCCACTGGTACCGCAACGACGGCGAGACCGCGGGCTCGTTTATCTGTGCGGTCCCGACGGGCGACGACGCCATCGAACTCGTCGAGGAGTGACGCCCCGCCCGGTCGAGGGTCGTCGGACCGCCGACCGGCGACGAGTCTCCCTCAGTCTTCCTCGTACTGCGGGTAGTGCTCGGCGGCGTGCTCGGGCGTGATCCGGCCCTGTTCGACGTCGCGCTCGACGGCCTCGACCGGCCGCTCCTCGGGGGGCCCGAACCCGCCGCCGCCGGGCGTGCGGACGCTCACGAGGTCGCCGTCGCCCAGGGTCAGGGTGACCATCCCGTCGATCGGCTGTTCCTCGCCGTCGACGACGACGCGGTCGTCGCCGGGCGCGCCGGGGTCGCCGCCATCGAGGCCGTAGGGCCGGTTGCGGCGCCGGTCGGCCAGCAGGGAGAACTCGGCGTCGTGGCCGAGCACGCGGACGTCCCTGCGGATCCCGAGCCCGCCCCGGCGGCGGCCGGCGCCGCCGGTGTCGGGCCGGAGTTCGTAGCGCTCGACGCGGAGCGGGTAGGCCAGTTCCAGCGCCTCCACGGGCGTGTTCTTCGTGTTCGTCATGTGGGCGTGGACGCCGTCGACGCCGTCGCGCCCCGGGCGGGCGCCGTACCCGCCGCCGACGGTCTCGTAGAAGGTGTAGGGGTCCCCGCCGCCCGCGCTCCCGAAGGTGACGTTGTTCATCGAACCGTTGGCCGCGGCGGCGATCGGCCGGACGTCCGCCTCGGCCATCGCGCCCAGGACGACGTCGACGACCCGCTGGGAGGTCTCCAGGTTGCCGCCGACGACCGCCGCGGGCCTGCGCGCGCTGACGACCGACCCCTCGGGCGCCGAGACGGAAAACGGCCGGTAACACCCCTGATTGGGCGGGATATCGGGGTCGGTCACCGCCCGGAGCGCGTAGTAGGCGGCGCTGGTCGTGACCGCCAGCGGCGCGTTCACCGGCCCGGCGACCTGGCCGGCCGAGCCCCCGAAGTCCACCGCGACCGAGTCCCCGTTGACCGCCACCTCGGCGGCGACGGTGACGTCCGTCGCGCCCGCGCCGTCGCCGTCGAGGACGTCCCGGAACTCGTAGGCGCCGTCGGCCAGGTCCCGCACCTCCGCGCGCATCCGCCGCTCGCTGTAGTCGAGGACGCGGTCGGCCGCGGCCGCCACCACGTCCCGCCCGTGGTCGTCGACGAGGTCGCGAAAGCGCCGCCGGCCCGTCTCGTTGGCGGCCTGCTGGGCGCGCAGGTCGCCCGCCCGCTCCTCGGGCGTGCGGACGTTCTCCGTGAGCAGGGCGAACACCGCGTCGACGGGGTCGCCGCCCTCGAACAGTTTGACCGGCGGGATCTGGATCCCCTCGGCGTAGACGCTGGTCGCGTCCGCGGCGACGCTGCCGGCGCGCGCGCCGCCCACGTCGGCGTGGTGGGCGCGGTTGGCGACGTACGCCACGACCTCGCCGTCGACGAACACCGGGCTGACGAAGGTGACGTCGGGCAGGTGCGCGCCGCCGCTGAACGGCGAGTTGTGGATCGCCGTGTCCCCCGGCACCCAGTCGCCTTCGAAGGCATCGACCACCGTCCGGACGGAGTGGGGCATCGCGCCGAGGTGGACCGGGATGTTCTCCGCCTGTGCGAGCATTCGCCCCCGGGCGTCGAACACCGCGGAGGAGGCGTCCTCGCGCTCCTTGATGTTCGGGGAGTAGCTCGTCCGGACGAGGTTCGCACTCATCTCCTCGGCCACGGAGGCGAAGGCGTTCCGGAGCACTTCGAGCGTCACCGGGTCGACCCCCGGGTCGCCGCTGTCGGCGGAATCCACGTCGGCGACCCCATCGCTGTCGCCGCTCGCCCGGTCGTCGTGACCGTCGCTCTCCGTGTCGGCCCCCTCACCCTCCTCTCTCGCCCGATCATCGCGGTGGTCGCGAGTCATGGGTCGGTCCTCACGTGGAGCGTCCCGCGCTCGTCGACCGAGACGGACTGGCCGGGGTGGACGACCGTCGTCGCTTCGGCGGCCTGGACCACCGCGGGCCCGTCGAACTCGCCGCCGGGCGGGAGCCGTTCGTGGTCGTAGACGGTCGTTTCGCGGGTCTCGTCGCCGAACCCGACGGGGCGCTCGCCCAGGACCGCGTCGTCGACGGAGCCCGCGACGTCGACGCGCACGTCGACCGCCGGGATGGCGCCGACGGCCCTGACGCGGGCGTTGACTACCTCGACCGGTTCGTCGGGGTCGGCGTGACCGTACTGGGCGTCGTGGCGCTCGTGGAAGCGCTCGGCGGCGGCCGCGAGCGCGTCCGCCGTGAGGTCGGCGTCGTCGAGTGGGACGTTCAGCGAGTACGACTGCCCCTCGTAGCGCAGGTCGAGCGACCGCTCGAAGGACATCGCGTCGGAGTCGACCCCTTCGTCGGCGAGCGTCTCGCGGCCCGCCGCGGCGAGGTCGGCGAACCGGTCGGCCAGGTCGGCGGGCGAGACGTCGGCCAGCGGTTCGACGACGGCGGTCACGTACGTGTGTTCGATGTCCGAGGTCAGCAGGCCGAGCGCCGAGAGCACGCCCGCGAGTCGCGGGACGAGGACCGTCGGGACCGAGAGGCGCTCGGCGAGCGCGGGGGCGTGTAGCGGGCCGGCGCCGCCGAAGGCGACCAGCGCGAACGAGCGGGGGTCGTACCCGCGCTCGACGCTGACGACCCTGAGTGCGCGCTCCATGTTCGCCCGCGCGACGTCGAGGATCCCGCGGGCGGCCTCGCGGACGGACCGGCCGAGCGGGTCGGCGACCGCGCGTTCGACCGCCGCCTCGGCGGCGGCCACGTCCACCGAGAGGTCGCCGCCGAGCGGGTAGTCGGGGTGGATCCGCCCGAGGACGACGTGCGCGTCGGTCACCGTTGGGCGGGTCCCGCCGCGGCCGTACGCGGCGGGCCCGGGGTCCGCGCCGGCCGACTCCGGCCCGACCCGGAGCGCGCCGCCCTCGTCGATCCGGGCGACCGACCCGCCGCCGGCGCCGATCGTGTGGACGTCTATCGTCGGGACGCCCAGCGGGTAGCCGGCTATCTCCCAGTCGGTCGAGCGGGACGGCTCCCCGCCGTCGACGAGCGCGACGTCGGTGCTCGTCCCGCCCATGTCCATCGTCAGGACGTCCTCGTGACCGGCCGCCTCCGCGAGGTACTGGGCGCCCCGCACGCCCGCTGCCGGGCCCGAGAGGACCGTGTTGACCGGCGTTTCGCGGGCCGCGTCGGCGCTCGTGAGCCCGCCGTGGGACTGCATCACGACCGGGTCCGCGTCGACCCCCGCCTCGCCGGTGCGGCGGGCGAGCCGGCCGAGGTAGGCGTCGAGGCGCGGCTTCAGCGCGGCGTTCAGCGCCGTCGTCGCCGTCCGCTCGTACTCGCGGAACTCGGGCAGTACCGCCGAGGAGAGCGAGACGGCGACGTCCGCGTCCGCCTCACTGAGGGCCTCGCGGATCGCCCGCTCGTGAGCCGGGTTGCGAAACGAGAACAGGGTGGCGACGGCGACCGCCTCGACGTCGGGCAGGCGGTCGACGAGGTCCGCCGTGTCCGCCTCGTCGAGCGGTTCGAGTACTTCGCCGTCGGGGCCGACCCGCTCGGGGACGGTCAGGCGCCGGTCGCGGGGGACCAGCGGCGCCGGCCGCTCGAAGTCGAGGTCGTAGAGGTCGGGGCGGTCCTGGCGGCCGATCGCCAGCACGTCGCGGAACCCCTCGGTCGTCACGAGCGCGGTCCGCGCGAGGTCGCCCTCGAGGACGGCGTTGGTCGCGACGGTCGTGCCGTGCCCGAGGAACGTCGTCGCGTCCACGTCGACCCCCGCCTCCCGGGCGCGCCCGAGGCCGTCGACGACCGCGTCGTCGGGCCGGTCGGGCGTGCTCGGCGTCTTCGCCCCGCGCAGGCGTCCGTCCTCGACGGCGACGACGTCCGTGAACGTGCCGCCGATGTCGACGCCGATCCGGGTCATCGCGGTCCCCGCGCGTCGCGAGCGTCGATCCGTTCGGTTCGCGTGCGTCCGTCGGTCGGTCGCATTCGGGTTCGTTCGCCAGGAGGGTGGCCGGGGGGAAAAACCGTCGGTCGCGGGCGAGCAGTCGACCCGGCGCCCGACCCGAGCGGAACGCGACCCCAGTCCGAAC
>JBDGST010000137.1:17795-18866 GCA_042217365.1 Haloarculaceae archaeon
CGAGCGGAACGCGACCCCAGTCCGAACCGCTGAAATACCGCAGGCCCCGAGAGTGGGGTGTGTCACGGCAGGTCGGGCAGGTCGACACCCTGTTCTGTCACGGCGAGGGCGAGGACGTGCGCGTCGCGGTCACGTCGGACGGGCAGCGGCGGCTCCACGCGATACTCGAACTGAAAGAGACCGACGCCGGGCCGCGTCCCGCCCGGCTCCGGGTCAAGCGCGGGGCCGACGAGGAGCCCCGGCCCCCGGACGCGTTCCTCGAACTCGCGCGCCGGGCCGGCCGCATCCGCGTCTCCCAGCAGACCACGCCGCGGATGCGCGACCGGATCCGGGAGATGCTCGACGCCTACCAGCTGGACGCGAAAGTCGTCCGGACCTGCCGGTACTGCGCGGGCGAGGGGCGATACTCGCCGATCACGTCCGAGACGGCCATCGAGACCGACGGCGAGCACATCTGCCCCGACTGCGCCGCCGCGGAACTCGACCGGGAGCTCGCCTACCACGGCGAGGTGGGCGGGAACGCCCGCGAACGCCTCTACGACCTCCTCACGGAGGTGCAGGATCTGGACCGCGTCACGAACCTCCTGAAGGGCGATCTGGACCCCGACCTCACGAAGTTCGACGAGATATCCGCGACCGTCGACGAGGTCGACCCCGTCCCCGTCGACTCGCTGAACCTCCACCCGGGCATGCAGGAGTACCTGGAGGGGCGGTTCGACGAGCTGCTCCCGGTCCAGAGCCTCGCCGTCGAGAACGGCGTCACGGAGGGGCGCGACCAGCTCGTGGTGAGCGCCACCGCGACCGGGAAGACGCTCGTCGGCGAGATGGCCGGCATCGACCGCGTGCTCAACGGGAAGGGGAAGATGCTCTTTCTCGTCCCGCTGGTCGCGCTGGCCAACCAGAAACACGAGGCCTTCGAGGAGCGCTACGGCGACATGGTCGACGTCTCGCTGCGCGTGGGTGCCAGCCGCATCAACGACGGCGGCGGCCGCTTCGACCCCGGCGCCGACGTGATCGTCGGTACCTACGAGGGCATCGACCACGCGCTCCGGACGGGGAAGGACCTCGGGA
>JBDGST010000154.1:0-6421 GCA_042217365.1 Haloarculaceae archaeon
ATCATGGAGGCCCACGACCAGACCCGCGGGTGGTTCTGGTCGCAACTCGGCATGGGCACGGCCGCGCTCGGGGAGATACCCTACGAGACGGTGCTGATGCACGGGTTCGCCAACATGCCCGACGGCCGCTCGATGTCCAAGTCCAAGGACATCTTCATTGACCCCCACGAGGTCATCGACGAGTACGGCGTCGACCCGATGCGGCTGTTCCTGCTGTCGGTCACGGCCCAGGGCGAGGACATGAACTTCTCCTGGGAGGAGACCGAGGAGATGGCCCGCCGGCTCAACATCCTCTGGAACGTCGCGCGCTTCCCGCTGCCGTACATGCGGATGGACGGGTTCTCCCCCGACGCGACCGCGCTGGCGGACGTCGCCGACGACCTCGAACTGCTCGATCGGTGGGTGCTCTCGCGCCTCCAGAGCGTCGAGGCGGCGATGACCGAGCACATGGACGCCTACGAGAACGACAAGGCCGTCGACGAGCTCCTCGAGTTCGTCGTCGAGGACGTCTCCCGCTTCTACGTCCAGGAGGTCCGCGAGCGCATGTGGGAGGAGGACGACTCCCCCTCGAAGCGGGCCGCCTACGCGACCCTCTACACGGTCCTCGAAGAGGCCGCGGCGCTGTTCGCCCCCTTCGCCCCGTTCGTCGCCGAGGAGGTGTACGCCGCGCTCACGGGCGAGGCGGGCCACCCGACGGTCCACATGTGCGACTGGCCCGACCCCGACGACGAGTTCCGGCGGGTCGGCCTCGAGGAGGACGTCGCGGCCGTCCGCGCCATCGAGGAGGCGGGGTCGAACGCCCGCCAGCAGGCCGAGCGCAAGCTCAGGTGGCCCGTCAAGCGCGTCGTCGTCGACGTCGACGAGGGCGACGGCGACGTGGCCGGGACCGTCGCCGTCCGCGAGGACCTGCTCGCGGACCGGCTGAACGCCCGCGCGGTCGAGGTGGTCGAACCGGACGCCGAGTGGGCGGAACTCACCTACGCCGCGGAGGCCGACATGAGCCTGCTCGGCCCGGAGTTCGGCGAGGACGCCGCCGCAGTCATGGAGGCGCTCAACGAGGCCCGCGTCGCCGAACCCACCGTCGAGGCGCTGGAGGCCGCCGTCGCCGACGCCGTCGAGGGGCCCGTCGAACTCGACGAGGAGATGGTCGAGTTCGTCCGCCACACCCCCGACGGCGTCGCGGGCTCGGCGTTCCGGGCGCTGGACAGCGAGGGCGTCGTCTACGTCGACACGACGCTCACCGAGGACATCGAGCGCGAGGGGTACGCCCGCGAGGTGATCCGCCGCGTCCAGCAGATGCGCAAGGACCTCGACCTGGCGATGGACGCCGAGATCCGCCTCGAATACAGCGTCGCGGACGACCGCGTGGCGACCCTCGTCGCCGACCGCGAAGACCTCGTCGCCGAGGAGGTCCGCGCCGCCGAACTCGGCCCCGTCGGAGACGGCTACCGCAAGACGTGGGACGTCGAGGGCGTCGAGGTGGAGCTAGCGATCGAGGAACTCGCGGCGGCCGACGCGTCGGAGTGATCGACCGGTCGGGGACGCGCCGGACTGGTCGAACGGCCGGAGACGCGCCGAACCGTCCGGGTGTCCGGAGAGGGTGCGACGCCGGATCCAAAAGTAACAAGTTCTGTACGTGTCTATCGCCGGGACGACCATGACCGCACAGGGGGACGCGTCACGGGTCGAACTGCTCGGAAACGGCGGGGCGCTCGTGGGGGCGCTCCTCGTGGTCGCCGCCGCCGCGTGGGGGGCGACGCAGAGCCCACCGGCGGCCGATCTCGCGGCGGCGGCCTTCTTCGCGGCGCTGGCGGGCGGGCTCGTGGCCACGGTCGCGTTCGGGCTCGTCGTGCGAGAGACGGTCTCCGGCGCCGGCGACGTCTCCGTCACGTTCGCTCGAAACGGCGGGGTCGCCGCGCTGATGGCCGGCGTGGTCATGATGACCGCCGTCCCCGAGGTGGAGGGGCTGTGGCGGCCGGTCCTGTTCGCCGGCGGCGCGCTCGTCCTGGTCGGGGCGGTGTACCTGGTCGCCACGTCGTTCGATCCGGTTGGCGACCGGGCAGAACTGTCCCGGTCGGAGTGACGGCCGGCAGTCGCACGCCCGTCCGGCCGTATCGCGTCCGGCGGATCCGGCAAGCACTTCTCGGACCGCCGTAGTAATCTTCCCCCGGGAGAGACGCCGAGACAGAGTGACAGACACGACGAAACAGTTGCGCGCGCTGTACTTCACGCGCTTCGCGAACTCGTTCGGCTTCGTGACCCTGCTGACGCTGCTGCCGACGTTCATCGACATCCTCGACCCGGAGGGGCTCGTCCTGGGGATGTTCGCGACGGGGCTGACCCTCGCGCAGGCGGTCGCGGTCGTCCCCATCGCGTGGGCGGGCGACCGCTTCGACAAGCGGACGGTGCTGCTCGGCGGGCTGGGGCTGGCCGTGGTCGTCTACGGCGGGTTCAACTTCGTCTCGACCAGCTGGGGGTTCATCTTCGTCCGCGGGTTCCAGGGGATCGCGGTGACGGCCGCGGGGCTGTTGGCCCTGGCGCTCGTGGGCGACCTGGCCCGCGAGTCCGAGCGGGCCAACACCATCGGCACCGCGAACTCCTGGCGGTTCGCGGCCGCGATCGGCGGGTCGCTCTCGGCCGGTTTCCTCTACGACAGCTTCGGCTTCGACGTCGTCTTCGGCCTCCTGATGGTGGTGGTGGCGGCGGCCTTCGTCGCCGTCTGGCTGTGGGTCGAGCCCGACGAGACGACGGTCCGCGGCTTCCCGTTCAGGGACCTCGCGCTGAACCGGCGCATCCTCACGATCACGAGCTTCCGCGCCCAGTACGCGGTGGCCGTGACGCTGGTGCGGACGTGGGTCCCGATCTTCGCCGGCGTCGCCGCCTCGCGGGGCGGCCTGGCCTACGGCGCGACCGCCGTCGCGGTCGTCCTCTCGACGGAGAAGTTCACCAACATGCTCAGCCAGCCCTACATGGGCGGGCTCTCCGACCGCTTCGGCCGCGCGCGGTTCGTGTTCCTCGGCGGCCTCTTCTACGGGGCGGTCGCGGTCGTGGTCCCGTTCACGCCGGCCATCGGGTCCGCGCTCGGCCTGCCGGCGGCGTTCCCGGTACTGGGCGACCTCTCGCCGGCGTTCCTCCCGCTCGTGGCGCTGAACGCCCTGCTCGGGGTCGCCGACTCCATCCGCGAGCCCGCGAGCATGGCGCTGTTCGCCGACGAGGGGAAGGGCCAGGGCGTCGCCTCCAGTTTCGGCGTCCGGTCCATCGTCTGGCGGCCGGGGTCGATCCTCGCGCCGCTGGCCGGCGGGTGGCTCATGTCAAACGCCGGCATGCAGTGGGTCTTCTTCCTCGGGGCCGGCGCCGCCTTCTCCGGCGTGTTCGCGTTCCTCGGCATCCTGACCGTCTCGCACGGCCGCGAGGCGCTCACGGCGTGGTAGTCCGAAGCACCTATCCATCCGACCGCCCTCTACCCCGGTGATGTGGCCCTGGGGACACCTCGCCGCCGGGTACCTGGTCTACACCCTCGCCGTTCGGGGCCGGAGCGGGCGGGCCCCCGGTGACTGGCCGGTACTGGTCGCCCTGTTCGCGACCCAGGTCCCGGACCTCGTCGACAAGCCACTCGCGTGGACGCTCTCGGTGTTGCCCAGCGGCCGGTCGCTCGCCCACTCCCTGCCGGTCGCCGCGCTCGTCCTGCCGGCCGTCTGGGCGGTCGCGGCCCGCCGGGACGCGCGCCCGCTGGCCGGCGCGTTCGCCGTCGGTTACCTCTCGCACCTCCTGACGGACGCGCTGTACCCGCTGCTCGCCCTGGACTTCTACCACGCGCGGTTCCTCGCGTGGCCGCTCGTGGCGCCCCCCGCCTACGAGATCGAACAGAGCTTCCTCGCCCACTTCGCGCTGGTCGACTTCTCGCCCGAGTTCGCGTTCGAACTCCTGCTGGTCGCGGCGGCGAGCGTCGCCTGGCACGCCGACGGCCACCCCGGCCTCGCGACCGTCCGCTCGTGGTCCGGACGGGTGGTCCGGGACGTCGCCGGGTCGGAGTCGTGAGCGACCGACACGCCCTTGTGACCGCCTGCCAATATCCCGAGTGAACCCAGCGAGGTGTCATCAATGAGTTCAGGCGACGACTGCATCTTCTGTGCCATCGTCGACGGCGAGATCCCCAGTCGAACAGTGTACGAGGACGACGACGCGCTGGCCTTTCTCGACGCGAACCCGCTCGCGCCGGGCCACACGCTCGTCGTCCCGAAGGCCCACCACGAGACGCTCCAGGACCTCCCCGGCGACCTGGCTGGCGACGTGCTCGGGGCCCTCCACGGCCTCGTCGGCCCGGTCGAGGCGGCCGTCGACGCCGACGGCTCCACCGTCGCGTTCAACAACGGCGAGGCCGCAGGTCAGGAGGTCCCCCACGTCCACGGCCACGTCGTCCCCCGGTTCAGCGACGACGGCGGCGGCCCGATCCACGGCATGTTCGGCGCCCGCCCCGACCTCTCGGACGGCGAACTCGACGACATCGCCGCCGACATCGCCGCCGACGCGCCGGAGTGACGGCCCGCCCGGACGCGTCGAGGTGACGGTCCGCCCGGACGCGCCGGAGCGAGGGCGGCCCGCACTCCCGACGGACGCGTAGGTTTTTGAGTGAAGGCGGGACCACCCCGCTCCATGAGCGGTGGACAACTCAGTGCGCTCGTGGGGGCGGTCGGGGGAGCGGGGACGACCAGGCTCGCGCTCGAATTCGGGGCGACGCTCGCCCGCGACGGCCGGTCGGCGCTGGTCGTCGACGCCGCGTACGCGACCCAGGGGCTCGCGACGGCCGTACCCGACCGGATCGGGACCGACGTGACGGCCGCTGTGACCGGCGAGCGGCCGCTGACCGCCGCGGCAGTCGGCCTCGACCTGAACGTCCCGGGTCACGTGGCGGTCGCGCCGGCGCGGGCGCCGTTCGAACGTCTCGCGCGGGCGAAAACCAGCGAGTGCGCCCGCCGGCTCGCCGAGCGCCTCTCGACCGCGGCCGGCGAATACGAGCACGTCCTCGTCGACGTGCCGCCGGTCGCGACGAACCCGTCCGTCGCCGCGGTGACCGCCGCCGACCGGGTCGGCCTCGTCGTTCCCGACGCCCAGCGGGGCGCGGACGCGCTGCCCCGGACGCGCGACCGTCTCGCGGACGTCGAGGCCGCCGCCGACGCGGTCGTGGTCAACGCGACCGGGGACGCGCCCCGGGACGGCGACGCCGGCGCCGCGTCGCGGATCGAGGCCGCCGACGCAACCGTGCCCCGGAGCGAGACGACCGCTCTCGCCGACGCTCCGGTCTGCACGGAACCGAGCGAGTTCGCGACGGCGGTCGCGGCGGCTACCGGCGCCGTCGTGGGGTTCGACCTCGACCTCCCGGAACCCGAGTCGTCGTCGATCGCGGACGTTCTGACGGGGTGAGACGGACAGATCGGAGGGGCGTCCGTCCGTCGAGCGGCCGTCGCTGGCGAGGAGAGCGCAGTCGGGGTCGCCGTTCGAAGGATGAGCGGGGAGAAGCCGTATCGCAACGGCCGGCCCCGGACGCAGAACCACGACGGGCGTGGCGTCGGACGAGGGCGGCTACTCGTCGGGTCCGACCGGGGGCGGGTCGTGCTCGCAGACCGTATCGAGGACGACGTCGGTCGACGCCGACCGGACGTGTTCCCGGGTGAGCAGTTCCCTGATCTGGGCGTTCAGGTCTGCGCTGTCGGCGAACTTACCGATAGCGACGACGTCGTCGCTACCGGTGACCTCGTAGACGCCGACCATCTGGTCGGCCTCGCGGAGGTCGGCGACCACGTCGGCGAGCCCGTCGCCCGCGACGTCCAGCCGGAAGACGGCGGTCATCTCGTAGCCCAGCGCCGCGTAGTCGACCTCCGCGTGGTAGCCCTCGATGACGCCCTCCTCCTCGAGCTCCCGGAGGCGCTTCGTGGCGGTCGAGGTGGAGACGCCGGCCGCGTTCGCCACGTCGCTGACGCTCCCGCGCCCGTCGGCGAGCAGCGCCGCGACGAGCCGTCTGTCGATGTCGTCGACCATGAGGGATCGACCCGCCTACACCGCGTCACGCCCGGTCTTGCCGGTGCGGACCTGGGTCGCCCCCTCGACCGGGAGGACGAATATCTTGCCGTCCCCGGGCTCGCCGGTGTGGGCGGCCTCCCGGATGGCGTCGACCACGTCCTCGGCCGGCACGTCGGCGACGACGCACTCGATCTTGACTTTCTGGAGCAGGTCGACGACGTACTCCTCGCCGCGCCACTGCCCCTTCTTGGCGGCCTGCGACCCGCGACCGGACACGCGCGTCACCGTCAGCGAGGGGGCGCCGATCTCCGCCAGCGCCGTCTTGACGTCGCTCAGCTTGTCCGGCCGGACGATCGCCGTCACCATCTTGATCTCGCCGTCGTTGGGCTCGCCGCCGTCGGTC
>JBDGST010000154.1:6521-18628 GCA_042217365.1 Haloarculaceae archaeon
ATCTCCGGGTCGTCGTCGGCGTCGTCGTCGCTCCCGCGGACGGCCGGGTCGTGGGGGATCCCGCCGTCAGCGACGACCGCGCCCTCGTCGCCGCCGAACTCGGGGTAGGTCTCGACGCCGTGCTCGCTGACGTCGAGGCCTTCCTGTTCGTGGCTCGGGGTGACGCGAGCCTGGCCCAGCGCCTTGAACACACCCCAGATGAGCGCGGTCGTGGTGACGGTCCAGGCCAGGATGACGACGACGCCGGCGAGCTGGGCGAGGAACATCTGTACCCTGGTCACGCCCGCGTCGGCGAGGTAGCTCGGTGCGACGACGACCGGGAGCAGCAGGGTCCCGAGGACCCCGGCCGACCCGTGGACGGGGAAGACCGCGCAGACGTCGTCGATGTTCAGCCGCTTCTCGACGAACGAGAAGACCAGCGGGAGCTGGCCGCCGGCGAGCCCGCCGACGAGGAACGCGCCCCACCAGGTCGACGCGTGAGGGATGGCCGTGATGCCGACCAGGCCCGCGAGCAGCCCGTTGGCCACGTACAGCGTGTCGACCTTGCCGGTCCTGCCCCAGGCGACGAGCCCGGCGCCCATCGCGCCGGCGGCCATCGCGATCGTCGTCGCCATCGCGACGCGACCGAGCTGGTCGCCGTTGAACGCGCCGTCGACCATGACCGAGGCGGTCCCGACGTTGAACCCGTACCAGCCGAAGGCCAGCATGAGCGTCCCGAGGACGGCGAAGGTCATCGAGTGACCGGGGATGACGTTCGCCGACCCGTCGTCGTTGAACCGCCCGATGCGCGGGCCGAGCACCCACGCCGCGGTGAGGCCGGCGACGCCGCCCATCGCGTGGACGACCGTCCCGCCCGCGAAGTCGTCGAAGGGCGCGCCGATCGCGGAGCCGATCGCGCCGTCGACGCCGAGCAGGCCGGCGTCGTACCAGGCCATGCCGGAGACGACCGGGTAGATGACCGCCGCCAGCAGGAACGTGTACCCGACGTACGCGCGCAGCTTCGCGCGCCCGGCGACCGCTCCGGAGACGATCGTCGCGGCGGTCATCGCGAAGACCGCGCCGTAGAGCCACCCGACCCAGTCCGCCGCGGTGTCGGCGGCAAACGCCGGCGAGAAGCCGGCGCCCCCGACGAGGCTGTCGACGCCGGCCCCGACGAGGAAAAACATCGTCACGCCGACGCTCCAGGTCAGCAGGTTCTTCGTGAGCTGGTTCGAGACGTTCTTCGAGCGCACCTGCCCCGCCTCCAGCATGGCGAAGCCGGCGTGCATGAAGAAGATCAGGAACGAAACCACCAGTATCCAGGTGTTGTTCAGCGCCGTTTCCAGTTCGGCCGGAGTCGCTTGCAGTATCGTCGGATCCATCATGAGTGCGTTCTGTGTTGGGTTCGGTGTACTCCGGAAACGTCCACTAATCTCTGAATTTCCGCCGCGAACGTTTCGGAGCTCACGCGGGAAGTGTCCGGGATACCACTATATAAACACCTGAGTTTAAAACAACGAAAATCCGCATGTGTAAGTACACGACCGTCAAAATTATAGTAGAATATTATCGATATAAGGTCGTACTTCGTCAAGAAGATCCGCTGTTCCGCGGTCGGTTTCTGGACGGTCGTACAGCGGGGTCGGGGCGGA
Organism: Haloarculaceae archaeon; assembly: GCA_042217365.1. GTDB lineage: Archaea > Halobacteriota > Halobacteria > Halobacteriales > Haloarculaceae > JBDGST01. Next base: position 8,153 of record JBDGST010000154.1, read on the forward strand.
TCCGGTGGGGTTTCGCCAGCGCGCGGTCGCGATGACCGGTCGTCGACCGTGCGCTGTCGCCGTGCCGGCCGGCCCGGTCCCCGTCCGACGGTCCGTCGGCGGTCATAGAAACGCCTTTGCCGGCGGGACTCCCGGATCCTGTCGTGTCACGGTACGCCGACGGCGAGACGAACCTGGCGGTCTCGGACGTCCTCCCCGAGTACGCCGACGCCTTCCCCTTCGAGCGGTTCAACGAGATGCAGACGGAGGCGCTCCCGGCGCTGCTGGGCGAGGAGAACGTCGTCGTCAGCGCGCCGACCGCGAGCGGCAAGACGGCCCTCGCCGAGGTGGCCATCTGCCGGACGCTCGACGCCGGTGGGACCGCGCTCTTCCTGGCGCCGTTGCGGGCGCTCACCAACGAGAAGGAGCGCGAGTGGGAGCGCTTCGAGGACCTGGGCTACTCGGTGTACGTCGTCACGGGCGAGCGCGACCTCAACCCGCGCCGCGCCGAGCGGGCGGACATCCTCGTGATGACGCCCGAGAAGGCCGACTCGGCGACCCGGAAACACGACTCGCCGCGGTACTCGTTCGTGACGGACGTCGACTGCTGTGTCATCGACGAGGTCCACCTCCTGGACTCCGAGAAGCGCGGGTCGGTCCTGGAGGTGACCGTCTCGCGGCTCCGCCGGCTGTGTGCCCCGCGGGTGGTCGCGCTGTCGGCGACGATGCCCAACGTCGAGGACGTCGCCGAGTGGCTCGACGCGCCCGCGGACGCCACGTTCGCCTTCGGCGAGGAGTACCGCCCGGTGCCGCTGCACGCCGACGTGACGACCTACAGCCACGGCGAGAACGCCTTCGCGGACAAGTACCGCCGGCTCTACCGGGCGCTGGACGTCGCGGAACCGCACGTCCGGGACGGCGGCCAGGCGCTCGTGTTCGTCTCCTCGCGCCAGGACACCGTCCAGGCCGCCAAGAAGACCCGCGACGAACTCGCCGAGCGGGACGTCCCCATCGGCGCCCGCGGCGACTACGACTTCCACAGCGAGGCCTCGGAGCTCTCGAACGACACGCTCCGCCAGTCCGTGCTCGACGGCGTGGGCTTTCACCACGCCGGCCTCTCGAAAGCCGACAAGGACCGCGTCGAGGCGTGGTTCAAGGCCGGCAAGATCCAGTTGCTCTTCTCCACCTCGACGCTCGCGTGGGGCGTGAACCTGCCCGCGCGGTGTGTCGTCATCCGCGACACGAAGCTCCACGACCCGCTGGAGGGCGAGGTCGACATGAGCCCGCTGGACGTCCTCCAGATGCTCGGGCGCGCGGGCCGGCCCGGCTACGACGACAAGGGGTACGCCTGGGTTGTCTGTGACCGCTCGGAGGCCGACAAGTACCGCCGCCTCCTCCGGGACGGCAAGGACATCGAGTCCCGCCTCGCGGAGGACCTGGACGCCCACCTCAACGCCGAGATAGCCCTGGGCACTATCGCCGACATCGACGACGTGATGGACTGGCTGGAGACGACCTTCTACTACGTCCGCGCGCGGAGCGCCCCCGACCGCTACGCCTCCGAGGGCGACCTGCGCGACCGGGTCAGCGAGACGCTGCGCTCGCTGGTCGACCGCGGGTTCGTCGAGCGCGAGGAGATGACCCTCTCGGCGACCCGGAAGGGCGGGCTCGCCTCGAAGTTCTACCTCGGGCTCGACACCGCCGAATCGTTCGCGGACCTCGCCGAGGGCGACGGCGTCGACGAGGACGCCGTCCTGCGGGCGGTCGCGACCGCCGGCGAGTTCGACAGCGTCAGCGCCCGAACCGACGAGCAGGACGCCGTCGCGGCCGTCCTCGGCGAGACGCCGGAACTGGACTCGGGCGCCCGCAAGGTGCTCGCCATCCTCCGGTCGGGGATGCGCGGGACCACCCCGACCGAACTCCAGAGCGACGCGTGGGTGATCCGGCAGAACGCCCTCCGACTGCTCGCGGCGCTCCGTGCCTTCCTCGAACGGTTCGCCGACGCCCGGGCCGCGAACCTCGCGCGCCGCATCGAGGCCAGGGTCGAACACGGCGTCAGCGCCGACGCGGTCGGCCTGCTGGCCATCGACGGCGTCGGATCGGGCCGGGCGGGCAAACTCGCCGCGGACGGGCTGACGACGCCAGCGGACGTGCGCGAGGCGGGCGTCGACGGACTCGTGAGCGCCGGTCTCGGCGACGGGGTCGCCGAGCGCGTGGTCGACAGCGCCGCCGACCTGCCGAACGTCGTCGTGGAGTGGGGCGACTTCCCCGACGCGATCGACCGCGGCGCGAACGCGATGCGCGAGGTCCGCGTCCGCAACGTCGGCGGTGACGCCCGCGCCGGCCTCCGGGTGACCGTCAACGGCGTCGAGATGACGACCGGCGCCCGGTACCTGGGGGAGGCGACGCTCCCGGTCGGCGTGTTCGGCGGCGACGCCGACGAACTCGAGTTCGCCGTCGAGGTCGCCTTCCCGGACCTGCCGCTCGCCCCCCTCGTCGAGACCCGCACCGTCCGCGTGGAGTGAGGTCGCGGCCCGACCATCCCGGGGAGGCGAGTTATTGTCTCAGGTCCGGTTATAAATCGTCTAACGGAGTATCGACCGTTCGTGAAACGGGGTGAAACGTCCGGCCGAACGCGGGGGAAACGTTTCACCGGAGCGACCGGCGCAAAATCACGCTAGCGGTCGTCCCTTTATATGGGGGTACGGGAGCAATGGGGTAGTAGGTGACGCCCAATGTCCATCGCCTCCCCTCTCGAACGGTCGCCCTCCGTTCGTTCCCGCATCGGCGCACAGCAGTTCGCATCCCTCGTCGTCGGTCCCGCCCGCGCAGCCGGGTTCTGGGCGGCGGTCACGATCCCCTTCGTCCTCCTCGGGTTCGCGGCCACCGGGAGCGCCGCACAGCACGCGCCCCTCTTCGGCGCCCTCGTGGTCGCGAACTTCGTCGCGCTCCGCCTCGGTCACGACTACAACCGAGAGTAGCCGACGTCCCTGGCAGCGCGGGGCGTTCGACGCGCCGCCCGCGCTCGCCTGAATTGGACGCCCTCGACTGTCCACGGTCCTTCAGTTCGACTCCCTGTCCTCCCTCCGTTCAACTGTTCCCCGATTCGACGGCCGCCCACGACCCGTTCTCCGTCCGTCGCCGGGACCACCGCAAAGACGAGTGGCACGAGCGCGCCAGCGGCTGACTGCAGTCGACGGGCGCGGTCCCCCTATTCCGGGTCGTCGACGCGGTCAGCTACCCACTCCCGGGCGCGTTTGACCTCGTCGGGGTCGGTCCCGGCGACCTTCACGCGGCCGGGCTCGCCCCGGCGGGCGGGGTAGCTCCCGACCGCCACGTCGAACCGCTCGCGGACGCCGGCGAGGACGTCCTTCAGGGCGCCCTCCGGCGTCGCGGTGGGGACCGACGCCGAGACGGCGTCGCCGCCGAACTCGTCGGCCACCGCGTCGAACATGACGCGCAACTCCTCGGGGAACCCGGGAAAGACGTAGACGTTCTCGACGACGCAGCCGGGGTTGAAGCTCGCCTCCGTCTGGAGCGGGCGGGCGCCCGCCGGGAGCGCGGCCGTCTCGTCGAGGTCCAGGTCGAAGTCGTGGCGCTCGTAGTAGTCCGGATCCGCCTCGCGGAAGCGCCGCGCCCTCTCCGCGACGCGCTCGCGGACCGCCGGCTGGACCGTCAGCTCGCGCTCGAACGCGTCCGCGACCGCCTCCAGGGTCACGTCGTCCGGCGTGTCGCCGAGGCCGCCGGTCACGACGACGGCGTCGAACGCGTCGGCGAACTCGGCGACCCAGCGGGCGACGACCGCCCGGTCGTCCGGCACCGTCAGGATCCGCGCGACCGTCCCGCCCCGTTCGGTGACCTGGCGGGCCAGCCACGTCGCGTTCCCGTTCTCCGTCTCGCCGGCGAGCAGTTCGTCGCCGACGGTGACGATGGCGACCTCCATACCGCTGCCAGGGGCGAGAGCGGCTAAACGGTGTCGGGGTCGCGGCGTCTGAGCCGGTCCCGTTCTCGCGCCGGGGTCTTCGACGGGTCGCCACGAAGTTTATCCGGGAGAACGAGCAATCACCGGGTATGGCGTCGGTCCCCGTCGACGAGCGGACGCTCGAACGGCTCCGGACGCTCCGCGAGACGATAGCGCGCGAAACGGGCCGGGAGGTGACTGAGCGGGAAGTCATCGCGCGGGCCGTCGAACGGGAGTTCGAGTCCCGGGAGGCGCTCGTCGATTCGTTCCGGGACCCGGGCGAGTCGTCGAAAAGCGGGGACGGCAAATCCGACGACTTCGGCGGCCTCTCCGCGGAGGAGAGAGAACGGTGGCTCTCCGGGACGTCCGAGTCCGGTGACCCCGTCGACGAAGACGAAATCGACAGCTTCCTCTACGAGGAAGAGGCGTCTCCAGCAGCGGAGCGTGAATGAGCGTCTTCGTCGATTCCGGTGTGTTCTACGCGATCCACGACGAGGACGCCGGCCGGCATCCGATCGCACGCGACGCGTTCGAAGCCGTTCTTTCGGGATCGTACGGGCGAATGGTGACGAGTGACTACGTGTACGACGAGACCGTCACCCTCGTTCGGTCGCGGTTCGGCGAGATCACCGAAGCGCTCGCCGCCGGTGACCGCATTCTGGGACGCGGTCCGTATCCCGACGCTGTCGACGTACAGTTCGTCGATCGGGACGCGTTCGAACGCGCCATCGAGACGCTGACCGCGTACGACGACCAGTCCCTCAGTTTCACCGATGCGACTACGATAGACGGACAGTCGGCAGTATCAGTCGTCGGCCGACGCGGCAGTCGTGTCCGTTCCGCCGCCAGCGGAGCCGCCCGCCTCGACCGCCTCGACCAGCAGTTCGGCGACGTCGACGACTTCGAGGTCGTCCTCGAAGCCGGCGGTCTTGCGGCCGTCCTCGAACATCGTCGTGCACATCGGGCAGGCGACGACGAACTTCTCGACCGGCTTCGGGGTGTCCTCGACGGCCTCCCGGAGGCGCTCCTCGCTGGGCCGGGGGTCCTCGTCGAACTCCAGCCAGAGGCCGCCCCCGCCGCCGCCACAGCAAAAGCCCTCGTTGCGGTTGCGCGGCATCTCCACCAGGTCGCAGCCGGTCGCCCGGACGAGTTCGCGGGGGGCCTCGTACTCGCCGTTGTACCGGCCGAGGTGACACGGGTCGTGGAACGTCACGGTGTAGTCGAGTTCGTCGCCCCGGAGGCCGAGGCGCCCGTCGTCGACGAGGTCGGCGACGACCTGCGTCCAGTGGAAGACCGGGGCGCCGTCCCAGGGCTCGTCGGGCACCGCCATCATCGGGTCGTCGGCGAAGGAGGCGAAGTCGACCTCGGGGTACTCGTTCGCGAAGGTGTTGAACGAGTGGGGGTCGGTACAGAGGATCCGCTCGAACTCGCAGTCGGCGAAGGAGTCGACGAGCGTCGCCGCCTGGTCGACGAACAGCAGCTCCTCGCCGAGGCGCCGGACGTCGTTGCCGTCGTACACCTCCTCCTCGTAGAGGATGCCGTACTCGACGCCCGCCCGCTCGAACAGGCGGGCCAGGGCGCGGGCGACGCGCCTGTTGCGGTCGTCGTAGCTCGGGTAGTCGCCCACGTACCAGAGGTACTCGACGCTCGTCTCGCGGGCGTCGGCCACCTCGAAGTCGAGGTCGTCGGTCCAGTCGGCGCGGCGCCGCGCTGACTCGCCGAAGGTGTTGCCCTGCTGCATGACGCCCTGGAAGACGTCCTGCAGGTTCCGGTCGACGTCGCCCTGGTCGACGAGCTGGCGGTTCATCCGCGTGAACGAGGTGAGGTGCTCGATGTCGACGGGACAGGCGTCCATGCAGGCCATGCAGGACAGACACGACTCCATCGTCTCCGCGTCGATCGCGCTCTCGCCGCCGTCGGCGACGATGGGCACCTCGCCGTCGGCCACCGCTCCGTCGCCCGCGCCGCCGTCGCGGGACTCGCGGTCGGCCTTGAGGTCGAGGATGACGTCCCGCGGGTCGAGCGGTCGGCCCGCCTCCTTCGCGGGACAGACGTCCGAGCACCGGCCGCACTTGGTGCAGGCGTCCTGGTCGAGCAGTTCCTTCCAGGTGAAGTCGTCGGCCGAGGCGGCGCTCGTGGCGTCGACGTCGGCGGGCATCCCCGGCAGGCGGCGGCCGGCGTCCTCGTCCGCCGCGACGACGTTCGCGAACGACGAGAGCATGTGGAAGGGCTTGCCGAGCGGGACCGCGGCGACGAACGCCAGCGCGAGGACGGCGTGGGCCCACCAGGCCGCCGGGTAGACCGCCTCGGCGAGCGCGGGCGTCAGCCCAGCGCCGTCCAGGCCGAGCGCGACGCCCCACCCGACGAAGCTCACCGTCTCGAAGTCGGGGTAGCCCTGTCCGAGGATCCGCAGGCCCTCCGTGAGGTACCCGCCGACGCCGAGCAGGAACAGCGCCCAGACGAACAGGTCGTCCTCGGCGCTCGTGTGGCGGCCCCAGACCCGCGCGCCGGCCCCGTCCCGGGCGGCGTAGCGGCGCCAGAGCAGGACTCCGAGGCCGACGACGAACAGCAGCCCCATCGCGTCGACGACCAGCGAATAGGAGAGGTAGAAGTCGCCGACGAAAAAGGAGTCGCCGACCAGCGGCCGGTAGACGTCGAGGTCGATCCCCAGTATCGTCGTCGCGACCACGAGCGTCAGGAACCCCCACAGCACGAGCGCGTGTGCGACGCCCGCGAGGACGTCCCGGTCGCGCAGCGACGCGTTCGAGAGGACGGTCGCCGTCGCGCGAGCGACGCGTCCGGGGAAGTCCGCCAGGCGGTCCTGCGGGTCCTCGCGACCCCGCGTGTACCGGCGTACCCGGTCGTAGGTGCCGAGCAGGAAAACCGCGAGTGCGACCGCCGCGAGATAGTAGAACGCCGCCTTCCCGACGGGGCCGATCCCCCAGAACGTCGGGCGCGTCGCCGGGCCCGACTGTGCCAGGATCGTCATGTGTCATGTGGGTGCCAGCGGCCGCTTAAGTCTTGGCACGCGGTCACACACCGCGCCGCCCTCGGCCGACCGGGGCGCCCCGACCGTCCCGGGCGGCTCGGGGACGTTCGGTCGAGCGGTGTCGGCTCGGGGACGTTCGGTCGGCGTCGAGACGGCCGTGGGGCGTACGGCCGGCGGCGAGACGGCCGGTCTAGCGCCCGCAGTCAACAGGCATTTATCTCCAGGGAGTCACGGTGTGGGGGAGAAATGGACGAAAAGACCGAGGAGCTTCGAGACATCTTCATGTCGGTCTCCGACGAGGAGACGGTCACGGAGACCCAGGCGGAGACGCGGGGCTCGCTCGTCGACGGGGAGGACGACGAGGCAGTCGCGGAGCGACTGAGGGAACTCGTCGCGGAGCTGCGCGAGGCGGAGTCGTTCGGGACCGACCTCGACGAGGACACCTACGTCGAGCTGGTCCGGGCGTTCTACGAGGAGGGGGACGACGACGCCATCGCCGAGCGGCTCGGCCTCCCGCGGGAGACGGTCTTCCGCGCGCGCCTCGACCTCCACCTGCTCCGCGAGTCGGACACCGGGTTCGACGTCTGCACGCTCCGGCGCAACCGCGACGCGGACGACGAGACCCTCGCCGCGGAGCTGGGCGTCGATGTCGAGACCCTCCGGCGGTACCGGCGCGTCGTCGCCGCCCAGGACGCCGTCAGGGCCGCCAACCACCGCTACCAGCGGGAGTTCGACGAACTCCTGACGGACGCGGACCTCGCCGGGCACTTCACCGACGCGGTCCAGGACGACGGGCTCCGTGAGGCCGCCGAGGACATCGAGACGGACGTCTCCTTCTGAGGTGGCCTCGCGGGCTGAGTCCGGTCGCCCCGCTCGCGTTCGAGCGCGGACACCGTTTCCCGGTCGCGTCGGGCCGCCTCCCGGCCTCCGGTCGCGGCGGATCGCCGGCCGGCCGGCCTCCGCTCACGACCGCGCCGAGGGTTTATGAACCAACCCGCAGCCAGGGGGACCCGTGCACACCTTCCGCGACCTGGCCACGGCGACGTACTGCCCCCGGAAGCTCTACTACCGCCGGCGGGACGCCGAGGCCGACCGGGAACCGCCGCCGGAGGTGCGGGCGCGCCGGGCGCTCGCTTTCCGGTACGAGGAACTGCTGGCCGACGACGACGCGCTCGCCGACGCGCCGGTCGCGGTGACGCCGACCCAGTACCGGTCGCGGCTCGGCGCGGTCCGCGCGCGCCTCGACGACTGGCCGGGGCTGGTCGACCCCGACGGGCGCGAGGTGGTGCTGACCGGCCGGGACTGTCGGGGCGTCGCGCACAAGGTGCTGGCCGACCCGCCGCGCCCGTCGCTGGCGTTCGGTGGCGAACCGCCCGAGGCGGGCGTCTGGGAGCCACAGACCGTCCGCCTGGTGGCGGCCGCGAAGGCGCTGGCCTACGAGCGCGAGCGCCCCGTCGAGTCGGCGTTCGCGGAGTACCCCGCCCACGGCGTCGTCCGCGAGGTGCCCATGACCACCCGCCGGGCGGCCGCCTACCGCTCGGCGGTCCGGACCGCCGACGCCATCGACGGCCCGCCGTCGCGGGCCCGAAACCGCGCGAAGTGCGCGCCCTGCGAGTACCGCGAGGACTGCGGGGTCCGGACGCGGTCGCTCCGCTCGATGCTGTGAGCGACGGACGCGGCGGTCGCTTCGCCCGGGCGCGATGGACCTGGCGACCGTCCGAGCCCGACCGCCGCGCCGGCAGCTACGCGGGGTGGGAGGCGAGCCACTCGCGGATCTCGTCGACCCGCGCGCCGCTCCGGTGGATCGTTCCGGTGGCGACGTCGACGACGGTGCTCTCGGTGCCGGGCGTCTCGCCGCCGTCGAGGACGGCGCTGACGCGCTCGCGGACGGCGTCGTCGAGGTCGGACGCCCGGCGGACGCTCCCCGCGCCGCTCCGGTTTGCGCTCGTGGCCGTGACGGGGGTCCCGGCCGCCTCGAAGAAGCGGCGGGCGAGGTCGTGGTCGGGGACGCGCACGCCGACGCGGTCGCGGCCCGCGGTCAGGACGTCGGGGACCGCCTCGTCGTGGTCGACCACGACCGTCACGGGCCCGGGGAGGAACGCGCGCATGAACGCCGCTTCGCGCTCGGTCGGGTCGGTGTGGCGTCGGGCCGACGCCACGTCGGGGACGCCCAGCGAGACGGGTTCGTCGCGCGACCGACCCTTCACCTCGAAGACCCGCTCGACCGCGTCGGGGTCGAGCGCGTCGGCGCCCAGGCCGTAGACGGTCTCGGTCGGGTAGACGACGAGCTCCCCGTCGGCGACGGCCGCGGCGGCGCGGTCGATGTCGCTCATCACCCGGCGGTCGGCGGTCCGCGGGCAAAAGCGTGACGCGTGGCCGTCGCGTCGGACCTCGCGCGGGTCGAGCGTGGCCGCGCGGGATCCCTCTCGGCCGCGCGCCGCTACAGGTCGTCGATGGCGTCCCCGACCTCGTCGTAGGGCGGGAAGTCGGGCCACTGCTCGGCCGCCCAGGCGTACTGGACGACCCGCTGCTCGTCGAGGACGAAAACCGCGGGTCGCGGTTCGCTGACCCCGGTCATGCCGTCGAGGTCGTTGACGATGCCGTACTCCTCGGCGACGCCGTTGGCCGGGTCGGAGAAGAGGCGCGCGTCGACGCCCCGGGACTCGATGAGGTCCTTGTGCTCGTAGGGCGTCGAGACGGACAGCCCGACGACCTCGTAGCCGTCGCCGGCGTCCCAGCCGCGCTCGCGGATCTCGTTCCAGACGTAGGTCGCCGGGAACGCCCCGTCCATCGGGTGAAAGACGAGGACGACCGGCCCGTGGTCGGTCAGATCCGAGAGGGCGACGTCCTCCCAGTACTCCTCGTTGACCAGCGGGCGCTCGAAGTCCGGCGCGCGCTCGCCTTCCTCGGGGTGGTCGCTCGGCGGCAGGTCGACGACCTCGAAGTCCAGATCCATCACGACCCCTCCCCGTACGTGCGGTCGAGGTAGTCGACGATGTTGCCGCTCTCCGACATCGTGACGCCGGTCGACTCGTCGACGATGGCGGGGACCGTCCGCTTGCCGGTGAGCCGCTTGACGACGTCGCGGTCGCCGTGCATCGGCTCGACGAACCGCGAGCGGTAGTCGAGGTCGTGCTCCTGGAGCCGCCGGACGACGCGCTCGCAGAACGGGCACGCCTGTAGCCGGTAGAGTGTGATGTCGGGGTCGCTCATCCCGGTTCAGCGTACGGCTGGCAGCGGGGTAAGCGCTTTGCCGCCGGTCGGCGGCCGTCCGTCGCGCTCTGTCGCCACCCCGGCCCCGCGACGCACTCCGTCCGCTCCGTCGCCGCACCGCCCCGAGGTTTATGCCGGAGGGGGCGACCAGACCGGGTCGTGGGGGGACCGGAGCCCGGCGGACCGGCGCGAGCGGGGGGCGCGAGGGGGAGCGCCCCCGGACCGCGAGCCCGGGGTCCCCGCGGGTCGGCTCCGGTCGCGGGGGTCGCCGTGCTGGTCGGCGTCGCGGTCGTGCTCGCGGCGGGCGTCGGCGCGCTCGTCGGCTTCGGGCACG
>JBDGST010000143.1:0-18509 GCA_042217365.1 Haloarculaceae archaeon
ACTCGTTCGCTTCGCTCACTCCTTGAGCCCGGAGGCTCCGCCTCGAAACTGCTGAGGCGATCGCGTTCCCGTACGAGCGGATCGCGTTTGCTGCTCGCCGAACCGTCGAGGAGACCGCGGCGCGTGCCCGCCGGCACCCGTTTCGCGGCTCTCGCGGGGTCCGATCCGAGACGGCGACACTCCCTGCCGGTGGCGGCGGGGATTTAAGGCTCACCGGTCTACGTGGGCGTAGTGAAACAGAACATCCTGGAGACCATCGGCTCGCCGCTCGTCGAGGTCGACGGGCCCGAGGGGGCGACGGTCGCCGCGAAGGTCGAGTCGTTCAACCCGGGCGGGTCCGCCAAGGACCGCCCGGCGCTGCGGATGGTCGAGGCGGCCGAGCGCGACGGCGACCTCGAACCCGGCGACGCCATCGTCGAACCGACGAGCGGCAACACCGGCATCGGGCTCGCGATGGTCGGGGCCGCGAAGGGCTACGACGTGCGGCTCGTGATGCCCGCGTCGAAGTCCCCGGAGCGCCGACAGATCATGCGGGGCTACGGCGCGGAGATCGAGCTCGTGGAGGGCGAGATCGGGGACGCCCGCGAGCGCGCGGACGAACTCGAATCCGAGGACGGCTTCGTCCAACTTCGACAGTTCGAGAACCCCGCCAACCCCGAGGCCCACTACGAGACGACCGGGCCGGAGGTCCTCGACCAGGTCGGCGACCGCACCGTCGACGTGCTCGTCGCCGGCGTCGGCACCGGCGGGACGATAACCGGCGTCGGCCGACGCCTCCGCGAGGCGTTCCCGGACGTCGAGATCGTGGCCGTGGAGCCGGCCGAGAGTCCCGTCCTCTCGACGGGGGAGGTCGACGCGGGCGACAACGAGTTCCAGGGGATGGGTCCGGGGTTCGTCAGCGAGAACCTCGACCGCTCGCTGCTGGACGACGTCCTGACCGTCGGGATCGACGAGGCCGAGCGCGAGTGCCGCCGCCTCGCCCGCGAGGAAGGGATCTTCGTCGGCCAGTCCAGCGGCGCGTCCAGCCTCGCGGCCAAACGCGTCGCCGGGCGACTCGCGGACGACGAGACCGTCCCGGATCCCCTCGTCGTCACGGTCTTCTGGGACAGCGGCGAGCGGTACATGTCGACCGGGCTGTTCGACTAGCCCGGGAGACCCCCAGCGGCGAAGTTCTTAGTGGGTCCGCGAGCATTTGCGACACATGGACAGGGGTTCGGGCGAATTCGAGTTGGGTACCGGCGGGAACGGTGTGTCGCGGGAGCGAACCGGACCCGTCGCGGAGCCGGATGGATCCGCCGGATCGATCGTCGAGGATACGCCCTCGCGTCGGGGATTTCTCGCACGGGTCGGTTCCGGCGTCGGTGCGGCGTCAGTGCCGGTGGCGACCGGAGTCGTCGGAGACTCGACGGGACCGGGCGTGATCGCCCCGGTCGCGGCACAGTCCGGTCCCGACTTCGGCGGGTGGTTCGACGGCGTGGACAACTACAGCGGCGTCGTCGACCGGACCGGTCGAGCCGAGGTGGCGGTCGCGGTCGGTGGCGGCGACGACGGGGGAACGTACGTGTTCACTCCTGCGGCCGTTCGCGTCGACCCAGGGACGACCGTCGTCTGGAAATGGACTGACAGCGGCCTCGCGCGCAACGTGGTCGCCGCGGACGGCTCGTTCGACAGCGGGGAACCGGTCGCGGACGCCAGCCACTCGTTTTCCCACACGTTCGAATCCGCCGGGATCTACAGGTACTACTGCGAGCCGTACAAGGCGCTCGGGATGAAAGGTGCGGTCGTCGTCGGCGACGACTACCCGACGGTTGGACGGACTACCGCCGGGGCCGACGACGGACGTACAGAGAGCGGAACCGCTGGCGGGGGCGACAGGTCAGGGACGACCGACGCGGTCAGCGGAAGCGGCGCGCGCTCTTCCCCCGGATCGGCGGGGGAGGCGGCCGACGGAACCGGGCTGTCGAGCTTGCCGCTCTCGGTCGTCGGGCTCGCGGGAGCCGGCGTCGCGGCCGCAGGTGGGGGCATCCTCTGGCTCAGGAACGGCGGCGATAGCGAGAGCGACCCGGAAACTGTTGCAAACCCGGGGGGCGACGACACTCGCCCGCCGACCGGAGGCGGGTCACCCAGCGCCGACGCGGGGATACCGGGGTCCGGGCCGGTCGGGGAGCAGGGTGAGACAGACGGGGAATCGCCGCCCGAAGGACCGGGGGAGACCGGACCGGACGACCGCGGTCCGAACCAGTTCGGGCCGGGATCTGGCGGCAGGCCCGCTGCCGATCCGAGTGGCGTTAGCGGCGTCCCCGAACCTATCCCCTCCGCGCCGGATCTCGACCTGGAACGCACCGACCTGGCCGACCGCGAGCCGATCGGCGGCGGCGGGAACGCTGACGTCTACCGCGTGAGCGTCGAGCACGACGGCGTGCCGGTCGACCTCGCGGTGAAGGAGCCCCGTCTCCAGGGGACGCTCCACGCCGACCAGGTCGAGCGGATGCTCGCCGAGGCCGAGACGTGGGCCAAACTCGACGACCACGACCACGTCGTCGACGTCGTCGACTACGGGAGCGACCCCGTGCCGTGGATCGCGATGGAGTACATGGACGCCGGGCACCTGGGCGAGCGTGCCGGTGCGCTCTCGACCGATCGTGCGCTGTGGACTGCGCTCGCCGTGACAGAGGCCGTCTACCACGCCCACCGGCACGGCGTCGCCCACCTCGACCTGAAGCCGGAGAACGTGCTGTTCCGGTCGGTCGAGGGCGTCTGGGACGTCCCGAAAGTGGCCGACTGGGGCCTCTCGAAGCACCTGCTCGACCACTCCAAGAGCGTCGAGGGGCTCTCGCCCCAGTACGCCGCCCCCGAACAGTTCGACGAGGAGTACGGCCCGACCGACGACCGAACCGACGTGTACCAACTCGGTGCCGTCCTCTACGAACTGTTCACCGGGCGGCCACCCTTCGAGGGGAGTCCGACCGCCGTGATGCGGGCGGTCATGGAGGAGCGACCGACCCCGCCGAGCGACGTCGCCGACGTGCCGCCCGCCCTCGACGACGCCCTCATGCCGGCGCTGGCGACCGACCGCCGCGACCGGTACGACACCGTGGTGTATCTCCGTGACGCCTTCCGCGACATGCTCGACGACCGGTGACCGCCGCGCCGGCCGTCACGGGGATACGCGGGTCACCCCTCGGGGTGCTCGCCGACTGCGACCGCGCCTCCGGCGTCGGTCACTCCTCGCGGTACTTCTCGAACGCGCGGCGTTCGCCTGTGACGCGACGTCGCGCCTGTCGGGTCACGTACGTCCCGACGACGACGAACGCGCCGGCGGCAACGAGAGACGCGGCCGCGACGGTCGTCTCGGAGACCGGGAGCGGACCGTCGAATCGCTCGGCGCCGCCCACACGGACGGCGACGGGGAGCAGCGCCGTGCAGACGGCGATGAGATAGAGGCTCCGACCGAACGCTTCGGCGGGCACGCGAGCGCGGGAGAGAATCGCCGCGGACAGGACCCAGCCGCCCAGGAAGACCAGGCCGGCGGTCGGCAGCGTCAACCGGACCGCGAGGCTCACGAGCACCAGCAGGATGGGAGCGACCGGGATGCTCACTGCGAGCCCGGCGAGGACGCGCACCCGTCCGGACGCCCGCCGGTTGCCGGCCTCGTCGGTCTTCAGGAGTTCCCCGGGATCTGGCGGATCGAAGTCGGCGTCCAGCTCCGAGAGGTCGACCGCGTCGCCCGCCTCGGACAGCGGAGTCACGCAGTGCGGGCAAAAGCGGGCGTCCGCCGGGAGCGGCTCCCCGCATTCGGGACAGGGACGGCGTTCGCCCGGACCGGTTCCGTCGTCTCCCGTCCCGGGGTCGTCGTCCATACGCGGCGTTGGGTGGCCCACCCTCATGAAACTCCCGCGTGGGGGGCTTCAGGTCCCGCGGTCGTCGACGGCCGGCCGCAGTTCGCCGGACTCGGCGGCCGGTCACTCTGGGACGGGACGGGACGGGACGTAGCGAGCGTCGCTGCGACGGGCTCCGGGGCTGAACAGTCGGGTCGGACGAGAAACGCCTAAGCGGCCTCCACCCGACGTCCCGGGCATGCGACTGGAGGAGTACTGGGGCATCGGGCCGAAGACCCGTGCCCTCCTCGAAGACGAACTCGGCGCCGAGCGGGCGGTCGCGGCCATCGAGAACGCCGACACGCGGACGCTCGTCGACGCGGGGCTCCCCCGCGGGCGGGCGACGCGGATCCTCCGGCGGGCCCAGGGCGGCGACGCGATGGACGTACTCGCGACGCGGGACGCGCGCGAGGTGTACAAGGAGGTGCTCGACCTCGCGGGGGAGTACGCGCTCACCGAGGACGCGGCCAGCCGGGTCCGCATCCTGACGCCGCTCGCCTCGCGGGACGCCATGGTCGAGCGGCTGGAGCGCGTCGAGAGCGCGCGGGAGGCGTGGGCGGCGCTCGACGACGAGACGCGCGACGCCGTCGAGGCCGCGTTCGCGGAGCACGACGGCACCGGCGGGGAGCTCGCGAGCGTCCGGACGGCGCTGGCGCTCTCGCGGGCCGGCGTCTCGGCGGGCGTGTTCGCACCGCTCGCCGACTTCGACGAGGATCTGCTGGAGGACGCCGCGGCGGCGCTCGCCGGCCTCGAAGGGGGCGGCGACCGGATCGGCGACGGCGCCGACGAGCGGCTGGACGCGCTCCGCGAACGGCTCGGCCGGGTCGAGGACCTGGCGGCGACGCCGGGCGAAGTCGTCGCGACTATCGAGTCCGAAGCCAGGGGGGCCGACGCGTTCCGCGAGACGCTCGTCCGCCACGTCACCGAGGAGACCGGCGTCGACGTGGGACGGGTACAGGAGGCCGCACCCCGCGAGGCGGCCGACGCGAACGACTTCGTCTCCGGGACGCTGCGGACGCTCGCGACCGACCTGCGCGAGGCGGTCGACGAGCGCGAGCGGGAGGTCGCCGACCGACTCGAAGGAATGATCGAAACGGCCCGACCGACGATCGACGCGGCCGTGACGGCCGTTTCCGACGTGGCGCTGTACCTCTCGCTCGCCCGGTTCGCGGACGCGTTCGACCTGACGCGGCCGTCGTTCGTCGACCGGGACACCGTCGCGGTCGCTCGGGCGCGGAACCTCTCGCTCGTGGCCGCCGGCGACGAGGTCCAGCCGGTGACCTACGCCGTCGGCGACCACGACCTCGACCTCCCCGGCGCGACCGTCCCGCCCGACGACCACCGCGTGGCGGTTCTGACCGGTGCAAACAGCGGCGGGAAGACGACGCTGCTTGAGACGCTCTGCCAGGTGCAACTGCTCGCACAGATGGGGCTGCCGGTGCCCGCCGAGGCCGCCGAGGTCGGCGTCGTGGACACGATCGTCTTCCACCGCCGGCACGCGAGCTTCAACGCCGGCGTGCTCGAATCGACGCTCCGGTCGGTGGTTCCGCCGCTGACCGACGACGGCCGGACGCTCATGCTCGTCGACGAGTTCGAGGCGATCACCGAGCCGGGGAGCGCCGCCGACCTGCTCCACGGCCTCGTCCGCCTGACCGTCGACCGGGGGGCGCTGGGCGTGTTCGTCACGCACCTCGCCGACGACCTCGAACCGCTCCCGGACGCGGCCCGGACCGACGGCATCTTCGCCGAGGGGCTGACCACTGACCTCGAACTCGAAGTCGACTACCAGCCCCGCTTCGAGACGGTCGGCCGGTCGACCCCCGAGTTCATCGTCTCCCGACTCGTCGCGAACGCGAGCGAGCGGGGTGAGCGCGCCGGGTTCGAGACGCTCGCCGAGGCCGTGGGCCAGCAGGCGGTCCAGCGGACCCTCTCGGACGCTCGCTGGTCGGCCTGAACGCGTCGCCGAAACGGCCCCGACCCGCGGCGGCTGTCTCTGTCCGACTGTCCGAAACGGGAGAGAGTGGGTGCGAGGGAAACGCACCGGGGACGATTTTCGGGCGAGCGCGTCAGCGGGTGGGGTGCCGGCGGGTCACTCGTCGTCCTGCCGGCGTCGCCGTCGTCGTCGCTTTCGCCGCGTCGTCGCGCGTTCGGGGTGTGTCGCGCAGTACATGGTATCACGGGGACGGTCCCCAGTCCCCCGGCAGGAGTCGAACCTGCGACGCCGGGCGGAAAGCCGGCGACGCTCCCGGCGAGCGCGGGGGTGTGTCGCGTTTCGTCTGTGGGCTGTTCGGTCGAGCGGGCTGGGCGACTGCGGGCGGAAGCGGCGCCGGGCACCGGGCGGCACGTGCCGCGGGAGTCGGCGAGAGGCGTCGACGACGCGGGGGTCGGTCGCGGTCCTCGCCGCGGGACCGACCCTGCGCGCGGCGGGGCGTCGGAGGGCCCCGGCGTCAGGCGTCGGTCCGCTCGACGGCGCGGACGGCGGCGTCCATGACCCCGAAGCCGTCGGCGAGCGTCGCGCCGACCGCGTCCGCCTCGACCGGCTCTTCGTCGAGGACGACCCGGGCCGTCGCGGTGACCCGGATGTCCGTCGCGCGCGGCGTGACGTCGCTGACGCCGGTCACGTCGGCCGACCGGACGCCGTCGACGTCGGCGAGGACGCCGCGGACGCCGCTCTCCAGGTCGCCCATGGCGTCGCGGTGGACCCACAGGTCGACCTCGGCGGTCGCTTCGACCGCTGTGGTGGCATGGACTGCCATACGCCCCCGGCGCGAGTCGAACGCGCGTCGCCGGCTGCGACCGTCCGTGCGGGGGTCGAGCGCCACCGCGTCGACACGAACGGCCCCGGGTCTGGGACGTCGAGGTCGTCAGAAGAGCCGAAACCGGCCCGAACCGACCGCCGACGCCCGGTGGGACCCGGGCAGTGCCGTCCGCGTCACGCGGCGACGGTCGGTTCGAAGGCGCGGTTCACCCGTGCCGACCGACCTGCCGCGCCGTCGCGGAGCGACGGAATCGACGCCGCCACCCCGTACTCCTCGGCGGGGGCGGCGGCGTACTGTGGCACGGTCGGTTCGGTCGTCATCGGGATCACCGCTCGCCGCTGGGGCGAAGCGTATCTACTCGTGATGCCGGAAACATATTAGTTCTTTTCCACGTTTGCGAGGCGTTCACATGGTGCGTCGAGCGCCGGCAGGGCCGCCAGCCGGCCGCAGCGCGTGCCCGTGATACGAGGGCAGGACCGGAAACTCACTCGACGGTGACACGAGTGACGTGCCCGCCACAGCCACACTGGTCGACGTACTCGACCGAGAGGTCGGCGTCGACCCGCTCGCGCAGCGCGTCGTAGAGGTAGTCGGCTGGGTGGCCCTGCTCGCCGTGAGTGACCAGGTTGACGTGGTACCCGCTGGCGGTGTGTTCGACGGCGTCGACCGCGTCGGCGAGGACCCGTTCACGGTCGCCCGCGTGCTGTGGCTGTTCCAGGTTCGCCGACCAGGAGTTGTCGTGCACTTCGTCGGTGATGGGTTCGGCGTCGTCGTGGGCGTGGCTCATAACGGGGATCACGCGTCCAGCAGGGCTGTCCCTGGCCCCGAACGTGTTCGCCTGTGGATCACCCGTCGGGGTCGGCGCCGTCCCGTTCGCCGGGGCCGACGCCGGCGAGGTCGGTATCGTCCGGTTCGTCGGGACCGGTTTCGGCTGGGTCGTCGCCATCCTGTTCGTCGCCGCCGTCATCGCCGTCCCCGCTGCGCTCGTCCCGGACTGTCCGTTCGCGGACCTGGACGCCCTTCCCGGCGAGGTGGCGCATCTGTCGGCGGGCGAACTCCTCCTCTCTCGTTCCGCGGGTCGCCAGGACGTACACCCGGGCCCGGCCGGCGGGCCGCATCGTCCGCCCGGCCCGCTGGGTCCCCTGGCGGCGGGAGCCGCCCAGTCCCGAGGCGACGACCGCCACCTGCGCGTCGGGGAGGTCGATCCCCTCGTCGCCGACGCGAGAGACCACGAGCGTCCGGAGCGCGCCGTCCCGGAACTGCTGGAAGAGCCGCTCGCGCCGGCCGTGGGGGGTCTCGCCGCTGACGAACGGGACGTCGAGCGCCGCGGCGACGTCGCGCCCCTGGTCCAGGTAGTCGACGAACACGAGCGCGCCTTCCGTCGGGTGCTGCGAGAGTATCCGCTCGATCTCGGGGATCTTCGCCGGGTTCGTCGCGGCCCGCTGGCGGCGCTCGTGTCCGTCCGTGGCGACGTACTCGTCGCGCGCGCCCTCGCCCCAGTCGACGTACCGGATCTCGACGCGCGGTTCCGCGACGAACCCCTCGTCGAACAGCGCGTCCCAGTCGGTCCCGATCGGGGGGCCGACGAGCGTGTAGATGTCCTCTTCGAGGTCGTCCTCCCGGAGCGGCGAGGCGGACAGCCCCAGCCGGTACCGGCTCTGGAGGTCGGCGCTGCGCCGGAACACCTCGCTCGGGACGTGCTGGACCTCGTCGTAGACGATGAGCCCCCACTCCCGGGAGTCGAACAGGTGTCTGTGCCTGTCCATCCCGGCGGTCTGGTAGGTCGCTATCGTCACCGGCCCGACGTCCTTCCGGCCCCCGTGGTACTCGCCGACCTGCGACTCGTCGAGGCTCGTGTGGGCGAGTATCTCGTCGCGCCACTGCCGGACGAGCTCGCGGCTCGGTACCAGGACCAGCGTCTCGCCGCCCACCCGCGAGAGGACGCCCAGCGCGGCGACCGTCTTCCCGCTGCCCGGCGGGCCGACGAGCACGCCCGACTTGGACTCCACGAACCGCCGGACCCAGCCGTGCTGGTAGTCGCGCAGCTCCAGGTCGAGGGTGACGTCGAGGGGGTCTCCCGACTCCAGGTCCCGCTCGTCCTGGACCGGGTAGCCGGCCTCGTAGAGCGCCCGCTTGACCTCTGCGGTCGCCTCCTCGGCGACCCAGCTCTCGGTGTCGGAGATCCGCGCCCGGAGCTGGCTCCCGTCGAGTTTCTGCCGGGCGACGTTGCCCATCAGCTCCTCGCTGGCGGCCTCGAGCACCGTGTACCCGTCCTCGTGGGTCCGGAGGACGAACTGGTGGGCCCGCTTCCACTGGTCGCGGATCCAGTCTTCGAGCCCGGGGTACCGCTCCGGCAGGACGTCCCGGACCGTCCCCAGCAGCCCCTCGACGTCGTCGTAGGGCGCCTGCCAGACGTCTGCCTCCCGCACCTCGTAGACGTGCCCGTCACGTCCGTTGGTGTCCGCCAGCCGGGCGAACTGGGAGAGCTGCGCGCGGGTGAACTGCGACGGGCCGTCGACGACTACCTGTCGCCTGTCCGGGAACACGGTCACTCGCTCGCGGTCGACGTAGGCCTCCCAGCCTGCCGGGTACCAGACTTCGGGGTCCTGGGAGACGTCGCGGCCGACCACGTCGCCGGACGTTTCGAGGCCCTCGAGGAGTTCACGGGCCGTTCCGCGCGAGACCCCGAGCTCGCGAGCGACCTCGTCGGTCGTCACCACCGCCCGTTCGATCCGCTCTATCGCCCCGTGGACGCGCTCCAGCGGCGAGTCCCCCTCCGAATCGTCCGTCACGGCCCGCCGATAAGTGGGTCGCGCCTTTGGCCCTTTCGTCTCCAGCCCCCTCCGTTCGTCATCACTGTCCAGGTGTGTGCAAACATCTCCATTAGAACACGCATTAGACGAGATGTCTCCCCATTGTGTGGAATACCCCGATTTATTTCGTTATAGCTGTAAATTGAAGTCTCATTCCGGGAATATTTGTTTTACTAGCCGGTATTTGATATTTATCAGTCGAAATTCGCGTTTCGAATAACGTTAAGTGGGAGAGAACTACGCTCAAACTGGTATTTTTCTGGGCGTTTGGGGAGATATAGTTAGACTCTGACGACGGAGTTCCGGAGCGTCCCGACGTCCTCAAGGTGGATCTCGACCTCGTCGCCGGGGCGGAGCGTGAATTCGGACTCGGGGACCAGCGCCGTCCCAGTCAGTACCACCGTCGTCTCCGGGACCCGGTTGTGCCTGGTCACGTAGGAGGCGAGTTCCTCGCACGTCCGCACCATCCGGTCGGTGGATGTGCTGTCGTCGAACACGACGTCGCCGTCGCGGCGGATCGCCATCGATAGTTCGAGGTCGTGCGGGTCGGGAACCGTCTCGGGCGACGCGACGCAGGGGCCGAGCGCACAGCATCTGTCGTACACCTTCGCCTGGGGGAGATACAGCGGGTTCTCCCCCTCGATCGCTCGGCTGCTGACGTCGTTGCCGACGGTGAACCCGGCGACTTCGCCACCGTAGAGGACGACCCCCAGTTCGGGCTCGGGAACGTCCCAGTCGGAGTCGCCCCGGACCCCGACGGCCTCGCCCGGACCGACGGTCCGACTCGGCGTCGCCTTGAAGAACACCTCCGGTCGCTCGCTGTCGTAGACGTCGACGTACACGTCGGGCTCCCCGCTCTCCTCCTCCCGGGCCTCCTCGCTGATCCGGTAGGTGACCCCGGCGGCCCAGACCTCCCCCGGACGGACCGGCAGTTCGAGCGACGCGCCATCGAGGTCGATCCGTGGCGCGTCCTCGAGATGCGTACTTGCCACTTCGTCGACGGACTTGTCGGTCAGTGCGCCTGCCCGGAACAGTTCGACGAGAGAGTTCGGTCCTCCGGCGGTGGCCGTCAGGTCGTACGCGCCCGTCTTGTCGTCAGCGACCAGGTGGGGCTCTCCGCCGCGTGCAGTCCTGAAGTACCTCATTCTACCATCAGCCCAGTAGTCGAGATGATATTTAAGGGTGGCGCCGCTCACGAGCTCGCCGCCGGCACGACGCAGGGAGCAACTGGTCGCCAACCGGGAGACAAAATTCTATATTAGAGAACATTGTTCTCTTTAATTACCTCACGCGCGAATGTTCGCTTCGCCGCGCCGAGCAGTGAACGGTCTCGGAGCGGGTCGTCCCCCGATCGTCCGCCAGTTCCCGCGGAAACGCACTGTTCGACCGGTTCTTCGGTTTACGACACCGGGACCATTACGACCATATCAGTGTAATCATCGGGGGTCGAACGGTAGTTTGTGATGGCTCCTCACGGAACGTCCCGGGTGACTGTTCGGGAAATAGTTCTCAAGTGAACAATACCATTCTTTCATGTAGAACGAAAGTCGTCAGCCGCGTAGAAGGACGGCCGGGCGCGACCGCGACCGATCGGATCCTCCAGGGGAACCGGGTCGCGCTCCACAGCCAGTCGACTGGACCCGTCGAGACCACGCCAAGCCCGGTAGCGCCAGCTATTTCCACCCCGATTCCGAGGATTCACTATGGAACTCACGATGGCGGACGCGGCGGTTTACGTGTACACTGCGGCGGTGCTGGTGACGGGCCTGATCCTCGCAGCGGGCGGTCGACCGGAGATGACGCCGCTGACGCTCGCACTGGTGGCGGTCCTCGCCGGATTCTGGACGCTATACTTCTCCCTGGTGATGAAGTCGCGGTTCGTCGTTGAGGATGAGGACGACGAGGAGGCGGCGCCGTCGGAGCGCGTCTCCGGAAACGGCCCCTCGAACTGAGTTCCCGGACATCCACGGGACGTTAGTCAGAAACTGCTCCGCCTTTGGCCCCCTCCGGTGAGACGCGCCGGGCGAACGACCGCCCGAAATCCACCTTCATACGGATCGCTGTAACGATTTACCGGGACGACCGCACGCAGTCGTGCGGTCGATCCGGGAATGACTTACAGCGATCCGTATCAGTGGACGCTCCGCTCGTCGTCGCCGTCGATCTCCTCGCGGGGCTCGACGTTTCCGCCGGACGACGTGGCGCGGTTCTCGGTGGAAGCGGCCCAGTCGGCGGCGTTGGCGATGACCTGCTGGACGTCCTCGTCGTGATATATCGGGTAGGTCTCGTGCCCGGGGCGGAAGTAGAACACCTTCCCGTCGCCGCGGCGGTAACAACAGCCCGACCGGAACACCTCGCCGCCCTCGAACCAGGAGGTGAACACGAGGGTGTCGGGCGCCGGGACGTCGAAGCGCTCGCCGTACATCTCGGTCTCTTCCAGTTCGATGCAGTCGTCGATCCCCTCGGCGATGGGGTGGCCGGGCTCGATGACCCAGAGGCGCTCGCGCTCGGCCGCCTCGCGCCACTTCAGCCAGCAGCTCGTCCCCATCAGCGTCCGGAAGACCTTCGAGTAGTGGCCCGAGTGTAACACGATGAGTCCCATGCCGTCGAGCACGCGCTGTTTGACGCGCTCGACGACCTCGTCTTCGACCTCGTCGTGGGCCGCGTGCCCCCACCAGGTGAGGACGTCGGTGTCGTCGAGGACGTCCTCCGTGAGGCCGTGTTCGGGCTCCCGTAGCGTTGCGGTGCGGGTGTCGAACCCGCGCGCTTCGAGCGCGCCCGCGATGGTCGCGTGAATGCCGTCGGGGTAGACGTCCGCGACCACGTCGTTCTCCCGTTCGTGAACGTACTCGTTCCAGACCGTGACTGTCGTGGCCATGACACCAGCCACGGGCGCGACCCTCAAGCGGATTCGCCAACCGGCAAGATCCGGGTCGGTCCGCTACCGTCGCCGGGTCAGAGAGCGACAGGCCTATACGTTCACCGGTGGGACTCCGCATCGAATGGCAGCGAACGACGACCCGGTTCCCGGCAGGGACCGGCAGGTGATCGTCGACCAGGTGGGGTATCTCCCGGGCGACCAGAAGAAAGCGATAGTGACGGCGGAGGCCACGGCGTTCGAGGTCCGGACCGCGGACGACGACGAACCCGTATTCGAGGGCGCCCTCTCGGACCCCGTCTACGACGAAGCCGCCGACGAACGGGTCCGGCACGCGGAGTTCACTCCGGTGTCCGACCCCGGCGAGTACGTCGTCGTCGCGGACGACGGCTCGCGGTCGCACCCGTTCCGGATCGGGGAGGGCGTCTACGACGACGTGCTCGCGACGGTCGGACGGCTTTACTCCCTCAAGCGCTCGGACACGCCGATCGACGACCCGGTGACCGGGCTGGAGACCGAGGGCGGCCACGGACAGGACGCGAACGCGGCACTGTTTTTCGCCGACGACTACCACGACGAGGGGGACATCCTCGACGTCGCCGGCGGCTGGTACGACGCGGGCGACTACGGCAAGTACGTCCCGCCGGGGGCGGTGGCCGTCGCGCACATGCTGCTCGCCCACGAACTCGCGCCGGAGGCGTTCGAGCCCGGCCAGTACGACCTGCCGCCGGGTCTGGAACCGGACGACCCCGACGTCCCGGACGTGCTCGGGGAGGCGCGGTTCGAACTGGAGTGGCTCGAACGGATGCAACGGCCCGACGGCGCCGTCTACCACAAGGTCGGGGGCGATCGCTGGCCGGGGCTCGACGTCCGCCCCTCGGAGGACACCCAGGACCGCTACGTCTACGGGCTCTCGACGTTCGGGACGGCGATGTACGCCGCCGCGATGGCGATGGCCGCCCGGGTCTACCGGGACGTCGACCCCGCGTTCGCCGAGCGAGCGCTCGGCAACGCCCGCGACGCCCAGTCGTACCTCGAAGCCAACCCCGAGCCGTACTTCCGGTACGACGAGGGGCAGGACGACGGGTCGGGCCCGTACCGCAAGGACGGCGACGGGGAGGAGCGGTTCTGGGCGGCCGCGGAGCTTTTCCGGACCACGGGCGAGGACCGCTACGCGGAGTATCTGGAGGCCGAACTGGGCGAGTGGTTCGACGCCGACCCGACGCCCCCGACGTGGAGCGACGGACTGGCGCTCGGGCAGTGGGCGTACCTGCGGGCCGACGCGGCCGACCCCGACCGGCGGTCCGCGCTCGAATCGGGGTTCGTCGCGTACGCCGACCGCCTCGTCGAGACGCTCGACGGGCGGGGCTACCGGATCGCGCTCGACCCCGACGAGTACCAGTGGGCCTGCTCGAAGTACGCCCTCGCGAAGGGGCTCGTCGCGCTGCTGGCGAACGAACTCGACCCCGACGACGCGTACGTCGCCGCCGCGATGGACCAGCTCCACTACGCGCTGGGCCGCACTCCGACCGGCTACAGCTACGTGACCGGCGTCGGCGAGAAACCGGTCCGGAACCCCCACGACCGGATGGTCGCGAGCACCGGGACGATGATCCCCGGGATGCTCGTCACGGGTGCGAACGGCGAGGGCGGCGACCGGATCGTCGAGTCACTCCTCGACGAGCACTCCCCGCCGCCGGCGAAGGCGTTCGTCGATGACGAACGTTCCCCGTCACTGACCGAATGGGCCGTCGACTACACAGCGCCGCTGTTCGTCGTCCTCGCGTACGCCTGCGACGGGGTCGAACCGACCGGATAGGTCGCCGTTTTCGTCCTCTTCTCCGTCTCCAAGGGAATCTACCGACCAGCCGCGGTCGGCTCGTTACACGGTCGGGCCATCGGCACGAGAAGCGAGTCGTCGGTCCGACAGTCCGACGCGCCTCATACGGATCGCTGTCAGTCATAACCGGATCGACCGCGCGCATTCGTGCGGTCGCCCCGAGAAATCGTTACAGCGCTCCGTATCAGCCGTCGGGGTCGACCAGTTTCACGTTGGCGAACGTCGACGGGTTACGCCAGGACGTGTCCTTGTCGTTGTGCCAGTTGATCTTCTTGTCCCGCTCGCCGCCGCCGTCGTCGTCGTCGACCTGGACGTCGAACCCGATCGAGTGGCCCGCCGAGACGTCCTGCTCGGGCGCGACCGACGACCAGTGCAGGGCGATCTCCAGGCGGTAGCCGGAGTCGGTTTCGGTCCACGCCCAGTCCTTCTGGAGTTCGTTGGGGATCGACCCGCTGGCCGCTTTCTTCCCGCGCGGGATGACGATCTGGAAGTCGTTCTTCCCGTCGTAGCTGTTCAGCTTGGAGTTGTCACCGTCGACGAACAGTTCGATGGCGTCGTCCTGGTAGTGCGTCTCCCCGGAGTCGACGCTCTTCTGGTTATCGGTCACCTCGACGAGCACGTACAGGGCATCCGAGTCCCAGAGCGCCCGCCACTGGCCGCTGAGGTCGTCGTCACCGCTGACGTCCCCGATGACGACCTTCTCGATCTGGTGTGCCGTGGCGTCGGACCACGCGTCGTCTACGTCGCCGTCGATCGTCGGTGCGGCGTCGGCCTTCGCGACCTCCGCGTGGGTTTCGAGGCTGCCCTTGACGGTGTAGGTCCCGGCGGTACTCTTTATCGACTCGTTGCTCAGGCTGTCCACGGCGCTGATGGCGATGTCGTAGCTCCGTCCGGGGACGTTCAGCCCTTCCAGCGTGGTCTGGAACGTGAGGTCCTGTCGCTTCCAGGCGTCGTCGGGACCCCTGTTCAGCGGACCGATCGTGTCGATCGCCTTGAAGAGCTTCCCGTTGACGTAGACCTTGTACTGGAGGACGTCGGTCTCGCTCTCGTTGGCCTGGTTGTACGAGAGCGTCAGCGTCCCGTCGTTGTTCTGGCTGAAGCTCACGTTCGTCGGCGGCAGGGGCGGCGTCGCGTCCGAGGGGCCGGCGTACTCGGCGCCGTCGCGCTGGACCGCCGCCGGGACGTTCGCCTCCCGGGCGTCGTAGAGCCACTTCTTGACGAAGTGCCCGTGGTAGTACTCGCCGCCGGTCGTGTTGTGCAGGAAGTCGAGCATCGCGGGGTGCCAGTGGCTGTCGAGACACCAGGCCGTCCACCCGACGTTGGGCCGCTGGTTCTCCAGCCACTCCCGGAACGGCTGCCCGAAGTTCGACCGCGTTCCGGGCTGTGTGTCGTCGAAGGCGTCGTAACCCCACTCCGTTATCATCACCGGGACCTCTTCGGCTGGCTTGCCGTACTGCGGGTCGAGTTCCGCCGCGCTCTTCCCGTCGCCCGGGTAGATGTGACCGGCGTAGATGAGGTTCTCCCCCTCGAAGGGCGCTTCGGCGGCCCACTTCGTCAGCGAGGTCCACCCCGGCGACCCGACGATGATCGGCGTCTCCGGGGCGTCCTCGCGGATCCGGTCGACCAGCGGCTGGGCGACGTCGCGCCAGGCCTTCCAGTTTTCGAGCGTGTTGTCCGCCGGGTTCTGGGGTTCGTTCCAGAACTCGTAGAGGACGTGGGGCTCGTCGGCGTACCGGGGCGCGAAGAAGTCCCAGAACTCCCTGACGCCCGCGCGGACGTCCTCGTTTTTCCAGTCCTGGATGATGTGGTAGTCGAGGATGACGTACACCCCCTGCTTCTTGCAGTGTTCGACGGTCGTGTCGA
This sequence comes from Haloarculaceae archaeon, assembly GCA_042217365.1. Taxonomy (GTDB): domain Archaea; phylum Halobacteriota; class Halobacteria; order Halobacteriales; family Haloarculaceae; genus JBDGST01. The sequence goes on from JBDGST010000143.1 coordinate 16,032, forward strand.
TGAACCGCGAGGCGTACTCCTCGTAGCCCAGTTCGTCGATCCCCCAGGTCGTGACGGGCACGCGGACGACGTTGTTGTACCACCCCGTCTCCGGGTCGGCCGCCATCTCCAGAGTCTTCATGTAGTCCCCGCCCCTGGCCGCCGCGTTGCGGTGGCCGAACAGCGGCTCGACGACGTTCGACCCCCGCGGCGTGAACTTCTCGCCGTTCTCCGTCACGATCCAGTTCCCGTCCGTCTGGAGGCGCGGGAGCCCCTGGGGCGGGCTCGTGGTCGTCTCCTCCGTCGGAGTGTCGGTGGGCTCGTCAGTGTCCGTCGGCGTCCCGGGTGACTCCGTCGGGGTCCCGGTGGGCGGCTGGTCGGTCGGCGTCGGCGTCTCGGCTCCGCTCGTCGGAGTGTCTCCCGCGTCCGTGGCGGTGTCTGTCTCGTTCGAATCCCCCTGTGGACAACCCGCAATCCCCACAGCGGACGCTGCAGCGGCTGACCGGAGGAACCGTCTACGGTCCATGGTCAAGGAGAACAGATTCCGAGTATTTAATATTTTTTATCCGATATCGACTAAAAATGTTCGTGACAGGAACGGGCGACGGCCGACGCGGGGATCGCCCGGACTCGGGGGACCGGCGAGCGGCGACGCCGGTCATGCGGACCGCTGTCAGTCATTACTGGATCGACCGCACGCAGTCGTGCGGTCGTCCCGGTAAATCGTCACAGCGATCCGCATCAGTCGTCGGCCGCCGTCTCGGGACGGTACTCCCGGCTGATCGCCTTCCAGCGACCGGTCGAAAAGCGGTAGTAGTTGCCCACCGCGGGGACGAGCGTCTCCCCGAGGAACGCGACGTAGAGCCCGAGGATCCCCAGCGACGTGGTCGCTCCGAGATAGGCGGCCGGGATGGAGACCCCGAACATCCCGATCGCCTGGTAGATGAACGGCCAGCGGGTGTCGCCGCTCGCGTCTAGTGCGCCGGCGATGGTGCTGTTGACCCCCTGGGGGATGATGGCGACGCAGGCGGCGTACACCAGGCCCACGGCGACCGGCACCGCCTCGGGTTCGTTCCCGAACAGGAGGACGATCGGGCGGGCGAACGCGCCGACTATCAGCGCCGAGAGGAGGTACGTCGCGACGGCGAACAGGACGATCTCCCGGCCGTACGCTTCGGCGGTGCCCTCGTCGTCCGTTCCGAGGTTCTGGCCGACGAGGCTGCTCGCCGCGAGGCCGAACCCCCAGCCGGGGACGTTCATCAGCCCCCAGATCCGCCGCGCGACGACGTACGCCGCGACGACGGTCGTCCCGAACAGGTCCACGATGGCGAGCATCGGGAACCGCGCGGCGGTCCAGACCAGGCTCCGCCCGACGACGGGCGTCCCGATCGAGACGATGTCGCCGATGTTGTCGCGGTCGAAGTACCGCCCGCGGGCCGAGACCGAGACCGGGAACGCGCCGACTCCCGGCAGCCACCCGGCGGTCAACCCGACGGCGAACCCGGCGGTGACGAGCACGTTCGCGACGACCGTCCCCCAGGCGGCCCCGGCGACGCCCATCCCCGCGCCGAAGATGAACGCGCCGTTGAGCGCGATGTTCGTGATGGCGCCGCCGCCCCGGAGCAGCATCGGGATGCGGGCGTCGTCGGCGCCGATGAGGACGCGGCTCCCGACGAGGTTCAGCGCGGCGAACGGGACGCCCAGTCCGACGATCCGGAGGTACGTGGCGCCGAAGCGGATCGCGCGCGGGTCGCTGCTCAGCAGGCCGATCAGCTCCGTCGGGACGGCCCAGAACGCCACCGTGATCGGGAGCGTGGCGACGACGACGACCAGCACGCTCGACCGGACCGCCTGGCCGAGCTGGCCGAACGCCTCCGCGCCGTAGCGCTGGGAGACCAGCGAGATGGTCCCGGCCGCGAAGCCGCCGCCGAGCGCGAACGCCAGCCCCCAGTACGGGCCGGCGAACCCGACCCCCGAGATGGCCGGCGTCGCCGCGATTCCAGGCGCCGCCCCGACCATGGCGACGTCGGCCGCGTTCTTCGACATCCGGGCGATACCAGTGACTACCCGCGGCCAGGAGAGGTCGGCCGCCCGGCGGGCGCGAGCCCGCTCGATGACGCCGACCCGCGCGAGCCCCAGGCCGACGAGGAGGATGACGCCGCGCACGGGATTCAGGGTCCGGTCCACGTTCTACCGGACGTTTCTCGCACGGCGTCTAAGGCCTTCGCTTCCCGGTCACATCGTGGGGTATTCCGTCACGCTGACGGCCGCCGTCGGGGGGACGTTACTCCGACGGGTCTACGTCGGTCGCGGCGCCGTCGTAGACCGCGGTCGCGTCGGGGTCGCTCTCCTCGACGCCGGTGGCGCGGCCCTCGCCGACGACGCTCACGCGCAGCTCGCGCTCCTCGACGAGTTCGGGGAAGGCCCCTTCGCGGTCGCCGACGCGGAGTTCGCCCGCGGCGTCGTCCCATTCGAGGGGCGTCCAGGCGAACTGGCCGT
>JBDGST010000128.1:0-18356 GCA_042217365.1 Haloarculaceae archaeon
TCTGAGAGCGCCTGTCTTGGCTGACGCGGACGAATGTCCGCAAAGAGTGACGGTTGGATTGAACGTGGAGAAACTGTCGTACAGAGAACTACACCCCGAACTCAAGAACTAGACGAACCGGAGACACTGGGAAGCTAAGCTGCCATTTCCCCTTCCAGGAATCGGTCGAAGTCGTCGAATCGGCCCTCACTATCGCTCCAAACCTCGTCAACGATACTCCGGTTATCAACCCGGGCATACTGCGGATCATCAACCGTACCGTATATCACGAAATTCTCGTTTTCCACAGTGCCTAGCTTATTTATCACTTTAGATTGGTTTTTAATTTCCTCAAATAATGAGTTGTCATAGTTCACATTATTCCAGTTACGCATCATAGATATACAATTCGCAGTGTACTCGGTGGAAAGTGCAACATTACGTTCATCATTGAATTCATCAAGCATGTCATCTCCGGTTCCGACTCCCAGTAAAACCTCTGCTGCAAATAGTTTTCCAGTTTTAAATTCGAGTGGGTGTTGGCCGCCGACGTTTTTGTCGTCTGACCGGTATTCTTCGGCGAATCTGAGCGGGTGCCACCATTCGCGGTAGGCTTCGTGCTCCGGGTTCAGGTAGTTGGACTCCTCGACCAAGGGGTGGTATTGGGGGTCGCCGTTTCGTAGGCCCTCTGATGTCTGGGTTGTGGGGCCTCCTATTGTCTCCATTACTCGGAGTTCGTTGTTGGTTTGGTCGTAGACGAGTCCGTTTCCGTGTGTGGATCGGGCTGCTTCCGGTAGGTCGAATGCCCAGAAGTGCGATTTCACGTCGGTGTGCCGATCGAGGCTTTCTTGAAGGACAGCGGCATACTGCTCATCTTCAGTTGATATTGGTCCTTGGTCGGAAAAATCGTGCTCCCAGCTGAACAGGTAGTTCTGTATCCAGTCTAGTGCTTCGTCTACAGAGTTGGAGTTAGAGAATTTTTGATAGTCAAAGTGTCCTCTATCGTTTTTCTCTATGCTTCCGTTCGGGTACATGTAGGGAGCTGTTTCTTTGGCTTCACGGTACTCGTCTGGCTTGTCGATAGAGTTGAAGAAGTCTCTCACTTCCTGAGGGTGTTCTGATACATCAGGGAAGTCGTTGTCGTGCCAGTACTCCAGGGCGGCCAGGTCGATCGGTTTCTCGCTGTAGGAGAGTTGCTCCGGCGTCTGGTAGTTGGTGATGACCGGGTCTTCCGTTACCGTTCCGCCGTGGTTCTGGACGTAGTTCTCCGGTTCGTCCTTGTCCTCCCGGATTTTCTGCCGGAGTTGCTGGTTTCGGCCGAAGACGAAGTCTATCTTGTACTCGTCGGGGACCCGTTTGGTGACGGGGGCGCGTGTGATGTCGAAGATGGAGCCGTCTGCCCCGGTGACCGTCAGCCGGAAGGTGTTCTCCCCGGCCACCAGTTTCCCGGGGGCCACAGTGAGCGTTTCCGTCCACTCCGTCCCGCCGAGGTCGAACTCTCGCATGACCTCGGACCCCTCACTCGTGGCCGCGAGTTCCCCGCTCGCAAGCTCCGTGTTCTGGGCCCTGGCCGAAACCTCGACCGTCACGAGAACGTCTTCGAGATCCCGGTCTTCCGTCCATATCGCCGGGAGCGCGACCGTCTCCGGCGTGACCGTCATCTCGGCGTGGAGTTCCGGGTCGGGCGTCGGCGTGGACGTGGGCGTCCGTCTCTCCCGCGTCGTGGGTGACGCTGCGACCGGCGCGTCTGTCTCCCTCGGCGTCGTCGGTTCGACGCCCGCCGTGCCGGCGTCGTCCGTGTCGCCGCTGGTCGGGCACCCCGCCAGGAGAGTCGTCCCCCCGAGCCCCAGCCAGGACAGGTACTCCCGCCGCGATGGCCCCTCGCTCGCTCGTCCGTCCCCCGCCATTTGATAGGTGGCCTCATACCGGACCGCATTAAATCCTGTCAGTCAGCGGCCGCCCGGGGAGGCGCCCCACCTCGATTCATCCCGCCACGACGTCGGCGTCTACGGCGTCGCCGTCCACGACGCCGGCCGTCACGACGCCCGGCCCGGCGGTCGTCGTCCGCACTCATCGGTGAGAGACGAAAGCCCTCGGGCCGGTCGCGGTCGTTGGGCGGGATATTCTCGCTCGAACAACCGCACCGCACCGAACTCGCGAGAACAGGGGCCGCGCAAGCGACTACGTGAACGCGAGCGGCCCCCGCCCTTTCAATCGATCAGGAAGAATCTGGCGTCACAGGCCGTCTCGACGTGGAACATTCGATAGCCGACGTAGCAAAATCTCCCTGGCGGACTGGAAGGGCGAGGCGGGCTCGCGGCGAACGGAGTGAGTCGAGTCGCCTGCGCGGGCCCTATCCGCGCGGGCGGTGCTGAGAGCGCGGATATCCCGCGCAGCGACCGCGAGCGCGCCGAGGGCTTCCATCACACGGTCACGACTGCGGAAGGAGTACCAGCTCGAATTGCTACCGTTACACCTGGATCGAACGCAGTTCGAGCAGTCTCTCGACATTCGGTAGTTTCGCCGATCACTCATACGGATCGCTGTAGCGATTTACCGGGACGACCGCACGCAGCCGTGCGGTCGATCCGGTAATGACTTACAGCGGTCCGTATCAAGGCGGAGGTCTGCGCGATCAGTTCCTATCAGGAACCGGACTCATCCGCTGTCCCGATACGTACCTGATGAACGTTCAAAGACTCGACCAGGTACTCCGCCGGCCGGATTCGATATATCGTGATAGCGTTTACGTCAGCCACGGGCCGGGAGAGCCCGGCCGGAGAACGGGGAGGACGTCGTCAGGAATTACCGGCGGGGTTGCTCGACCCGCGGGACGGGGCGTCGGACGAGCCGTCCGCGTACAGCGAGTACGTGAGGACAGCAAACCCGAACGCGGTGAAGACGCTCTGGACCGCGATGCCGGCGAGCAACCGGAGACCGGCGACCTGGTGGACGATCCCCCCGAGGATAGCGCCGGCGGTCACGAGGCCGATACCGACGGTGAGCGCGCGGAGGGCCGGCGCCCCCGTCCGCCGGTAGGCGCGGGCCGACAGCCACGTCAGGATCGTCCCGAACGTCAGCGTGGCCGCCTTCGCCGACGCGATGACGAGAGCGAGATCGAACTCGGGCACGTGTGACACTCCTGTCAGAGCGTGGGCTTCGCCACGAATATACGTGCAGTTCTATTCTCACACCCTGGGAAGCCTTCGCAAGACCGGGACGAGAAGGGGGTGGAACGGGACCCGGGACAGCGGTCACTCGGAGTACAGCGAGTAGACGATGACGGCGAACCCGAGCGCGGTCAGCGCACTCTCCAGGACGAGCGCCGCGTCGGTGACCGTCCGGCTCCCGACGGCGCCGCCGGCGAGCGGGACGAGGCTCTCCTCGACGAGCGACAGGCGGACGAGCTGGTCGACCGCGCCCGCAAGCAAGATACCCAACGTCACGACGCCGAACCCGACCGCGAGGTACCAGAGGGGTCGGGCGCCGCTCCGCCGGTGGGCCTTGTACGAGAAGTACGTGACGAGCCCGCCGAGCAGGAGGGTGATCGTTTTCAGTGCGACGATGATGGTGGTGGCGTGGGGACTCATGTTTCCTTTCGCACCTCCGACCAGAGCGATTCCAGGCGCTGGTCCGGCGTCTGGGGTTCGTGGGAGATCTCGGCCTCGAAGTCGCGGTCCTCGGTCAGGGTGATGACGACCGCCTCGAAGTTGACCTCGTACTCGCTCGCGTGCTGCCCGTCGGGGCGGATCTCCGTGCCCTCGAAGAGCAGTTCGGCCTCCTTGAGACGGTCGATCTTCCGGTAGGTCGTAGAGAGAGGGATCCCGCTCTCCTCGGAGATCTCGTTGGCCGTCATCGGCTCGTCCAGCACCGAGACGATCTTCCGACAGTCCGGGTCGTCGAGTGCGTCCAGCACGCTCTGGAGCTCGGGCTGGGACTCGTCCGCGAACGGGTCACGGACCATATCCACCCCTTACCGGACCGGTGTTATAACCGCACCGACATCCGGTCAGCGATTATCGACTCGGGGGAATCCCGATAACCCGAGCGAAATCACCCGTTCCGGTACCTGAGGCCGCGGAGAACGGGTATCCGGCGCAGTTCGGACCCGAGCGGCCGGTCAGTCCCCCGCCTCGGGCGAGGGCGCCCCGTCCGACGTACCCTCCCAGGGCAGCGGTCCGTCGTAGCCGTCGGGGACGAACGCACAGAGCGGGTCGGCCGCGAGGGGGTCGCCCGTCGCGGCGTACGCCCGGGAGCGACTGCCGCCACAGACCGCGTTGAACGGACAGGCGCCGCACTTCCCGCGCAACTGGTCCCGGTCGCGCAGCGACTCGAACAGGTCCGCGTTCCGGTACACGTCGACGACGTCGTCCTCGGGGACCGTCCCGGCGGACTTCGGGAGAAAGCCCGACGGGTAGACCTCGCCGGTGTGGCTGACGAACACGAACCCGTCGCCGGCGACGACCCCCTTCCGGCGGCTTCCGCCACCGCTGCCGCTGTTGGAATCTCCACGGCCGCCACCCGGCGGACCGCCGCTCCCGCCCGGCGGACCACCGCTCCCGCCCGGCGGACCATCGCTCCCCCCCGGCGGACCACCGCTCCCCCCCGGCGGACCGTCGGGGTCGGAGCCGGCTCGACCGTCCCGCCCGTCGTTCGTCGCTGCGTTCGCTGCACCCGTCGCGGCCTGCTGGTGCTTGACCCGGCGATAGTGGGGCGCCTCGGTCGTCTTGACCCCGAACGGCGCATCGTCTGCGACCTCGGACAGCCACGACATGACGACCTCCGCGCGGTCGGGAGAGATCTGTTCGAGGATCCGGCCGCGCCCGACGGGCACGAGGAAGAACACGCTCCAGAGGACGGCCCCGAGGTCGGCGACGCGGTCGCGGATCGCGGGCAGGTCGTCGACAGTGCTCCCACAGACAGTCGTGTTGATCTGCAGCGGGATCCCGGCCGCCCGCGCGGCCTCGGCGGCCTCCATCGTCGCCTCGAAGCTACCCGCCTCCCCGCGGAAGGCGTCGTGGCTCTCGGCGTCGGGGCCGTCGAGGCTCAGCGCGATCCGCTTGAGCCCGGCGTCGGCCAGCGCCTCGATCTCCTCGGCGTCGAGGTTCTCCGTGCCGCTGGGGGTCAGCGAGACGATCAGCCCCCGTTCGGTTCCGTACTCGACGAGTTCGACCAGGTCCGGCCGCTTCATCGGGTCCCCGCCCGAGAGCACGAGCAGTTGCCTGTCCCCGAAGCTCGCGACCTGGTCGAGCAGTTCCTTCCCTTCCGCCGTGGTGAGCTCGTCCGGGTGTCGGTTGGGGTGCGCGCTCGCCCGGCAGTGCTCGCAGGTCAGGTCACAGGCCTGCGTCACCTCCCAGATGAGCAAGAGCGGGCGCCGGTCAGTGTCCACCGCCGGCGGCATCACCACCACCCTCCGACGGCTCCGGCCGGTCGCCGGGAACGAGTCAGATCCATGTCGTCCGACGTTTAGTACACCCCGGTATAAAGCCAACGTCGGGATTTCCCAGCCCCTGAAAATACGGATCGGGGCTTTGTCCGCGCAGCCGTATCCGACACGCATGACCAGCGACGCCGACGGGACGACCCCGTCGCCGACGTTCGACGCCGTCGAAGCCCCTCGCGGGGACGTCGGGCGGGAGTGGGAGCTGTTCGTCAGGGAGGAAAGCGACGAGCCGCTCCGCCACGCCGGCAGCGTCTCCGCTCCGTCCGCGGCGGTCGCCCGCGAACAGGCCACGACGCTCCTGGGCTGGAGCGCCGAGGCGCTGTGGCTGTGCCCCGCCGACGAGACGGTCCGACTCGCGGCCGAGGGAAGCGCACTCGGGGACCGTGCACCCGACGAGAGCGGGTCCGGGGACGCCGAGAACGGGGGCCGTAGCGACGGAGCGGGGGTGGACGGATGATCTCGATCAGCAAGCTCCTCTGTGAACTCGACGCGGAAGGGGACGGCCTCAGGTACGACGCCGCCGACGAGTCCTCGAAAGAGCAGATCCGCGAGCGCAAGCAGCGCCACCCGGTCGTCGTCTGGAACAGCACGAAGCAGTGCAACCTCTACTGCGAGCACTGCTACGCCGCCGCCGAGACCGAGCCCGCGCCCGGCGAGTTCTCGACGGGCGAGGCGAAGGCGTTCATCGACGAACTCGCCGACTACGGCGCGCCGGTGATCCTCTTTTCCGGGGGCGAGCCGCTCGCCCGGGAGGACCTGGTCGAACTCGTCGCCCACGCCGCGGACGCCGGGATCCGGCCGGTTCTCTCGACCAACGGGACGCTGCTGACCGAGGAGCGCGCCGAGCGGTTGCGGGATGCCGGGCTCAAGTACGTCGGCGTCTCCGTCGACGGGCTCCGCGAGCGCAACGACGCCTTCCGCGGGCGCGAAGGGGCGTTCGACGACGCGCTGGCGGGCATCGAGGCCTCCCAGGCCGCCGGGCTGAAGACCGGGCTCCGGTACACGATCACGAGACACAACGCCGCCGACCTGGAGGACGTGGTCGACCTCCTGGCCGAGCGCGGCGTCGACCGGTTTTGCTTCTATCACCTCGACTACGGCGGCCGGGGCGCGGACATCCGCGAGCACGACCTCGCGCCCGATGAGCGCCGGGACGCGGTCGAACGGCTCTGTGACATGACCCGCGAGTACCACGACCGCGGCCACGAGATCGAGACGCTGCTGGTCGGCAACTACGCCGACGCCGCGTTCCTCGTGGAGTACGCTCGCGAACACCTCGGCGAGGAGCGCGCCGAGCGGGTGCGGGGGTACCTCCTGCGAAACGGCGGTGACCCCACCGGCGAGCGGGTCGCCGACGTCGACTACCAGGGCAACGTCCACCCGACGCAGTTCTGGCAGCACTACTCGCTGGGCAACGTCCGCGACCGGCCGTTCGGCGAGATCTGGGACGACGAGTCGAACCCGCTGCTCGCGGCGCTCCGGGACCGCGAGTCGCGCCTGACCGGCCGCTGCGCCGAGTGCAAGTACCGCGACATCTGCCGGGGCGCGTCCCGGCTCCGGGCGCTGTCGGACGGCGACGACCTCTTCGCTCCCGACCCGCAGTGTTACCTCACCGACGAAGAGATCGGGATCGACGCCGGCGACGGTCGCGCCGAGGGGACCGCCGACTGATCGGGGAACACCCGACTACCGCGGGGCCGACAGTACCTCGCGGCGGGCGGTACCGGCGGCGGATCCCCGCCGAAGAGTCATGTTGCTGTAGTCCCTACCGGAGTCGATGCGAGCACGGGTCGCTCTCGTCTGCACGCTCGTCCTCCTCGCGGGCTGCGGTGCCGTCCCCTTCGGCGGCGACGCCGCCGGACCCACCCGGGACGGGACGGTGACGCCGGTCCCCATCGACAGCCCGACCCCGACGGAGACGCCGACGGCTGTTCCCGACGTGGATCCGCCACCGGGAGTGGCCCTCGACGCGCCGGTCGACGTGGACCGTCTCGTCCGGGCCCACGAGGCGGTCGTCGCCGCGACGTCGTACACGTGGGAGCTGCGCTACCGGGCCACGAGCGAACCGGGACGAACGGTCGACCGGTGGTTCGTCCGCCGGGCCGCAGTCGACCCCGACCGGTTCCTGCTCGAACACCGGAACGGCGGCCGGGTCGGGAACCAGACCCTGTACGTCGAGGGGGACGTCGGCTACCTCCGGACGACGAACGGACCGCGGCGGGAGTACGAGGTCATCGAGGACCCCGAGGAGCCGGAGCAGTACACCGTCTCGGACGAGGTGCTCAGACAGTTCCTCTCGAACCAGGCGTTCGACGTCGAACGGATCGAGCGGGACGGCGAGACCTTCTACCGACTCTACGCCGTCGACAACCCGCCGCCCGCACAACTGGAGGCCGGCGTGACCACCGTCTGGAACTACACCGTGACGGCGTACGTCGAACCCTCGGGGCTGGTCCGCTCGCTGGCCGTCGAGTACGACAAGGCCAGCGGCGACTACCGGCAACACGTCAGCTTCCGGTTCGATTACACGGCGGTCGGGCGGACGAACGTGACCGAACCCGACTGGGTCGCGACCGTGACCCCCGGACCCCCACCCACCGACGGTTCCGGAAACCCGACCGTGACCGGACCGGTCGAGTCGCCCCGACCGACCACCACGGACGGGCTGGACGCCGAGACAGGGACGCGGCCCCCGCCCGGGACCGAACCTGGGAACCGGTCGGGGAACGGAACCCCGGTAGCGTCCGGCGCGCGCCGCCCTCTCCCCGCTCTCTCCGGACCGCGGGGACCCCCGAACCCGAACCCGAACCCGAACACGTAACAGCGCGGCAGCACTTCGACCGGGCATGCCGGGAGCCCTGTCGGGAATCGGATCCCAGCCCGTCGGCCTGGGCGTCTTCTTCGCCGTCGGACTGCTCGGTGGCGCCCACTGCCTCGGGATGTGCGGGCCGCTCGTGACGACGTACGCGACCCGGATGCGCGCCGACGCCACCGGGAGTCGGACCCCCGGTGGGGGTCCGCAGTCGGGCCGGGAGGAGCGCAGGGCGAGCGGCCCCGCGCCGCGACTGGGCCTCGGGGAGGTCCGACAGCACGCCCTGTTCAACGCCGGTCGGACGGTCGCCTACGCGGCCGTCGGCGCCCTCGCGGGCGGCCTCGGCGCCGTGCTCTACGACGCCGCGGCGGTCGTCGCGCTCGCCGACGGGGTCCGGGCCACCGCGGGCGTCCTCGTCGGCGCGTTCATCCTCGCGACGGGAGCCGGGTACCTCCGGGGCGGAGCGGGCGTCGGACCCGGGTCGCTGCCGGGGGGCGGCGGCGCGTTCGAGCGGGTCTCCGGCGCGCTGACCGCGCGGATCGACGCCTGGGTGGCCGGCCCGCGGATCGCCGCGCTCGGCGCCGTCCACGCGGTCCTGCCGTGTCCGCTCCTCTTCCCCGCGTACCTCTATGCCTTCGCCCGGGGGAGCCCGGTCGCCGGCGCGCTGGCGCTGGGGGCCGTCGGCCTCGGGACGTTCCCGACGCTGTTCGCGCTCGGCACGTTCTGGACGGAGGTGTCCGCCCGGACCCGCGGCCGGGTTCACCGGGCGCTCGGCGCCGTCTTCCTCGTCCTCGGACTCGTCGCGCTCACCCACGGCCTGTCGCTGTTCGGCCTCCCCGTCCCGCGGGTCCCGCTGCCGGTGTACCGGCCGCTCGGGTGAAGGCGGGCGAACACGAGAACAGGTGAAGGCGGGCGATCGCGAGAACGGGAGAACGGACGTCCGAGGACGGCCGATTCCGCCCGGTTCACCCCTGCACGGGCACCGTCCCGATCGGAACCTCGCGGTCGACGAGCGTCGTCGTGCCGTTGGAGCCGTACTCGACGGCAGTGACGGCCACCCGGGTCGGCTGTGACCCGCTGGGGATCGACCACCTGCCGGTCACCGTCTCCGTCGCGTTGGGCTCGACCCGCCCCGTGGTCGCCGTGCCCTCGACCCGGCGGCCAGCGTCCGTCGCGACGGCGCCCAACCGGAGTTCGTAGGGGTCGTCCCCGGTGTTTTCCACCTCGACCGTGAACACGAACGACCAGCCGTCGTCCCGGATCCGAACCGCCGCGGCCGTCACTCGTTCGGCGGCGTCCGTCTCGGCGAGCAGTTCGTCGCCGACGGAAACGCCCCCGGCGGGGGTCGCGGTCGACGCCGGGGTCGTCCCGCCGTCGCCGCCGCCGAAGTAGCTGCCGATCAGGCCCGCGAACGTCAGCCCCTCGACGACCACCGGGACGAGGATGGCGACGACGATCACGTACTTGATGAGGCGACGGCGACGCGCGGCCTCCTCGTCGGACTCGAAGCCGGAGTGGCGCTCTGCCATGGGCTCAGACCGGGATCGGGGAGCTTCCCGGCCAGAAGACGCCGTTCGAGAACATCTCGACCAGCGGGAGCGTGTAGGCGAGCGCCACCAGCACCACCGCGATGGCGAACCAGAGCTTGAGGTTGTCGAGGACGCGCGGGCCGTTCTCGGCGCCCGAGAGGGGCTCGGGGATGTGACCGTTGACCGAGAGCCGCTCCCCGCGCCGGGCGAGCCAGGTCGTCGCCATCACGTAGAGGAACAGCGCCAGCGAGACGAACAGCAGGACGCCGCCGACAGCGATCTGGAGCCGCATCTCGCCGTAACTGCCGACGACGGTGTCGAAGTTCGCGGAGGCGACGTTGAACTCGGGCTCTGCGGTCCGCCGCGGGACGCCCGCGAGCCCCGCGCGGTGCATCGCGTTCGACATCAGGACCATCCCGATGAACCAGAGGAACGGCTGGACGGCCGCGAGCGTCCTGTGGCGGAGCTCCTTGCCGGTGATCTGCGGGACGAGCCAGTAGGAGACCGCCATCACCGTCAGGGCGAACGCGGTCCCGACGGTGAGGTGGAAGTGCCCGGGCACCCACAGCGTGTTGTGGATGAGGTAGTTGATGTTCATCCCGGCGTTTATCATGCCGGAGAAGCCGCCGGCCGCGAACATCAGGCCGGCGAGCGCACAGCCGGAGAACGCCGGCCGGTCCCAGGGCAGCGAGGTCAGCCACCCCAGGCGGCCGCTACCCCCGCGCTGGCGGGCGCCGTGCTCGATGCTCGCGACCACCGTGAACGCGGTCAGCAGGCTCGGCAGCAGGAGCATCATCGTGTTCGTCATCGCGATGAACTTGAACCCCTCGGGGATGCCGGGGTCGAGGTACTGGTGGTGGAACCCGGTCGGCGTCGAGAGGAGCAGGAAGAGAACGAACACCACCCGCGCGAGCGGGTCGCTGAACAGCCGGCCGCCGGCGAGTTTCGGCATGATCGTGTACCAGACGACGTACGCCGGCAGCAGCCAGAAGTACACGACCGGGTGGCCGAAGTACCAGAACAGCGTCCGCATCGTCAGCGAGTCGACCTCCGGGAAGATGCCCAGCGACCACGGGATGAGGAACACGACCACCTCGACGGCCACGCCGATCGATGAGAGGTACCACATCAGCATCGTCGTCAGCACCATGAACGTCTGCAGCGGGATGCGCTCGCCGGGGTTGTCCCTGCGCCACTCCCGGTAGGACAGGAAGTAGTTCGCCCCGGCCAGCCACGAGCCGACGATGAGGAGCGCCGCCCCGACGTAGAACAGCGGATTGGCCTGCAGCGGGGGGTAGAACGTGAACAGCACGTCCGCGCTGATCCCCCAGGCTGGGACGAACCCGGCGAGGATGGTCACGGCCGCCATGACCGTGCCCAGGAGCATGAGCCAGAAGGCGGTCCAGGCCAGCCGCATGCTGTAGGGCCGGCGCTCCAGGCTCCGCGTGACCGCCCAGAAGAACAGGCCGGCGATGAAGAAGGTCGTGAACACCAGCGCGAGCAGGACGCCGTGGCCGGTCAACACGGTGTAGTAATCGCCGGAACTGATGAGACCGCGGTAGACGCCGGTCCGGTGGAGCGCCTGGACCAGGCCGAACAGACCGCCGACTCCGAGCGCGCCGAACGCGACGAGGAAAAACGCCCGGACGAGCTGTGCGACGCCGGGATACCGTTCCAGGAAGGCGAGTCGGTTCTCCGCGTCGACGCTCGTCGCCCCGCCGGTTCCGGTGCCCGTTCCAGTCCCGGGGGCGGCGTCAGTCTCCGCGTCGTCGGCAGGTGGCGTGCTCATGCGGTACCCTCCGTTGCGTTGAACTGCGACCGCGGGACGACCTGGAGAGTGCCCTCCATCCGGTGGTGGCCGGACCCGCAGTACTCGTGACAGACGATGCCGTAGGTCCCGCGCTCGTCGAACTGCGTCGTCAGTTCGGCCACCTGGCCCGGGATCACCATCGTGTTGAGGTTCGTCCCGGCCAGGTTGAAGCCGTGGACCACGTCACCGCTGGTGACGTAGAAGGTGACGGTACTCCCGACCGGGACCCGTATCGGGTTGGCCGTGCCGGGGTTGAACGCGAACCGGTTGGCGACGACGTACACCTCGTACTCACCGGGGCCGACCTTCTCCACGCCGGGGTCGTCGAATGCCGCGGGGAGGTCGTCGGGGTTCACCGTTCCCCCGGAGGCGTCCACCATCTGGATGCCCTCGTTTATCGTCCCGTACGTGATGGTCCCGACGAACGCGACGATCAGGACCAGCGACAGCGCGAGCCAGACCTTTTCGAATCTGTGTATCTCCATGGTATCACCCGATCACCGTCGGACCGTTGTTGAGGAACTCGACGAAGTACATGAACACCCACATCACCGCCAGGATGAGCATGTACACGAGCACGAGCGAGAACGTCCCCGTCGGGTCGAACTCGTCGTGGCCGAGCGCTTCGACCTGCCGGTCGTCCGCGACCGCCGCCTCCGTGACTGTCGGCCGCTCCGCGGTCGTCTCTTCGGGCCGCGCGGGCGCACCCTCCGGGTAGCGGTGCCGGAGAAAGAGCCCGAACGCGAGCGGCGACGCCAGCAGCGCGAACAGCGTCCCGCCGAACAGGGCGAGAGTCGCGGTCGACCCCGGCGGTCGCGGTGCCCGGACGGCGCCGCCACCGCCGGTCGACGGGTACTCCTCGCCGACCACGACGGCGCCTTTCATCCCCTTGGCCCGGTGGGGCCGGCAGTAGTACTTGTAGATCCCGTCCTCCTGGAACGTCTGTTCGAACGTGAACCCGGCCGTGTTGGCCAGCTCGCTGCTCTCGAAGTCGTCGCCCTCCGAGACGACGTTGTGGTAGCTGCCCTTCCCGGTCCACTCCCAGACGATAGTCGTCCCCGGGTCGACGTGGACCGCGGCCGGCGCGAACGCGAAGTTGCCGCCGTTGCCCTGGGCGCCGACCTTCACCGTCACCTCCTCCTGGCCGGTCCTGTCGACGGTCCCCGAGAAGTTGCCGACGTTGCTGAACCAGCCGCCGTAGTCCGGCTGACCGCCGCCGGTACCGACGTCGCCGACGACGACGGCGCCTTTCATTCCCTGGGCCTGGTGTGGCCGGCAGTAGTACTTGTGGATCCCCTCCGACTCGAACGTGTATTTGAAGGTGAACCCGGCCTCGGAGGTCAGCTGGCTGCTCTCGAACGTGTCGTCCTGGGAGACGACGTTGTGGGCGCTTCCCTTTCCGGTCCACTCCCAGACGACGGTCGTCCCCGGGTCGACCCGGACGGCCGGCGGGCCGAAAGCGAAGTTGCCGCCGTTGCCTTCGGCGCCGACCTCGACTGTCACCTCCGACTGGCCGCGCCTGTCGACCACGCCGTCGAAGTTGCCGACGTTGCTGAACCAGCCGCCGAAGTCGAGACCGCCCGACTGTGCCGCGACCGGCGCTGCGCCGCCCGCCGCGAGCGCCCCGCCCGCGGCCCCGACGGCCGTTCGTAACGCTGTTCGCCTCGATATCGGAGTCCGTCCCGTGTCTCGGTCACTCATGGTTTGACACTCGGCGACCCGTCCGACTCGACGGTTCGGGCGTCGTCAGCGGACTGTCCCCCGCACGCGGACTTACTGCGGTCGCCCGGCCGCGTGCGGCCTGCTGGCTCGCCCGGTTCCCTGCGGACCGCGCAGGACGTGGCGCGCTCGTCCGGGATCTCGGCTGCACTCGGGCACCCGGACCCGGGGGGCGTCCGCGTCCGCTGACTGTCCCCGTCACGTGTTGCCGTCACGGCCACCATCTCATATACGATCCCGCTGATTCCCAGCGACTAAAAACATGCCCCATCTTTATGGGATTGCCTCATGAATGCCGCCCGTATGTCTCCGGACAGCACCCAACTCGTCTCGGGACTGGCGCTGCTGACGCTCGTCCCGGTCGCGCTGTACATCCTCGACAAGTCGGCGACGGTCGTCGCGCTGTCGCTGGTGAGCGTCGGGCTCGTCGCGGTCAGCCTCTATCTGATGTTCGGACCGGCAGACGCGAGATCGCCCGGAGAGACGGTCTGACCGGGTTCGATGGGGTTCGATCCCGGTCCCGGCGAGTCGGGCGGCGACGATCTCCGTGGGGCAGCGGCGCGCGACGGCGAACCGGACGCGACCCCCGGCGGCTGTACCCTCTGTGACCTCCCGGTCGGCGACGACCCCGTGACGGCGTCCGACGTCGACGGCGCGTTCTGCTGTCGGGGCTGTCTCTCCGTCGCGCGCCGGCTGGAGACCGTCGACGCCGCCGGCCGGGGGAACGCGACCGACGACCCGGCAGGGGGAACCGCCGGGGAGACGGACGGACCCGCCGACGCGGCCGACGTCCTCGACGCAGGCCCGTCGACCTCGTCGGTCGACGGCGAAGACGCCTTCCTCGCGGTCGACGGGATGCACTGCGCCACCTGCGAGACGTTCCTGGAGGCGAACGCTGTCGACCGCGAGGGCGTCCGGGCGGCGGACGCGAGCTACGCCGCCGACCTCGTGCGGGTCGTCTACGACCCCGAGACGGTCGCGCCCGGCGAGTTGCCCGACGCCGTCGGCGGCCTCGGGTACGACGCCCGCCCCGTCGAGGACGCGGGGGACGCCGACCCCGGCGGAACCGAGGAGGAGACAGTGGGCCGGCTCCTCGTGGGCGGATTTTTCGGCATGCTCGTCATGCTGTGGTACGTCCTCTTCCTGTACCCGACCTACCTCGGCGTCGGCCCCGACGCGGTGTTCATCGACCTGAACGGGGTCGCGGGGCGGTACCTCCTGGGCAACGTCTGGGTGATGTCGACGATCGTGCTCGCCTACACCGGGTACCCGATCCTCCGGGGCGCGTACGTCAGCCTCCGTGCCCGCGAGCCGAACATGGACCTCCTCGTGGCGCTGGCAGCCTCGACCGCTTACGCGTACAGCACGCTCGCCCTGGCGCTGGGCCACACGGAGCTGTACTTCGACGTGACCGTGGTGGTGGTCCTCGCGGTCAGCGTCGGCGGGTACTACGAGCGCAGGATCAAGAACCGCGCGACCGGGAGGCTCGCGGACCTGGCGACCGAGCGCGTCGAGACCGCGCGCCGGCGGACGCCCGGGGGGACCGAGACCGTCGACCTCTCGGCGGTCGAGGCTGGCGACGAACTCGTCGTCCGGGCGGGCGAGCGGGTCCCGCTCGACGGGGAAGTGATCGAGGGGACCGGCGCCGTGGACGAGGCGCTGGTGACCGGCGAGTCCCTGCCCGTCCGGAAGGAGGCCGGCGACGAGGTCGTCGGCGGGGCCGAACTGAGAGAGGGCGCCCTGGTCGTCGCCGTCGACGACGCGGAGCGGAACACGCTCGACCGGATCACGCGGCGGCTGTGGGCCGTCCAGAGCGGGCGCCGGGGCGCCCAGCGCCTGGCCGACCGGATCGCCGTGGTGTTCGTCCCGCTGGTGTTCGCGCTCGCGGTCCTGACGACGGGCGCCCACCTGATGCTGGGGGCGACGCCGACGGGCGCGCTCCTGACCGGACTGGCGGTGCTCGTGGTCTCCTGCCCCTGCGCGCTGGGGCTGGCGACGCCGCTCTCGGTCGCCGCGGGCGTCCGCGCCGCCCTGGAGCGGGGGATCGTCGTCACCGACGCCTCGCTGTTCGAGCGGGCGACCGAGGCGGACGTCGTCGGGTTCGACAAGACGGGGACCCTGACGACCGGCGACCTCGAACTGGTCGACTCCCCGGACGCGGACCTCCTCGCCGACGCGGCCGCGCTCGAACAGCTCGCCGACCACCCGCTCGCACCGGCCGTCGTGGAGGCGGCACCGGGCGGGAGCGGCGGGACCGGCGTCGGCCCGGCGGTGGGCGAGGCGGCGACCGACGGCGGCGTCGCGGACGATGCGGCTCTCGACGAGGAGCTGTCCGACGGCGCAGCACCCCGCGAAGAGCCGACCGACGGCGCGGGCACGGCGTCCGGGGAGGCGGCCGCCGAGCCCGAGACGGCGGCCCCACAGGCGGACGGCCGGGTGTCGGACTTCGAGAACCACCCGGGACGCGGCGTCAGCGGGACCGTCGCGGGCCGCGAGGTCGTCGTCGGCCGTCCGGCCCTGTTCGAGGGCCGAGGCTGGGACGTCCCCGACGACCTACGCGAGCGGTTCGAGGCGGCCCGCGAGGACGCCAAAGTGGCCGCGCTGGTCGGACGCGAGGGGGCCGCCGAGGGGCTGATCGCGGCTGCGGACGCGCCCCGACCCGAGTGGGAGCGGGTGGTCGAGGCCCTCTCCGACGGTCGGGACGTGGTCGTGATCACGGGCGACGACGGCGCGGCCGCCCGCCCCTTCCGCGAGCACCCGGCCGTCGACGACGTGTTCGCGGGCGTCCCGCCCGAGGGGAAGGGCGCGCTCGTCGAGCGACTGCGGAGCCGGGGAACGGTCGCGATGGTCGGCGACGGGAGCAACGACGCCCCGGCCCTCGCGGCCGCCGACGTGGGGATCGCCCTGGCGGACGGCACGGCGCTGGCCGTCGAGGCCGCCGACGCGGTGGTCACGTCCGGCGACCTCGGGGCCGTCCCGACGGTGTTCGACGTGACCCGGGCCACCCGCCGCCGGGTCCGCGAGAACGTCGGCTGGGCGTTCCTGTACAACGTCGTCGCGGTGCCCGCGGCCGCGGTCGGCCTCCTGAGCCCGCTCGTCGCGGCCGTCGCGATGGCCGCGAGCAGCCTCCTCGTCGTCGGCAACGCCTCGCGGTCGCTGCTGGAGTGAGGACGTCCCGGGGAATCGGGGCGTCGACCGGGATCAGTCGAGGTCGAAGCGGTCGAGCTGCATGACCTTGCTCCAGGCGTCGACGAAGTCGGAGACGAGTTGCTCCTCGCCGTCCTCGGCCCCGTAGATCTGCGAGATGGCCCGGAGCCGCGAGTTCGAGCCGAAGATCAGGTCCACGCGGGAAGCCTCCCACGCGAGTTCGCCGGTCTCGCGGTCGCGGATCTCGTAGACCTCGTCGTCGTCGGTCGCCTCCCACTCGTAGTCCATGTCGAGCAGGTTCACGAAGAAGTCGTTGGTCAGCGTGCCCGGCCGGTCGGTGAGGACGCCCAGGTCCGACCCCCGGTAGGTCGCGCCGAGCGCGCGCATGCCGCCGACGAGAACGGTCATCTCCGAGGCCGTCAGGTTCAGCAGGTCGGCGTTGTCGACCACCAGGTCCTCGGCCGGCCCGTCGTACTCGCCGCCGAAGTAGTTGCGGAACCCGTCGACCTCCGGCTCCAGCGCCTCGAAGGACTCGACGTCGGTCTGGGCCCGGGTGGCGTCGGTCCGGCCCGGCTCGAACGGGACCGTCACGTCGTACCCGGCGTCGGCGGCCGCCTGCTCGACGGCGGCGTTGCCCCCCAGCACGATGAGGTCCGCCAGCGAGACGCGCGTCCCGTCCGACTGCGCGCCGTTGAACTCCGCCTGGATCTCCTCGTAGGTCGAGAGCACCGTTTCGAGTTCCGCGGGCTCGTTGACCTCCCAGCTCTTCTGGGGTTCGAGGCGGACGCGGGCGCCGTCGGCGCCGCCGCGTTTGTCGCTGTCGCGGTACGTCGAGGCCGACGCCCAGGCGGTCTTGACCAGCTGGGGCACCGTCAGCTCCGAGTCGAGGATCGTCCCCTTGAGGTCCGCGACGTCGGCGTCGTCGATCAGGTCGTAGTCGGCGTCGGGGAGGGGGTCCTGCCAGACGAACGTCTCGTCGGGCACGTCCGGGCCGAGGAACCGCTCGGGCGGGCCCATGTCGCGGTGGATGAGCTTGTACCACGCCCGGGCGAAGGCGTCGAGGAACTCCGGCGGGTTCTCGCGGAAGCGCTCGGCGATCTCCCGGAAGTCCGGGTCCCGCTTCAGCGCGACGTCGGTCGTCATCATCATCGGCGCGTGCTTCTCGGAGGGGTCGTGGGCGTCCGGGACGGTGTCCTGTGCCTCCTCGTCGACCGGCTGCCACTGCTTGGCGCCGGCGGGACTCTCGGTCAGTTCCCACTCGTAGTCGAGCAGGTTGTCCAGGTAGGAGGTGTCCCACATCGTCGGCCACTGGTTCCAGGCGCCCTCGATGCCGCTTGTGGTCGTCTCGGAGCCCTTCCCGGAGTCCATCCAGCCCAGCCCCTGGGCCTCGATGGAGGCCGCTTCCGGCTCGGGACCGATGTCGCCGCCGCTGGCGCCGTGGGACTTGCCGAACGTGTGCCCGCCCGCGATGAGCGCCAGCGTCTCCTCGTCGTTCATCGCCATGCGCGAGAAGGCCTGGCGGATCCGCTTTGCGGACTTGAGGGGGTCGGGATCGCCGTTCGGCCCCTCGGGGTCGACGTAGATGAGGCCCATGACGGTGTTCCCGAGCGGCTCCTCGAGTTCGTCGTCCTCGTCGAAGCGCTCGTCCTGGGGCGCCTCCCACTCCTCTTCGGGCCCCCAGTAGACGGCCTCGTCGCCCTTGAAGGCGTCCTCGCGGCCGCCCGCCCAGCCGAGCGTCTCCATGCCCATCGACTCGAGGGCGACGTTGCCGGCGAGGACGATCAGGTCGGCCCACGAGAGCTTCCGGCCGTACTTCTGCTTTATCGGTTCGAGCAGCCGGCGGGCCTTGTCGAGGTTCACGTTGTCGGGCCAGCTGTTGAGCGGCGCGAAGCGCTGGCGCCCGCCCGCGGCCCCGCC
>JBDGST010000025.1:0-18333 GCA_042217365.1 Haloarculaceae archaeon
TCCCCGGCCTACTCGCTTCGGGCTTCCGACTGTCGGAAGCCCTCGCTCCTTGAGGCCGGGGGCTCCGCCTCGAAATTGCTGATCCAACGCGGTTTCGGAGTTCCAGCCCGGTTTTTCGCGGTGCAGTTTCGACGCAGGTTGCCTGTCTCGTCTATCGCGGCTCTGAGAGTTCGTCGGAAGCTTTGTATTCAATGTCTACATAGTAAACACCATGGGAACGATCTCGGCACGCGTCCCCGACGATCTCGAAGCGGAGTTAGAGACGTATCTTCAGGAGGAGCGACTCGACCGAAGCACCGCCGTCAGGAAACTCCTCGCCGAGGGACTCGAAGACTGGCGACGGGAGCAGGCCATCGAGCGGTTGCAAGCGGGGGAGATATCGTTCTCGCGGGCGGCCGACCTCGCAGACATGTCAGTGTGGGACTTCGCCCGGTTGCTCGAAGAACGGAACGTAACCTGGGTCGGCGACGACCACCTCGCTGACGACATCGACACCCTGTGAAATGTACGTCTTCGACGCGACGCCGCTGATCTACCTTGCAACGGTCGATCGGCTCGCGATGCTCGCGGAACTCCCAGAGGAGTGTGTCACGCCCCGGCGAGTGTACGATGAAGTCGTAGTGGACGGACTCGAAGCCGGACACGCCGATGCCAGACGGGTCGAGCGAGTCGTCGAGGGGGACGTGCTGACGGTCCGGCCGGTCGAAGCAACCGAACCCTTCCAGCGATTGGAAGCGAACGACGATCTCAGCCCGGCGGACGCCGCGGTACTCGCAAAGGCCGGGAGCCGAAACGGAATCGCCGTGATGGACGAACAGTACGGCCGGGACGTCGCCGCAGCCGAGGGGATCGAGACGCGCGGAACGGCGTATCTGGTACTTCGATCGCTCCAGCGGGGTGTGATCACTGCGGACGAAGCACGCGAGACTATCGACGCGATGGTCGACGCCGGATGGTACTGCGCCCCCGATCTGTACGCAAAACTGCTCCGCCGGATCGACGACCTCTCGTGATCGGATCACCGCGACCAGCGCCCTCGCTTGCCAATCGTTTTGTCGAGGCGTTCCGTACCGGCACGTGGCATGAAGATAGGCGTCATCGCGGACACACACGACGACAGCGGCGTCATCGAGCAGGCAGTCAGCCGGTTTTCGGCCGAGAGCGTCGATGTCGTGATCCACTGCGGCGACTTCGTTGCGCCGTTCTCGGCGGAGCCGTTCGACCGGGAGTTCGAGTTCTACGCCGTCCGGGGCAACAACGACGGCGAGTGGGCGCTCGGCGACGTCGTCGGGGACTTTGGCACCTACCTCGGCGAGATGGGGGAGCTGAGCTTCGACGGGGCCGAGGTGGCGGTCTACCACGGGACGAGCGAGCCGATCGTCGACGCGCTCGTCGACTGCGGCCGGTACGACTACGTCTTCCACGGGCACACCCACGAGTACGTCCACGAGGAGCGCGGCGGCACCGTCCGGATCAACCCCGGCGGACTCCCGATCGACGCCGCGCCCGAGACGCCATACGCGGTCGTACTCGACCCCGGAACCGGCGACCTCGACCGGTTCCCGCTCGCTGAGTGACCGACTTCGGTCCCCCCCGTCCCGGTCCCGGCTGGCACACTCGTTTCAGTCCCGGCCGGCACACTCGTTTCAGTCCCGACCGGCGTGGCCGCCGTTCCGACGCCGACGGTCGCCGGTCCGGTGACGGTTCCCGCGGCCCGTTCGACCTCCGAGAACCAGTCCGGCGGCCGGACCGTCGTCTCGCCGACGTCGCGATAGAGGGCCGCCCACTCGATCGTGACCCGCTGGTCGTCGCCGACGAGGTCGTAGCGGTAGTACAACGACCGGACGTACCCCTCGGGGGCGACGTAGAGCACCGCAGTGTAGTTCCGGACCGCCAGCCTCTCGTAGAGGCCGACCAGTACCGGCGGGGCCGAGTCCTCCCGGAATCGGACGTAGCGCTCGCCGTCGCGCTCGACGATCCTCCCTCCGGGTCGCCCGTCGAACAGGAAGCCCGTGAGCCGGATCACGCCCCGCTCGGCGAACCAGGCAGTGGCCGCGCCGGGCCTCCGGGGGAGCGTGACGACCTCGGTCGACCCGTTGTCGTGCCTGACCTGCCTGTACCGGCCGCTCGGGTCCGCGTACTCGGTCACGTCCGGCGGCGTGCCGGACCCGTTCATCGCCAGGCGGTACGTCGTCTCGTTCTCGACTGCGACCCAGCGACTCGCCTCGTACGTGAAGGGCTCGGGGTCGCCACGCATCGCGGTGCCCCGGCTGTACTGGACGTAGGTGTAGGAGGTAGATTCGAGGTAGTCGACGTGGGCCTCGACGAGCGCCGGCGTGTCGAGCACGCCGTTCGGACCGACGCCGGGGAACATCGTCGGTTCGACGACCGACTCGGTTTCCGTCGTCCCCGGTGTTTCCGTCGGGACCGCCACCGGGGTCAGCGACGGGGTGGTCGATGCCTCCTCGCCGGGTCCGCCCGGTGCCAGGGCGTTACAGCCCGCGAAGAACACCAGCGCCGCGACGAGAAGACGCCGGCGGTTCACCGGTCGATCACCCCGCACTCGACCGCCGGCCCGGAACCGGCACTGTCCAACCGCCGGCGGTCGCGGTCCCCCCTCCCGCCGTTCCCGTGGCTGTTCCGTTCTCGGACGTCCCCGTCGCCGTACCGTTCCCCGCCGGCCCCGTCGCCGTACCGTTCCCCGCCGGCCCCGTCGCCGTACCGTCCCCGGGCATCGGGGTCACCGATTCCTCGGACCGCACCGACCCCGTCCAGCCCGGCGCCCGGACGGTCGTCTCGCCGACCGAGGTGTAGTCGAACCGGCGGCGGAGGTGGTACCGCCCGGAGCCGCTTTCGTACTCGTACTCGACGGCGAGCGTCCGGACGAACCCGGCGGGCGTCACGTACGCCGTCGCCGTGTAGTTCGATATCGTCGCCCGCGGGTGGCGCTCACGGACCCCCTCTGGCGGCTCGGTCACGTGTATCCGGACGAGGCGCCGGCCGTCCCGGTCGACGACAGCCAGGTCCGCGGAGTCCGACTCCAGGTACCGCCGGACGTCGACGGCGGTCGTGACCACGAACTTCCGGTTGATAGGGTCCGAGTAGAACTGGTAGTAGGTGAAGTTGGGGAACGACTGTCTGACGTAGTCGCCGGTGCCGTTCGTGAATATCGTCCGATTGCGCCCGTCGTTCCCGGTCAACTCGGCGAGATACGTGCCCGACTCGTCCCGGCGGACCCGCTCGCGGTACCCGCGAACGAGTTCCCCCTCGCTCACGTCGAGCAGGCGGACCCGAACCGTCCAGGTGAACGACCGCTCGCGGAGCGTCGACACGTGCGCGGCGACGAGCGCGTTCGTCGACACGGTCCCGTTCGGCGCGACGCCCGGCGGGAGCGCGTCCGGGACCGGCGTCCCCGGCGTTTGCGTCTCGACCGGGACCGGCGTCACCCGCTCGGTGGGCGTCGCCGCGCCGCCGGTACCCGGGACGCTGTTGCACCCGGCGAGCAACAGGAGGGCCGCAACTGCGAGCGCCACGCTCCGTTGCCGTCCCATCGATCGCACTTGGAACGAGAGAGATAAAAGTTCACGCTTCCCCGGGCTGTGCCGCCGACAGCCGCCCGCCGCGCTCCCCGGGCGCCCGGCCGACCCCCGACGAGACAGGACGCCGCAGGGACGCGACCGGCCGCCGGTTCCCGCAACATCCAAGGTCCGCGGGTGCGGACACGGACGCGTGCGAATCGAGAACAGTTTCATCCCGGTCGAGGGGGTCGGCGAGACGACCGAACGGCGGCTCTGGGAGGCGGGCGTCACGACGTGGGACGCCTTCGACGGGGCCGCCGTCGGGGACCGGACGACCGACCGGATCCGGACGTTCGTCGACACCGCACGCCAGCGACTCGACGAGGGTGACGCCCGCTTTTTCCGCGAGGCGTTTCCTTCGGGGAGCCACTGGCGGTGTTACGAGAACTTCCGCGAGGACGCTTGCTTCCTCGACATCGAGACGACCGGCCTCGACGAGCGGCGCGACGACGTGACCGTCGTGAGCTGCCATCGCGACGGGGACACGACGACCCTCGTCGCCGGCCGCGACCTCACGGCCGACCGGCTCGCGCGGGAACTCGACGAGGCGAAGCTCCTCGTGACGTTCAACGGGAAACGCTTCGACGTTCCCTTTCTCGAGGCGTCGTTCGACGTCGCTGTCGACGTCCCCCACGTCGATCTCATGTACCCCTGCCGACGGCTCGACCTCAGCGGGGGGCTGAAAGCTATCGAACGCGAGGTCGGCATCGGCCGCGACCGTCGCGACCTCTCGGGGGAGGACGCCGTCCGACTCTGGCGGGACTACCGGCGGGGCGACGAGGGGGCACTGGACACCCTCGTCTCCTACAACCGCGACGACACCGAGAACCTCCGGACGCTCATGGAACTGGTCGCCAACCGCCTCGACGACCGCGTCTTCGACGTCGCCGCGGAACAGGCGCCCTGACGGGACCGGCACCCGCCGCGCGACGGGTGAAATGGAATGAAACTGACTGGCGGTCTGTAGATGAAATTTTATACTTCGACATACCAATCAGAATTAATTTAAATAGAAAACGAACGTATTCTCGTTCAGTGTCGACGACGGAGATAGTTCACAGCAGGTAACGGAGATCAGGATGCCGGGGACGGAACGAAACTGCTGACGAGGCTCGTGACGGCGGAGAGGAAGAGACGGTTCGTGTGCAGTCAAAGGCCGATATCCACCGAACGAACGGGGAAGGATGCGACTGCTTCCCAGGGAGGCCATCGAGTCGACTCCGAGATGGATATTTAAAATAATATCTAGATGAATGTGGAGTTGATATATCGAGCATCAGCGAGGGCAGAGGAGGAAAACCCTCAGGGGGCCCGGAGTCGGCGGCCCGGGCCGACACCCGTGAGAAGACACGCGAGTTTCGTCGGACGGGTTTCGCGAGGGACGGGGCGAGGCGGTTCCGGGAGCGTCGAAAAGCTCGGGAAGGGGCGGGCCGGTGTCAGATGTCGGTGACGCGGCGGTAGTCGTCGTCGAGCGCCTGAGCGTCCTCGGGGAGGAGCGCGACGACGACGTACTCGGCGTAGTCGGCGACGTAGTCGACGAGTCGGGCGATGCGGTCGGAGTCGATGGCCTCGATGGAGTCGAGCAGGAGGAACGGGCAGGTCTCGTAGACGTCGTGGGTGAGATACCCCGCGAGCGCGAAGATCAACCCGGTCACCTCGCGCTCGCTCTCGCTGAGGTGGTCGATGGAGTCCTCGTAGGTCGTGCCGTCGCCGGTGCTCCGGACGACGTGGAGGTCGAACACGGACTCGTCGACCGCGACCGAGTCGCTGCCCGAGGTCGGGCGTTTGCGCTCGATCCAGATCCGGTCCAGGTTCTCGTAGTCGAGTATCTCGAGCACCGACTCCATGTGCTCGTTGAACTGCTCGACCGCCTCGCGCTCGATCCGGTCGATCCGGGTCCGGAGGTCCTCGATCTCCGATCGGATCTCGTCGCGCCTGTCCTCGAGTTCGTCCTCCGCCTCGAGTTCGGACTCGACGCGGTCGATCTCCGAGACGACGTCGTCGAGGTCGCTCTGGAGTTGCCCGAGTTCGAACTCGAGGTGGTTGGCCTCGCGGTGGAGGTCGAGCAGTTCGCCCTGGGTCTCGTCCTGGAGCGTCTCGACCTCGGCTTCGAGGTCCTCGATCCTGTCTTCGAGCCGGTCGCGCTCGTCGGTGAGCTCCTCGACGCGTTCCCGGCGCCGGTCGAGCTCCCGCTGGGCGCGGTCGAGTCGGTCCTCGAGTTGCGACCGCTGGCGGCGCTGTTCCTCGTGGGTCGCCTTCTCGGTCTTGAGGTCGTCGATGTCCGACTGGAGGTCGCGGCGCTCCTGGAGCTTCTCGGTCCGGAGCGAGCGGATCCGGTCGAGCGTCTCCTCGATCGCGGCGCCCTCGACCGTGCTCCCGCAGGTCCAGCAGACGACCTGGTCGTCGACCAGCTGGTCGGTCAGCGACTCCGTCGCCTCCTCGCCGCGGAGCGCCGAGACGACCTCGGAGCTCGTCCCGTCGAGCATCTCCTCGTTGAACTGGATGACCTTCTGGAGGTCGTTGACCGTCGAGTCCAGCGACTCCCGACGGTCGCGGAGCCGCTGGATCCGGTCCTCGACCTCGCCGACCTCGTCCATCGGGTCCTTCGGGAGGTCCGCGAGTTCGCCCTCGACGTCCTCGATCTCGGATTCGAGCGCCGCGATGCTGTCCCGCTCGGTGTCGAGGGAGTACCGGACGTCCTCGAGGTCCGAACGCGCGTCGCGGAACTCCTCCAGGGCCTCTTCCAGTTCGGCCTTCTGGTCGCGGGTCGCCCCGAGGTCCTGGTCGGCCTCTTCGATGGCCTCCTTGGTCTCCTCGAGCTCCGCCTCCGTGTCCTCGATCTCCGACTCGAGTTCCTGGCGCTCGGCCTCCAGATCAGGGAGCCGCCGCCGGAGTTCGTGGAGGTTCTCCAGTCGGCGCTCGATATCCTCGCGCTCCTCGCGGAGCCGGTCGATCTCCGACTCGATCGCCGCGGTGTCGACCGGCCGCATGATGATCTCCCGGAGGTCCTCGGACAGTTCGACCGCCCGGCGCGCCTCGTTCGATTCCAGCAGGAACACGAACAGGTCGGCCAGCTCCGGGTCGTCGAGGTAGGGCTCGCCCTCCGCGAGGACGCCGCCGTTGGCCCTGGTCAGCTCGCGAGTGTACGTCTCCTCTCCCATCGTGAGCTCGACCCGCCCCTCGTCCGAGTCGCCTTTGATCGAGACGTTGTCGCTGCCCAGCCCCGCCATGATCCCCTGGAGTAGCGACGTCCGGTTCGTGGCGTTTCGCCCCGTCAGAACCGTGATCCCCGGCGAAAACGACACCGACGTCTCGTCGATCCCCCCGACGTTCTCGACGGAAACCTGGACTGGTTTCTCGACAGATTCAGATGTTCCCATGTTCCCCCGTGGCTATCGCCGAATTATAAATGTGTTGCACTGTTACCGTGGATCTCCGGTTCAAACGCCCGTAGTGTCGCCCGCTAATTACATCAATATGTGTGTAATTCCCGGCGCTGGCCGCCTGCGCGTCGCGTCCCGTCGCACCTCGCGCGCGCTCCCGTTCGGCGGGACGCGCGGTCACGTTCCCTCCTCGGCGTGGCAGCGGCATGCTCCCTCCTCGATCAGTTCGACAGCGTCGTACTGCCGGCCGCAGTCCTCACAGACCACCTGGACGTCCGTGATGACGTCGACGGGCCCGACGTCCAGGCGGTCGGTCGACCGGAGGTTCTCGATGTTGCGACGGGTGACCGCGGTCAGGCGACTCGTGAGGCGCTGGACCGTCTCGACCGACTTCTCGCGCTGGTCCTGGTCGTCCTCCTCGTACTCCAGACCGCGATACTCGCGCAGGTACGTGTGGATCGCGTAGTGGCTCACGAAGTCGTCGAGGAGGTCGTCGACGTCGACCCCCTCGCGTTCGAGACGGTTGCGGACCTGGGTGCGGGCACCCTCCGTGATGTCGTCTCCCGTCAGGAGGTCGTACGTGTTGGCGAGTTCACCCTGGAGCGTCATCACGTTCGCGTCGTTCAGCGCGCTCTCCAGGACTCGCCGGTTGAATAGGTCCGCGAGTTCCCGGAGGCTCCGTCGCTCGCGGCCCTCACCGAGCCAGTACCGTTCGAGTTCCTCGCCTAACCCCTCGAGGCCGTACTCGCGGATCACTCGCTCGACCTTGTTGGGCGGTCTGTCCGCTCCCTCGTCAGCCATGTACGAGGCGTTCCTCGGCGACCCGGAAAGGTTTTCTGTTCGACCGTTCGTCGTCCGCACCCAGGCGCCGCCTCCCGACACGACGCGATCCGTCCGCACCGAACGGTAACCCCCAGACCCTGCAGGCATACTCCACCGCCGATCCAGACGACTGTTCGGAATATATTCTAATTTATAAAAAATTTTCTTTTATAGAATTTTTCTTATGATTTAATCGCTCCCAGTCGCCACCCGAAAATTTTGGAGTTCAAAATTTTAATCCATCATCTGAATCGTACAGAATTATCATATATTCATTTTTATGGATATATTGGGCCGATACAGATACTTTTCGAACAGAATCAAACTGAGTTAACGATTTATATTTCGATGTTTTCGTCGTATACTCAAATTCTATATAGTACGATCGGGGCGGTACGACAGTCTCTCGACCCTGGAAAACCCGTAAGACTTTCCACCGGTGAACGCCGATATCTCCCGGTGTGCTCGAACCGACCGGATCCGGAGTGGACGCCGACGCGCGAACCGGTCCGACCGGGTGGATCGGGCCGGTCAGTGGTTCCGGAGCCGGCATGTGCGAAGCACGACGGACGATTACTATGAACGGACACTGCAGCGACAGCGAGAGGCGGATAGATCCGGATGGAGCCAGCGGGCCAGCGTCGGTACCCCGCGACGGCGGGCGTCGACTCGAACATGGCCCGGCGGCCGGAGGTGAGCGCTGATGTGTCTCGGCGTTCCCGGCGAAGTCCAGGAGATAGAGGGCGACGAAGCCGTCGTCGACTTCTGGGGGGTCGAGCGGCGCGTCCGGATCGACATCGTGGGCGACGAGATAGAGCCGGGCGACTACATCCTCAACCACGTGGGCTTCGCGATCCAGAAGATCCCCGAGGAGGAAGTCGAGGAGACGCTCGAACTGTTCGAGTCGATGCTCGACGCGGACCGCGACGACATGCTGACCGACGACGTCGTCGACGAGCTCGAAGCGGGCGCCGGAGCGCCCGGGCCCGCGGGGCCGGGCGGCGCCGGATCGGCCGGCGCCCCGGACGACGCCGACGGCGCTGACGGCGACGACGACGGCGACCTCCTCGACGACCTGGGCATCGATGTCTGAACGCGACACCGACCCCGGCGACGCGGGCCCGGCGTTCGGCGGCCCGACGGGGTCGACGACCGCCGGCGGGGACGGCGAACTGCAGTTCCGCGACCCCGAGAAGTCCCAGGCCCTCGCGGACAAGCTGGCCGAGATCGGCGAGACCATCGAGGACCCGCCGGTGACGATCATGCACGTCTGTGGCAGCCACGAGCAGTCCATCGCCAAGTTCGGCCTCCGGAGCCTGCTGCCCGACTCCATCAGGCTCGTCATGGGGCCGGGCTGCCCCGTCTGCGTGACGAACATGCCCGAAGTCGACGAGGCGGTCGCGCTCGCCGAGTCCGGCGTGACGATCGCCACCTACGGCGACATGCTGAAGGTCAACGGGTCGGCGAAGTCACTGGACGACGCCCGCTCGGAGGGCGCGGACGTCCGCGTCGTCTACGGCGCCCAGGACGCGGTCGACCTCGCCGAGGACGTCGACGGCGAGGTCGTGTTCTTCGCGACCGGGTTCGAGACGACGGCCGCGCCCACGGCCTCCGCCATCAAGTCCGACCCGCCGGAGAACTTCTCGGTGCTGTCGGCCCACAAGTACATCCCGCCGGCCATGGAGATCGTCGCGGAGATGCCCGACACGGAGATCGACGGCTACCTCGCGGCGGGCAACGCCGCGATCATCACCGGCTACGGCGTCTTCGAGGGGCTGGTCGACCGCCACGGCCTTCCGGTCGTCGTCGGCGGGTTCGAGCCGCTCGACATCCTCGCGGGGCTGGTGAAGCTCGTCCAGCTCGTCCAGGACGGGGAACAGACCGTCGAGAACGCCTACCCGCGGTGTGTCTCCCGCGAGGGGAACGAGGTCGCCAAGGAACAGCTCTGGGACGTCTTCGAGGCCGTCGGCGGCGAGTGGCGCGGCATCGCGCACATCCCCAACGCCAACCTCGTCCTCCGGGACGAGTACGCCGAGTACGACGCCCGCGAGCGGTTCGACGTCGACACCGAGTACCTCCGCCGACAGGGCGGGTCGGCGCTGTTGAACGACTGCATCTGCGGGGACATCATGGCCGGGACGGCCGACCCGACCGACTGCGACCTGTTCGGCGAGGAGTGTACGCCCGAGGACCCCGTCGGCGCGTGCATGGTCTCCAGCGAGGGGACCTGCAAGATCTGGCACGAGTACGGGGGTCGGCCCGACATATGAACGACGCCGACGAGTCGCCCGACGCCGACGACGCGGGCGCGGGCGGCGACGCCGGCGCGGCGTCCGGGGCTGCCGGCGAAGGCGCCGACAGTGCGAGCGGCGACGCCCCCGGGGCGCCCGGAGAGGACGACGAGCGGGTCACGCTCACCCACGGCGCCGGCGGCAAGGCGATGCGCGACCTCGTCTCGGAGACGCTCGCCGCGGGCTTCCCCGACGAAGACGACGCGCTGGTCGGGCTCGACGCCTTCGACGACGGCGCCGTCCTCCCCGTGGGGGGGGAGTACCTCGTCTTGACGACCGACAGCCACGTGGTCCAGCCGCCCTTCTTCCCCGGCGGCGACATCGGCCGGCTCGCCATCTCGGGGACGGTCAACGACCTCGCGGTCATGGGCGCCACGGACGTCCGCGGGCTGACCAGCGCGGTGATAATCGAGGCGAACTACCCGGTCCGGAACCTCGAACGGGTCGCCGAGTCGATGGACGCCGCGTGCCGCGAGGCCGACGCCAGCGTCATGACCGGCGACACGAAGGTGATGGGCAACGGCGAACTCGACGGCGTCGTCGTCAACACGGCCGGCGTCGGCGTCGCGGAGCACGTCACCCCCGACTCGGGGCTCTCCCCGAACGACGTGATCATCGTCACCGGGAGCATCGGCAACCACGGCGTCTCGCTGCTCGCGGAGCGGGAGGGCATCGACTTCGAGGCCGACCTGGAGTCGGACGTCAAGCCGCTGAACGACGTGCTGGGCGAGGCGCTCGCGGTCGGCGGCGAGTCCGTCACCGCGATGAAAGACCCTACCCGGACGGGCCTGGCCGGCGCGCTCAACGAGATGGCCCGAAAGAGCGAGGTCGGCATCGAGGTGAAAGACGAGCGCGTCCCCGTCACCGCCGACGTCAACGGCGCGAGCGAACTGCTGGGGCTCGACCCCTACCAGATCGCCAACGAGGGGGTCGCGATCCTGGGCGTCGAGCCGACCGCCGCCGAGGACGTCCTCGCCGCGGTCAGGAACCACCCGAAAGGCGGGAACGCCGCCGCCATCGGGAAGGCCATCGACGACCACGAGGGGCGCGTCCTGCTCGACACCGGGATCGGCAACCGCTACATGCGCGAGCCGAGCAAGGAAGCGATGCCCCGCATCTGTTAGATGGTCGCGACCGACGCCGGGTCGTCCACCCCTCCGGCACCGCACTCCGGCCCGTCACTCGAACTCGGGGTCGCGCTTGTCGAAGAACGCCTCCAGCCCCTCCTCGAAGTCGCGGCCGTCCGCGATCCGGGTGAGGCTGTCGCGCTCGTCGTTGAGGTGGCGCTCCAGGCGGTCCATGTCCGACGCCTGGTTGATGAGCCCCTTGGCGACGCCGTAGGCCCCGGTCGGGCCGTCGGCGATGTCGCGGGCGACGCGGTCTACCTCGTCGTCGAACTCCTCGACCTCGAAGACGCCGTTGATCAGACCCATCTCCTCGGCCTCCCCGGGGTCGAGCCGCGGCGAGCGCAGCATCAGTTCCATCGCGCGCCGGAAGCCGACGAGTCGGGGCAGGAAAAACGTCGAGGACTCGGCGCCCGTCAGGCCCGTGTCGTGGTAGGCCCACTCGAAGGCGGCGTCCGTCGAGGCGTACACGAGGTCACAGGACATGGCGATGCCGAACCCGCCGGCCGCCGCGATCCCGTCGACCGCCGCGACGAACGGGCGGTCGGCCCGCCGGATCTCCGAGATGGCGCTGTGGACGTACTCCAGGCACTGCTTGAACGTGCGGCCGTACTCCTCGGCCTGGGTCGCCGACTCCGAGTCGGGCAGCAGGTACGAGAGGTCCTCCTCGTCGCCGTGCTCGTGGACGTACTCCAGGTCGACGCCGGAACAGAAGGCCTTCCCGGTCGCCTCGACGACGGCACACTGCACGTCGTCGTCGCGGGCGAGTTGCATCCCGGCCTCGCGGAACTCCTGGGCCATCGCGACGTCCATCGCGTTGAACCGCTCGGGCCGGTCGATGGTCAGGTAGCCGACGCCGTCTTCGACCCTGGTGTCGATGTGTTCCATGCGGGGGGATATCGCCCGCCGGCGGGTAAAGGTAGCGCGTCCCCACCGCCGGGCCGCCAGGGGGGGCCCGCAGGGACCGGTCCCGCGAGCGCGGCCGCGCCGCCGGGACTCCAGGGCGAACCCGCACCGACAGCTCCCGGGACTGCGGCCGCGCCGAGAGGCACCGCGGCGACGACCGGAGGTGTCCCGGCGTGACGCCCGCGCCGCTCGTCGACGCGTCGGCGCCGCTCGACGTCGCGCTGGTCGTCTCGGAGAGCGCTGCCCGCCTCGACTATCTCCTGACGGGCGACGGGGAGCGCGGACGCGCATACGAACTGGCCGGTGCGGTGGCGAGCCACCCGGACGGCGCGGCCGCGACCCGCCTCCGGGACGAGGGCGTCCCGACCGAGGGGATCGACATCGAGGCGTTCTACGACCGCCGGGACGCGCCGCTGACCGACAGGGACGTCCGCCGGGCGTACGACGGGCGGGTCGCCGACGCGCTGGCGTCGTTCGACCCGGACCTGGTGGTCTGCTCGGGCTACCGGTTCGTGCTGACCGACCCGGTGCTCGACCGGTTCGCGCCCCGCCTGGTCAGCGCCCACCACGCGGACCTGACGCTCCGCGACGGGGACGGCGAGCCGCTGTATCCCGGCCTGCGGGCCGTCCGGGACGCGCTCCGGGACGGCCGCGCCGAGACCCGCGAGACCACGCACGTCGTCACCTCGGCGGTCGACCGCGGCCCGCCGCTGGTCCGCTCGCGCCCGTTCGCGGTCCACGAGCGACTCGTCGACGACGCCCTCGCCGCCAGCGCCGACGACGCCTTCGACGCCTACGTGTACGCCCACCGCGAGTGGATGCTCCGGGCGGGCGGCGGGCCGACCCTCGCGAAGACGATCGAACTGGTCGCCGACGGACGCGTCGAACTCGGGGACGGGGACGGGGAAGTCCTGGTCGACGGCGACCCGGGACCGTACCCCATGGGCGACGGATCCCGCTCGGGCAGACCGGACGCGTAGTCGGGCGGACCCGTTCTCGCGCCAGACGGACGGTTGCAATTCGGGACCGCCGGGGCGAAACGGGACAGCGTTTCGGCCGTGAAACAGCCACACGTCGGACGTCACCGGACAGGAACAGCGGTCCGTGTCCCGGCGTCCGTCCCCGGCGTCACCGGCCGCGTCGCCATTGATTCCTTCGTAGGCACCCAGGTCGTTCCAGTGGTCTCTGACGCGCTGTTCGACTGCGTTCGGGTCGTAGTGGTCGGAGAGTCGACTCAGTCGAACCGGAGTCTTCGGAGAGTCGACTCAGTCGAACCGGACCCAGGCGTCCACGCGCCGGTAGACCAGAACGATCCCGGCGACCGCGGCGAGGGGGACGACGAGCGGTCCGAAGGCCCTGTCAATGAGCGAGAGCGGGTCGACGAGGTAGTTGAGCCACGGCGGGGTCCCGGGGATCGTCGGACAGCGAGACGTGTCCGCGAACACCTCGAAGGACCGCCCGTCAGCGGTGACCAGCGCGGACCCCGCCAGCGTGACGTCGGCCTTCGGGGCGTAGGTCAGAGCGGTCCCAGACAGGCGACCGGGGTCGACGCTCGCCTCCCCGTCACTCGACCGGGCGCGGTCGAACGCCGACTGGACGCCGGACGGGAGAGCGGCGTACGTCGTCCTGGGTCCGCCCCAGTCGGCCGCCTCCGTCGAGTCGAGCCGCGAGACTGTGAGCGTCCCCTGCCCGCAGTCGGTCGCGTCGTACCCGGCGCTCCGGAGGGCGAACTGCCTCGCGTGCGGGACCGCGGCCGAGAGCGCCGCGATCACGAGGACCGCGACGGCGAAGTGCCGGACGTACTCGTCCACACCGGACCTGTCGACACAACCCGGGAAATATCCTGCGACCGGGACCGGCCGGCGTCAGTCGACCGTGTTCCCGGTCCGACAGACCGCGCTCATTCCCCGCGCCGGTAAGCAAGAAAGCGAAGCTCCTCGGGCTCGCCGTCGGGCCGCTCGATGGCGCCCTGTTCCTCGAAGCCGCAGGACTCGTAGAACGGGACCAGCCCCTCCCGGGAGAGGAGCGTGAGCACCACGTCCGACAGCGGGGGGTGCGTGACCAGCGCCGCCAGCAGTTCCTCGCCGAGACCCGCCCCGCGGTAGTCCTCGTGGACGATGACGTCGAACACCATCGCGTAGTAGGTGTAGTCGGTCAGCACGCGGGCCGAGGCGACGAGGGCGCCGCCGTTCTCCTCGCGGAGCGCGACGAGTTCGTCCGTGGCCGCCAGCGCGCGCCGGAGCTCCGGCGCCTCCCGGTCGGCCCACCAGCCGTACGTCCCGTACAGGTCCAGCAGCGCCGGCACGTCCTCGGGGCCGAGCGACCGTTCGACTGTCGTCTCCATGGACCCCAGTCCGGTGGACGCCCCAAAAGTCTGTTCGACGGCCGCGACCGGTTCACGAACCACCGGGGGCGTCGTCCGCCACGCGTGTTCGCCGGCTCCCGGGAACGAGGGGGCGTCCGCCACGCGTGTTCGCCGACTCCCGTGAGCAGGGTCGTCCGCCGCGCACCCCGATTGCCGGGGCCGGCGCCTCGGCCCCGCGCTTTTCACGGTCGCTCCCCTGGGGCGGGGTATGTCGACGGAAGTCCCGGCCAGCGAGTTCCGGAGCCGGCTCGCGTCGGTCCGCGACTGGCTCGCCGACGAATCGGCCGACGCCGCTCTCTGGTTCGACGCGACGAGTGTCGAGTACCTGACCGGCTTTCACCACGTTCAGACGGAGCGCCCGGTCGCACTCGCGGTGGCGGCCGACCGCGTCGGGGTCACGGTCCCCCGACTGGAGGTCGAACGCGTCGAGCCCAACTCCCGGATAGACGCCGTATACAGCTACTTCGACTACCCGCAGGGCGACCCCATCGGGACCGTCGCCGTGATGTGCGGCGACCTGGGCGCCGACGCGGTGCTCGCCGACACTGACGGCGCGCCGGGCGTGATGGGCTACGAGGGACCGCCGCTCAGCGACCACCTCGACGTCGAGGAGGCCGACCCGGTGCCGGCGATGCGCGAGTCGAAAAGCGACGCCGAAGTGGCGCTGATCCGCGAGTCGGCGAAGTGGGCGAACCTCGCACACCGGTACCTGGCGGACCACACCGAAGTCGGCGCACACCCGGTGACGGTCGGCCAGCGTGCCTCGACCGACGGGTCGCGGGCGATGCTCGACGCGCTCGGGCCGGAGTACGCGGTCCGGACGCGCGGCGAGGGGCCGGTCCGAGCCGGCTACGTCAGCGGGACGGAGACGGCGCTCCCGCACGGCCACACCCCCAACGAACGCCTCTCTCGGGGGGACGTCCTGATCACCGGCGCGACGGCGAACGTCGACGGCTACTACTCCGAACTCGAGCGGACGATGTTCGTCGCCGAGGTGGCCGACGAACACGAGCACTACTTCGGGCTCGTGCGCGAGGCCCAGGCGACGGCAGTCGAGGCGATGGGGCCGGGCGTCCCCGTCGCCGACGTGGACGAGGCAGTCCGGCGCTACTTCGAGGAGCAGGGCGTGACCGATCTGGCGCGCCACCACGTGGGGCACAACATCGGGCTAGAGGCCCACGAACCGCCGTTCGTCGACCGGGGGAGCGACGCGGTGATGGAACCGGGCCACGTCTACACGATCGAGCCGGGGCTGTACACCGACGACGCGGGGTACCGCCACTCCGACACCGTCCTCGTCACTGACGACGGGACCGAGTTCCTGACCTACTACCCCCGGGACCTCGAATCGAACGTCGTCGAGCCCTGACAGCGGCGTCTCGCCCGGATCCAGCGCCGACGGGAACCGGCTCCCGCCCGGGAGTCAGCTGCCGACGGGAACCGGCTCCCGCTCGGCCGTCAGCTGCCGACGGGCAGCGGCACGTCGCGCTCGGCCGACTCGTACACCGCGTCCAGCACGCGCATATCGGTCAGCGCGTGGCTGCCGTCGGGACGGAAGTCGGTCCCCGTCAGAAGGTGGTGACCGAAGTAGGCGAACTCCTCTTCGAGCTGGTGGGCCTGGTCGAACTCGACGGCAGTCTTCACGCCGCCCCGGACGACGGAGAGCTCCCGGTCCTCCCGCTCGAAGAAAGCGGGGTCGAGCACGAGCTGGCCGTCGGTCCCGGTGATCTCCAGCCGGCTCGCGTGCTGTGCGTTCTGACTCGCCGTACAGAGCGCCCGGACGCCCCCGGGGAACGCGAGCTGGAAGGCGGCGTGTTCGTCCACCGCGGCGAACGCCTCGTGATCCGACCGGACGTGCCCGAACGCCCGCACCGGGTCGGCCCCCAGGACGAACCGCGTCGTGTTGACCGGGTAGATGCCGAGGTCCATCAGGGCACAGCCGCCGGACAGGTCGGGGTCGAGCCGCCACTGGTCGGCCTCGCCGGTGAGTTCGCCGAGCATCGTCTGTGACATGTTTGCGTGGACCTGGACCGCGTCGCCGACGAAGCCGTCCCGGACCAGTTCGCGGACGCGGCGCACCGCCGGGTCGGTCTGCATCCGGTAGCCGACCATGAGCGGGACGTCCGCGCCCTCGCAGGCGGCGACCAGCCGCTCGGCCCGCTCGACGGTCGCCTCGACCGGTTTCTCGCAGAGGACGGCCTTCCCCTGGTCGGCCGCCGCCTCGACGTACCCGAGGTGCGTCGCGTTCGGAGTCGCGACGTACACCGCGTCGTACTCGTCGGCGGCGTCGCCCGCCCGGAACGCTGCCGGCGAGACGCCGGTGAGGTCGTGCTCGGCCGCGACCTGCTCGACTGCCTCCTCGTCGATGTCGGTCACGACAGTCGCCTCCGTGAACGCCGAGCGCCGGATCCCCGGGAGCGCCCAGTCCCGGGTGAACCAGCCAAGCCCGACCAGCGCGAGCCGGACCGGATCCTCGACCTCGTCGGGGTCGAGCGTCTGCCAGTCCCGGCGGGTGAAGTCGTCGAAGTAGTCCGCGATGTTCGTCGCCATGTGCCCGGACACGGCTCGCACGGTCATTAACTCCGCCGGCCGGTCGCCACCAGCGCGCGGCGGACCCGAGACTGTTCGCGGTCGGCCCACAGTCGGTCTCGAAGAGTTCGGGCGGTTCGTTCCCCGGCGCCCGCCCAACTGAGCGGTCGACGATAGTGTCCACGCCGGGCGCATCGTCGCAGCCGAGAAAACGCGCTGGTGCGTGCCCGACCCGGAACGCTCACGTACTGTTCGGATTTGCTTCCCAGGATCCGTCGGGAAACCGAAAACGTATCCGTGAGAGCGCGCCCTCGTTGGACCATGACACCCAGCGACGGAGTCAGCGTCGACGGACAGACCGCAGTGGTCATCGGTGGCACGAGCGGGATCGGACTCGAGATCGCCCGCGCGTTCGCCCGCGGCGGTGCGGACGCGGTCGCCACGAGTCGCTCGGCGGACTCCGTGGCCGAAGCGGCTGCCGAACTACGCGACCTGGGCGCCGAGACCGTCGAAGTGACCTGTAACGTCCGCGACCCCGACTCCGTCGCGAGGCTGCGGGAGACGACCGAGACGGCGCTCGGGAGCGTCGACACCCTCGTCACGTCCCAGGGGTCAGTCGCGACGACGCCGGTCACCGAGATGGACGAAGACGAGTGGGCCCGCGACATCGACGTGCTCCTCACGGGGACGTTCCGCGCGATCAGGGAGTTCGGCGCCGCGATGGACGAGGGCAGCATCGTCAACATCTCCTCGATGTCCGCACGCCAGTCCCGCGAGGCCCGTCCGAGCTACGTCGCCGCGAAGGCCGGACTCAACGGCCTCACTCGCGCGGCCGCGGCGGACCTGGCGCCCGACGTGCGGGTCAACGCTATCGCGCCCGGGTTCGTCAGGACGGAACTGGCCGGCCCGAAACTGGACGAGGGCTCGGCGTTCCGCGAGGGCGTCGACGAGCGCACGCCGATGGACCGCGTGGCGACCCCCGACGAGATCAGCGGCGCCGCGCTGTACCTCGCGAGCGACGCCGCCTCGTTCACGACCGGCGAGATCATCACTGTCGACGGCGGCTACGACCGGTTCTCGGTGTAGTCGTCACCCCCGGTGGGTCCCCGCGTTCGGTTCTCTCGGCAGCGTACTCAGTACGAGTGGGTATTCACTGGAGCGGTAACGGCGGGAAATCTAAACGGAGAGCAGTGCGAGTTCCCCGACCCATCGGGGTCGGGGGTGAAGCGCGTCACTCTGGCGCGTGTTCCGTCTCTTCGATATACCGTTCAACCACTTCCTCCGACACCGCTCCCGTCGTTCCCACGTAGTACCCAACCTTCCAGAACCCACCAC
>JBDGST010000172.1:0-15356 GCA_042217365.1 Haloarculaceae archaeon
CCGTCCTCGTCGTCGCCCCCGGGTCCGTTCCGGAGGGCGTCCTCGTCGTCGCCCCCGACTCCGGTCCGGAGGGCGTCGGCCGCCTCGAACGTGCGCTCGAACCCCCCGACCCACTCGCGGGCGACGCCGTCGCGGTCGGCCGACCGCTCCATCACGTCGGCCAGCGTCAGGTCGCGCGCCTCCAGCGCGGGCACCGCGTCGCTCCCGCGGCGGACGTCGAGCGGTTCCATGCCCTCGGGCGGGTCTTCGATGGCCACGTCGACCGCCTCGAACGCCCGGTAGAAGTCCGCGGCGTCCGCGACGGTCGTCTCGGCGACCACTCGGGACGCCCCCGCTGGCGAGAGGTCACCCCGTCCGGCGGCGGCCACGAGCGGCGTCAGCAGGAGGACGGCGCCGAACTGCGTGTTGCCGCCGCGCTGCTCGCTCATCCCCTCGACCGCGGTCAGGAACGCGGCGCCGGGGCGGTCGCCGTCGGCGGCCCGCGCGAACCCCTCGCGCGCCCCCACGGCGCCGGCCAGGAAGTGTTCGAAGCGGAGGTCGGGGTACTCCCGGTGGCGGTCGACGTTGCCCGGCTTGGGGGTCCCCGCGACCTCCAGCAGCAGCGCGAGTTCGGCGTTCTCGGCGGTCGTCCTCACGGCTCGGGCCTCCCGCCGGGGACGCGCTCGCCCGCCGACTCGCTTTCCGGCCGGTCGTCGTCGAACCACTCCGCGACGGCCTCCCGGACCCGCCCGAGGACGCCGGGGTCGTCGCTCGCTCGGCCGACGCTCACGGCGTCCGCGCCGCAGGCGAGGTACTCCCGGACCGTCGCGCGGTCCCGGACGCCGTTGTTGGCGACGACGAACGCGTCCGCGGCGTCGACGACCGCCGCCACGACGCCCTCGGAGTCCATGGCGTCGACGTGAACGAGGTCGGCGCCGGCGTCGGCGGCGCGGGCGGCGACGGACGGCAGGTCGACGCCCGCGAGTTCGGTCCGGACCTTGACGCTGACGGTCGCGCCCGCGTCGGCGGCCGCCCGGACCTGTTCGCACAGGCGGTCGGGCTCCCGGAGGAGCGACTCGCCGGCGCCGGCGGCGCACATCTCGTCCTGCCGGCAGTGGGCGTTCACCTCCAGGACCGCGCCGCGGCGCCGACAGATAGCGGCCGCCTCGCCGACCGGTTCCGGGCTGGTCGCGCGGACGTTGAACCCCGCCAGAACGGGAACGTCGGAAAGCGTCGCGAGCTGGTCGTCGACGAACGTCAGCGGGTCCGGGGGGAGGAACTCGGTCCGGTCGCGCGCGACCATCGCGCGGGCGGCCTCGCGGGTCGGGTCGTCCAGTGCGATCCCGCCGAGGACCGCCGCGCCGACGTGGGGAGCGGCCGCGCGAGCCCACGCCGCGTCCGACCGGCCGCTGAGGCTCGCCGCCGCGACCCGCGGCGCGAACGGTACGGGCGGATCGTCGAGACCGCCGTCGTCGCGCTCGCGGCCGACGCCTTCGTGCGACGTCACTCCGCCACCTCCAGGGCCTCCGCGGCGGCGCGGGCGACCCGGGCCGCGTCGGCCTCCGAATCGATCTCCGTGTCGGTCCGGACGACTGGCCGGTCCAGGCTCGTCCCGTCGGCCTCGTCGAGGACGAACGCGTCGGCGAAGGGGTAGGCCTCGGCGACGCCGGCGGTGCTGGCCTCGTACCCCGTCGCGCGCATGAGGTCGTCGGCCGGGCCGGAGAACAGGCGGTCCTCGACGAACGGCGACACCGCGACGACGGTCGTCTCCCGGAGCGCCGCGCGGACGCCGTCGAGCGCGAGCATCGGGCCGACGCTCGTGACCGGGTTCGAGGGGCCGACGACGACGGGGTCGTCGAGCGCGTCGACGACGGGCGCGGTCGGCGCGGCGTCGTCGGCGCCGCGGAACTCGACGTCGACGACTGACGGCTCGCCGCCGCGGGCGACCCAGAACTCCTGGAAGTGCATCGGTCCCCGCTCGGTGTGGACGACGGTCGCGACGGGGTCGTCGCTCATCGGGAGCACGTCCGGGACGACGCCGAGCGCGTCCGCGAGGCGGGCGGTCGCCTCCGTCAGCGTCGCGCCCTCGTCGAGGAGGCTCGTCCGCGTGACGTGGACCGCCCGGTCGCGGTCGCCGATGTGCATGAACTCCCCGACCCCCGAGAACCGCCGCCAGCGCGCGAGTCGCCGTCCCACGGTCTGGCGCTCGTCGGGGAGGTACTTCGGCCCGGTCCCCAGACCGGCGGCCTCCGCGAGCGACCGGAGTTCCTCGTGGGTCGTCGCCGGGTCGCCCTCGATGCCCCACCACGTCTCCCGGTCGAGCACGCCGCCGAACAGGAAGAGCACGGTGTCCACGTCGGGACAGACGAGGTGCCCGCCGAGTTCGACGTCGTCGCCGGTGTTGCAGACGACGGTCGTCCCCTCGGGGTCGAAGACCGGCCCCGCCCCCGACAGGAGCTTCGGCGTGCCCGTCCCGCCGGCGAGGAACGTCACCATACCCCGGCGTGGGGGGAGGCCCGGCTAAAACCTTGCGCCCGGTCGACGGGCTGGTCGGCCTCCGTCGCCCTCCGTCGCCTTTCCCCCGTCCATCGACCACGGGCCCCCGTCGAACCCGCGCTCCCCGGCCGGAGCCCGCTCTCTCCGAGCCGTTGTCAATTGTGAGAACCGACCCTCTAAACTCAAGTTGCTGGGCCGAAACCTATCAACAATCGTCGATGCCAGAGATCGAAACCACGGGTGACAACGCACACAGGTTCGCTCCGGCCGCCCCCGACGAGGATGCGGTCTACGGGGCCTGCTGTCCCGGCTGGCACACCGCCGCCCGCCACGGCGACGCCCTCTCGGACTGGATCGAGTTCATGGAGCGGCGGGACGTCGACCGCGTCTGCTGTCTCCTCCCCGGCCGGCAGCTCGACGCGTCCGGTGGCAACGTCGGCCGGTACCGGAGCAGGTTCGGCGACGATGCCGTCCTCCACGCCCCGGTCCCCGACCACCGACTCGTCGACGAGTCCCTCCTCGAAGACGAGATACTGCCGTTCCTCGACGCGACTGCCGCGGCCGACGAGTCCGTCGTCGTCCACTGCCTCGCCGGGATCGGTCGGACGGGACAGGTACTCGCGGCCTGGCTGGCCCACGACCGCGGCTACGGGGCCGAGCGCGCCATCGCGACGGTCAAAGAGATGGGGCGGCTCCCGGGCGACGCCGTCCGGGCGGGCAACGCCACCGAAGAGGAGTTACACGAACTGATAGGCGGGTTCTCCTGAGCCCGTTTCGAGGCGCAGGCCGCGTGTCCTGGGGGGGATCGTGGCGGCCGTCGACAGCAGAGCCGCGGCCGTCGACAGCAGAGCCGCGGCCGTCGACAGCAGAGCGGTGGCCACGCGGTGACCGGTTGTGTGTGGGGTCTCGCCCAGTTTGGCCGACCCGGGGGGGTCGCGTTGTCCAGTTCCGGGGTTCGGCGGCCTCCGGAGGGCTGACACTTAACCCCGGTCGGGACGAACCGCCGCCGATGACCACCATCAAGGACAGCGTCCACGACCACGTCCCGGTCGAGGGCGTCGCCGCGGACCTGCTGGACACGCCGCCGGTCCAGCGGTTGCGGCGGATCAGACAGCTCGGGACCGTCACCTACGTCTATCCGTCGGCCAACCACACGCGGTTCGAGCACTCCCTGGGCGTCTACTACCTCGCGAACGAGGCGCTCTCGCACCTCGGCGTCGAGGGGCGGGCGGCCGAGCGCGTCCGCGCCGCGGCCATGCTCCACGACGTGGGTCACGCCCCCTACAGCCACAACGTCGAGGACATCATCCACCGCCACACGGGCAAGTACCACGACGACGTCGAGGACCTGCTGGGGACGGGGCGGGTCGCGCGCGTCCTCACCGACCACGGGCTCAACCCCGACGGGGTCGCCGACCTCGTCGCGGGCGAGGGGCGGTTCGGCCAGCTCGTCTCCGGCGAGCTCGACGTCGACCGGATGGACTACCTCGTCCGGGACGCCCACCACACGGGCGTCCCCTACGGAACGATCGACGCGGAGCGGCTCGTCCGGGCGCTCCGGTTCGTCGACGGGGAGCTCGTGCTCGACGAGGGCAACGTCCAGGCGGCCGAGAGCCTCCTGCTCGCCCGGGCGCTGATGCACCCGACCGTCTACAGCCACCACGTCGCCCGCATCGCGAAGGCGATGCTCAGGCGGGCGACCGTGCGGCTGCTCGCCCACACGGAGGTCGACGCCGAGACCCTCCGGCGCATGGACGACGCGGAGCTCAGGGTCGCGCTCCGGGACTGCGAGGCGACGGCCGCGCTCGCTCACCGCCTCGACCGCCGGGACCTCTACAAGCGGGCGGTCTGGGCGGAGATGCCCGCAGTTCCCGAGTCGCTCCTCGACGCGGACCCCGACGAGGTCGGCGAGCGCGAGCGGGAGGTGGCCGACGCCGCCAACGTCGACCCCGGCGCCGTCATCCTGGACGTCCCCGACCGCCCGTCGATGCCCGAGTCGACGAGCAGCGTCCTCGTCAACGGCGAGGTGCGCGCGCTCGACGACCAGTCGACGCTCGTGGGCGCGCTCCGGGCCGCCCAGCGAGACCAGTGGCGCCTCGGCGTCTACGCGCCGGCCGAGTCCGCCGGCCGGGTCGGCGACGCCGCCGTCCGCGTCCTCGGCCTCGACGTCGACGACGCCCGCGTCCGGGACGTCCGCCCCGGCATCCACGCGACGCTGGACGAGTTCAGCTGACTATCCGACACGCCACAGTGACAGGCGCTCACCGACACGCCACACCCACACACCACTCCCACCAATGACCGACACCACAGTGTTCGACGGGACGGTCCTGCGCGGCCGCGAGTTCGACCCCATCGAGGGGCGAGTCGTCGTCGAGGACGGCGCCATCGCGGCCATCGAGGAACAGCCCACGCACAGCAACGACGTCGTCCTGCCGGCGTTCGTCAACGCCCACACCCACGTCGGCGACTCCATCGCCAAGGAGGCCGGCGAGGGGCTCTCCCTGGAGGAACTGGTCGCGCCGCCGGACGGGCTCAAACACCGCCTGCTCCGCCAGGCCAGCATCGAACAGAAGGTCGAGGCGATGCGCCGGTCGCTGCAGTTCATGGCCAGGAGCGGGACGACGGCCTTCGTCGACTTCCGCGAGGGCGGCGTCGAGGGGGTGAGTGCCCTCGAAGAAGCCGCCGCGGGGCTCCCCGTCGAGCCCGTGATCCTGGGCCGCGAGACCGTCGAGGCGATGGAGCGCTCCGACGGATTCGGTGCGAGCGGCGCCGACGACGCCGAGTTCGCCCACGAGCGCACCGCGACGGCCCGCGGCGGCAAGCTCTTTGGCATCCACGCCGGCGAGGTCCACGACGGCGACATCAACCCCGCGCTCGACCTCGAACCGGACTTCCTGGTCCACATGGTCCACG
Organism: Haloarculaceae archaeon; assembly: GCA_042217365.1. Lineage (GTDB taxonomy): Archaea > Halobacteriota > Halobacteria > Halobacteriales > Haloarculaceae > JBDGST01. The sequence continues at coordinate 5,392 of JBDGST010000172.1, forward strand.
CCGGCGAACTCCACCTCGACCGGGTCGAGGACAGCGGGACGCCGGTGGTCGTCTGCCCGCGGTCGAACCTCGTGACGGACGTCGGCGTCCCGCCGATCGCGGAACTGGTCGAGCGGACGACCGTGGCGCTGGGCACCGACAACGTCTTCCTCAACAGCCCCACGATGTTCCGCGAGATGGCGTTCGCGGCCAAGCTCTCCGACGTGAGCGCCCGCGAGGTGCTCCGCATGGCGACGGTCAACGGCGCCGAGATCGCGGGGCTGAACTGCGGGCTGCTCGCCGAGGGCCGCGACGCCGACCTGCTGGTCCTCGACGGCGACTCGCACAACCTCGCCGGAGCAGAGAATCCCGTCCGGGCGGTCGTCCGCCGGGCCGGCGTCGACGACGTGGCGGAAGTCCACTTCTCGGACTGAGCCCGGGTCCGGGTCCGTGACCGGGGCCGGGACCGTCGCCCGGTGCTTCCGGAGCGGGGTCCGCCCTCGGTGCTTCCGGAGCGGGGTCCGTCCCAGGCGCCCCCGGAGCGGGGCCCGTCCCAGGCGCCCCCGGAGCGGGGCCCGTCCCAGGCGCCCCCGGAGCGGGACCCGTCCCCGACGGCGGGTTTCGCGCTCCGCTGACGGCTCAGACGCGACGACGGACGGCCAGCCCGGCCTCGGTGAGGGCCCACCCGACCGTCAGGAGCGCCGCGAGGACGAGCCCGAGGAACGCCCGCTCGCCGACCCAGACCGGGAGGACCCAGCCGACGGTCCGGTGGGCGTACTCGAGGGTGGAGAGCCCGGTCCGGCCGTCGCCGGTTCGCGCCGAGGCGTTCTCGCCGAGGACCCGAGCCATCGGCGGTCCCTCGCCCTCGCCGTGGGTGAGCCGGTACCCGTCGTAGGGGTGGGGCTCTGCGGTCCGGTACTCCCGGACGACGGTGCCGTTGGGCGTCACCTCGACGACGCGGTCGTTGCCCGTGTCGGCGATCACCGTGTTGCCGTTCGGCAGGCGCTGGACGCCGCGGGGCCAGTTGAGTCCCCGCCCGTAGGCCCACGTCCGCTCCCAGTGGCCCTCGACGTCCGGGCCGGGACAGCAGGCGGTCGTCGCGGCGTCGTCACTCCCTCCTGTCTCGACGTCCGCCCCGGTTCCGGCCGCCTCGCAGACCCACTGGTACTCGACGACGCGGTTGTTCTCGCTGTCCCCGACCAGCAGGGTCAGCGGGTCCTCGTCGAGGACGACAGGGTGGTGCTGGCCGTCCAGTATCGAGGTGTCGTCCTGGTCGCCCAGCGTCCAGATCACCTCCTTCGTCGACCGGTTGACGGCGACGACCCGGTTGAAGTTCCGCGGGCTGAGCATGAACGCGTCGCCGCCGTGGATCACGTCGACGTCGTTGAGGTGGGTGTAGTCGTCGGGCCACCCCGCGTCGGGGGCCGGCGGGAAGTGCTCGCGGAACCGGAACTCCCAGCGGACCTCGTCGGTCGCGCGCCGGGGCGGGTCGTCGGCGGTGTAGTTGTAGACGAACGCACGGTGGTCGGCCTTGTCGGCGACCGCGTATCGGTGGGGGCCGAGCCTGTCGACGTCGTGGGTGTCGCCGGGCAGCCTGAACCGGCGCTCGGCCTCGCCGGTCACCCAGTTCCACTCGACCGCGAACGTGACGTAGTGCCCGTCGACCCGGTCGTGGGCGACGAACAGCAGCGTCCGGTTGGTCACCGGGTCGGCGTCGTAGTACCAGCCGTACTCGTCGTGGGTCCAGACGACCGACCCGTTCGAACTCCGGACGCCTGCCATCCGGCCGGACCCGGGGTTGAGACCGCCCCCGTGGAAGTGGGTCCCCTGGGTCGTCACGACCGTCAGGTTCGCCGGGTCGACCGGCGCGGTCGGCCGGTCGGGCGCCGGCGTGGTAGTCGCGTGGTGGGCGACGCCGGACGCGACCGCCGGCGAGACGAGCAGGAGCACGACCAGAGCGACGGTCCGTCTCGGCGTGAGTGGCGTCCGCACGCTCCCCGAGTACGCCACAATCCGTGAAAATACCCCCGTCTCCGCGGGAGTGCCCGGATACTCCTGGACGATCGTGAAGGATTAAGCGGGCGGGCGTGTTATGAAATCACATGGGGATCTACGACACGATACTGGTGCCGACGGACGGGTCGCCGGGGTCCTCGCGGGTCCTGACCCACGCGGAGGAACTGGCCCGCGTGCACGACGCCTCGATCCACGCGCTGTACGTTATCGACGCGACGAACCTCGCGGGGTTGCCGATGGAGACGTCCTGGGAGGGGATCCGCAGCGTCTTCGAGAAGGAGGGCGAGACGGTCCTCGACCAGGCGCGTCGCGTCGTCGAGGACGTCCCGGTCGAGACCACCGTCGCGGAGGGGTCGCCGAGCCGGGAGATCGTCCGGTTCGCGAGCGAGAACGCCGTCGACGCCATCGTGATGGGGACGCACGGCCGCGGCGGCATCGACCGCCTCCTCCTCGGGAGCGTGGCCGAGCGGGTGGTCCGTGACGCCCCGGTCCCCGTGATCACCGTCACGGTCGGCCGGGACGTCGACGCGGACGACCCGCTGGTAACCGAGACCCCGGCGCCCGGTCCCGGGTGAACCCGCGCCCGGTCCCGGGTGAACCCGCGCCCGGTCCCGGGTGATCCCGCGCCCGGTCCCGGGTGATCCCGCGCTCGGCGGGTTCGGTCGACGACGGGCCCTCCCCGTGGAGTGTCGTTCGCGGTGGTCACGTGGGACAGAGGACGCCGGGGCGCTCACTCGGTGGGTCGGAGATGTTCGCAGTCCCCGGCGGTCACGTCGACGCGCTCCTCGCCGGTGTCGACGACGAGCGTCCCGGGGAAGCGCACGTCGACGGCGTCGCCGACGACCTCGCCCCCGGGGGTGTCGACTCTGACGCGCTTCCCCAGCGTGGTCGCGTGCTCGCGCCAGGCGTCGACGGCCGACGCGGGGTCCCCCCGGAGCGCGTCGAACTCCGCGAGCAGCCGCTGGGTGAACGTCCGCCGGTCCACGTCGCCGACCTCGGCCCGGAGGCTCGTCGGGTTCGCCTCGCCGGGGAGGTCACCGGGGTCGACGTTCGCGTTGACGCCGACGCCGACGACGACCCACGAGACCCGGTCGGCCTCGCCCTCCATCTCCGTGAGCACGCCCGCCAGTTTCCGTTCGGTCGGGTGTGTCGTCTCGCGTGGCACGACGACGTCGTTGGGCCACTTGATCCGGGCGTCGACGCCGGTCTCGCGGGCGGCCCGGGTCGTCGCGACGGCCGCCGCGAGCGTGAACGCGGGGGCGTGCGCCGGCGGGACCGCCGGCCGGAACACGACCGAGAGCCAGACGCCGCCGCTCGGCGAGACCCACTCGCGGTCGAGCCGTCCCCGTCCGCCGGTCTGGCGGTCCGCGAGGACGACGACGTCCGAGCGCCCCTCGGCGGCGAGTTCGCTTCCGCGGGCGTTCGTGCTCGGTATCTCGTCGTGGTACTCGACCGCGAAGGGGGCGTCGAGCCCGTACTCGACGGCCGCGCCGCCGAACTCGGGGACGCCGGCGAGCGCGTACCCCTCGTCGCCGCTCCGGACGTCGAATCCCGCCTCCCGGAGCGCCTCGACGTGCTTCCAGACGGCCGTCCGCGACACCCCCAGCCGGTCGGCCAGTTCCGGTCCCGCGACCGGCCCGTCGGCGAGCGCGTCGAGTACTCGCTCGCGCGTCTCCTGCATGGCGCCGGCTACGGACGGGCCGGTTGTAAGTGGCGCGGGGCCCGGACCGGGCGGGTAGTCCCCGTCGGCCCGAGCACCGGACTGTCACTCCTCGTCGAGGGGCGCGTCCAGTCGGGTGATCGAGAGCAACAGCCGGTCACCGGGTTCGGCGACGGTGTGGACTTCGCCGGCGATGCCGAGGCGGGTTTCGGGCGTCGGTCCGACGACGACCGGGTCGCCCACGTCGAGGTCCGGGAGCGGCGTCTGGAAGGTGACCCACGCCCGGCACTCCGTGGGGTGGTGGACGTTCGTGAACTCGACGCGCTCGACGGCGACCGTGATGCGCTGGAAGTCCCGAGCGACCGTCGTCCGTTCGCGGTCGGCGAGCGGGTCCCGGCCCAGGAGCTGGAACGCCTCCTCGGTCGGGACGTACCCGCCGAACGGCCCCGCCTTGCTCTCGGCCAGCCCGAGTGACCTGATCTGGCCCATGCTGTTGCGGATCGTTCCCGGGTTCCGGTTCGTGGCGTCGGCGATTTCGGCCGCCTTGACCGGGGACTCCTGTTTCTGGTAGGCGTTTACGAGCGCCGTCACGATCCGGCGTTGCGTGTCGGGGAGGTCGAGCGAATCTTCGTCCATTGGTGTCTGTCACGTGCTCTTGTCTGAAATGCGTACTCTTCTTGGGATCCGGCACCGGTCCCCGTTGACCCGGATACTCAGAACACACGTCCGACGGTGAGTCGTGACAGCGATCCGCCTCAGAGACGCTCGCGGACCGCGCTTCCGAGTCGCTCGTACTCGTCCCCGTCGAGGCCGCGCTTCCCCAGCGACCGCCCGTGGGCGTCGCTGCCGCCGGTCACGAGGAGGTCCCGTTCGGCGGCGAACCGCTCGACGTCGGTCACCGCCAGCGGTCCGGTCGCGCCGTCGTGGCCGCGGGCGCCGTCGTAAGGGTAGTGGACCTCGACGGCGTCGAGGTGGCGGGCCAGCCCGAGCGCCGCATCCGGGTCGGGGTACCGGAGCGGGTGTGCGAGGCCGACGACGGCGCAGGCGTCGGCAAGCAGGCCCCGGGCGCGCTCGAACGGGGGGACGTCCCGGGACACGTAGCAGGGCCGGTCCGAACCGATGAGGTCCGCGAAGACGTCGTCGGGGTGGTCGTAACCGGGGTCGCTCTCGACCACTGCGCGGGCGACGTCCGGGCGGCCGATCCCCCTCGCCGGTTCGACCGGGATCGGGTGGCCGAGGCGCTCCTCGACGCGCTCGATGATCTCGCGTCCCCGTTCGACGCGGTCGCGCTGGAGCCGGTCGAGTTCGTCGGCGAGCGCCTCCGTCTCACGGACGCCGTACCCGAGCAGGTCGACGCGCTGACCGTCGGCGCGGTCGGACTCGACCCGGAGCTCGATGCCGTGGATCACCTCGACGCCGCCGCGCTCGGTCACCGGCGCGTCGAGCCCGGGGTGGGTCCGGTCGTGGTCGGTGATCGCGACCGCGTCGAGACCCGCCGCCCGGGCCGCCGGCGCCACCTCGTCGAGTTCGAGCTGCCCGTCCGAGTTCGTCGTGTGCACGTGCAGGTCCGCGACGACCATGTCGTCCCCTCGCGGCCGGCCCGGCAAGCCGGTTGCGGTTACCCCGCGCGAACCGGGAGACTGGCCCCGTCGCCGAGCGGGTACGCACCGGAGGAAGCGCGAGTCCGTCGCCCACCCCCGGCGAGTGGCGACCCGACCGTGGCCGTCAGCGGACCGTCCTCCGCTCAGAAGAAGAAGAGCCGCTCCTCGCGCTCGTCGGTCAGGGGCGCGCCGTACTCCGATATCTCGACGGCCTCGGCGTGGTCGACCGCACCGCCCGCTTTGTCCCCGTACCGTTCGCGCAGTTCCTCGCGGAAGCGGTCGGCGACGTTCATCTCGGTGTGTTCGGTCAGGTGGCTCAGCCCGTCCCCGGCGAGCCACTCGCGTCGCGCCTCGTCGCCGTCGGGCACCGCGTCGAGTTCGTCGAACGTGTACGGGAGCCACTCGTACATCTGGGACTCGTGGCAGTGGAGCGCGTCCAGCTTCCGGTCTTCGACGTCGCTCACGTCGAGGACGAGGTCGGGCTCGAACGGCGCGGGCTTCCGGAAGTGGTCTGCGACGAAGCCGAAGACCGGCATCGAGTCGAGCGGCGCGGTATCCGGACAGACGTTCGGCACGATCAGCATGTAGGCGGCGTCCTGGAGGAGTTGCGCGCAGTACCGGTGGTCCGGGTGGTAGTCGTTGGGCCGGGGGCCGAGCACGAGGTCCGGGTCGACCTCCCGGAGGAACCGGACGAAGCGGTCGCGGCTCTCCAGGGTCGGTTCGAGGCGACCGTCCGGAACGTCGAACACCTCGTAGTCGACGCCGAGCGTCGACGCGACGGCCTCCGTCTCGCGCTTCCGGCGGGCGGCGAGTTCCCCGCGGTCCATCTCGTGGTGGCCCGCGCTGCCGTCCGTCGCCGAGAGGAAGGTCACGTCGTGGCCCGCCTCGACGTACGTCGCGGCGATGCCGCCGGCCTTGATCGAGCAGTCGTCCGGGTGCGGTCCGACGACCAGCAGGCTGAGCGCACCGGTCATGGATCCGCGTCCTCGCGGCGGACGGAAACGTTTGGGTTCACCGGTCCGCGCTGCCGGTATCCGGCCGAGCGCGCCTCGTTCCGGTCCGGGGCCACTCGGGCAACTCGCGGGGGGTTTTTGACGGAGGCCGCCGTAGCCGCGTGCGTCCGTCCGCGACTGCGGGCCGGACCGGGACTCACTATGCCACCGGAATTCGGAACCAGCTACTTCGGCGTCCGGAACCGCACGCACGCCGTCGAGGACCTCGACCGGTTCGCGGCCGAGGGGCTCGACGCGGTCCTCCACACGTACAGCGAGCGCGACCAGCTGTACTACGAGGGGACGATGACCGACATCGTCGAAGAGAGCGCGGACCGCGGGTTCAGGACCTACGTCAACCCGTGGGCGGTCGGCCGGGTGTTCGGCGGCGAGGCGCTCTCGGAGTTCATCGGCCGCAACCCGGGCGCGCGCCAGGTCACGAACGGCGGCGAGCCGGTCCCGGCCGCGTGTTTCAACCACCCCGACTTCCGGGAGTTCGTGCGCGAGTGGACGCGGTCGGCGGCCGGCCTCGGCGCGGACGTCCTCTTCTGGGACGAACCCCACTGGTTTCTCCCCGAGTGGGTCGAGCAGGCGTACCCCGAGGACACCTGGGCCTGCCGGTGCGAGCACTGCCGCGAGGCCTTCGAGCGCGAGTACGGCCGCGAGATGCCGCGCGAAGAGACGGCCGACGTTCGGGCGTTCAAGGCCGACGCGCTCCTGGCGTTCCTCCGCGAGATGATGGCGCTGGCCGCCGAGGAAGGCGCCGAGAACGCGGTGTGTCTCCTCCCGAGCGAGGACGCCGAGCACGGCCTCGAAGACTGGGCCCCGCTCGCCGGGAGCGAGCACCTCGACGTCCTCGCCACCGACCCCTACTGGGCCGCCTTCGAGGACGCCGGCCCGGTCGAGGAGTTCGTCGGCTACTTCTCGGAGAAAGTCGCGACGATGGCGGCCGAGCACGACCTGGAGAGCCAGATCTGGATCCAGGGGTTCCGTCTGGAGGCGGGCGCGGCCCGGGACGTCCGAACGGCGACCCGGACCGCCGTCGAGAGCGGCGTCGACAGCGTGTTCATGTGGGGCTACGACGCCTGCGAGTCGATATCGAGCATCGCGCCCGCGGAACCCGAGGCGGTCTGGCGGGCCTACCTCGACGAAGTGCAGGCCGCCCGGGAGTAGCTGCTGGTCACCGTCGACTCCGAGAGAGGTCGGAGTCGAGACGGCCGTGCGGGTCGCCCAGGAGTAGCCGTCGATCGGTTCCGGCCACGCCGAACCGCCCCTCGGTCCGCCGCTACCCGACGTTTATCCTCGGTCCCCACGACGAGTCACGCATGGCCGACTCCACAGTCTACGAGGAACTCGGCGTCCCGACGGTCGTCAACGCCGCCGGCACGAAGACGCGGATCGGCGGCAGCCTGATCCGGGCGGAAGCGCTGGAAGCGATGGAGCGGGCCGCCGGGTCGTTCGTCCGGCTCTCGGACCTCCAGGCGGCCGCGAGCGAGCGCATCGCGGACGTCACGGGGGGCGAGGCTGGATACGTCACCAACGGCGCGGCCGGGGCGCTCCTGCTGGCGACGGCCGCCTGCATCGCCGGCGACGACCCGGGCGCCATGGCGCGCCTGCCGGACACCGGAGACCGCCCGGACGAGGTCGTCATGCCCCGCACCCACCGGACGGGGTACGACCACGCCATCCGGACCGCGGGCGCGACTATCGTCGACGTCGGGACCAACGACCGGCACCTCGGGACCGGGTCACGGAACGTCGAACCGTGGGAGTACGCCGACGCCATCTCCGAGGAGACGGTCGCAGTCGCGCACGTCTACAAGTCCTACGGCGGACCGCCGCTGGCCGAGGTCTGCGAGATAGCCCACGAGCACGACGTGCCGGTGATAGTCGACGCGGCGGCGGAACTCCCGCCCGCGAGCAACCTCTCGTGGTTCACCGAGCAGGGCGCGGACCTGGTCGCGTTCTCCGGGGGCAAGGCGATACGTGGCCCCCAGACGACGGGTATCCTCGCCGGCCGGGCGGACCTGATCGAGTCGGTCGCCGTCCAGCACCTCGACGCGCACGCGGCCGACCCGGTCTGGGAACCGCCCGCGGGGCTCCTCGACGCGGACCGGATCGACGGCGTCCCGCGACAGGGAGTCGGGCGCCCGCTCAAGGTCGGCAAGGAGGAACTCGTCGGCCTGTTGCGCGCGCTGGAGCTTTTCGTCGAGGAGGACCACGAGGCGACCCGGAGGGCGTGGCGCGAGCGGGCCGACCGAGTCGCCGACGCCCTCGGCGGCGTCGAGGGGCTCTCGACCCGTATCGAGGACGGCGAGCGCTCGGTCGCCCCGGAAGTCGTCGTCGAGGTAGGCGGGCCCGCGTCCGTCTCAGCGAGTGACCTCGCGGGCGCGCTCCGCCGAGAGGACCCGCGCGTGTTCGTCGGCGGCGACGCGCTCGACGAGGGCCGGTTCGCCATCAACCCGATGTGTCTCACCGACGGGGAGGCCGACTACGTCGTCGAGCGGATCCGGGCGAACCTGGACGAAGCGGTCGCGTCTGATGGAGGTGGCGCCTGAATGCGCGCTATCGCGGTCGAACGCGACGACCCCCGACCGCACGTCGTCGAGGTCCCGCGACCCGACCCCGGGGAGGGCGAGGCGCTGATCCGCACTCTCCGGGTCGGCATCGACGGCACCGACCACGAGGTCGTCGGAGGCGGGCACGGCGGTTATCCCGAGGGCCAGGATCACCACGTCCTTGGGCACGAGGCCGTGGGCGTCGTCGAGGACCCCAACGGGACGGCCCTCGACGAGGGGCAACTCGTCGCGCCGACGATCCGGCGGCCGCCGGGCGGCGAGCCAAACGAGTACTTCGAGCGGGGCGAACCCGACATGGCGCCCGAAGGCGCGTACGTCGAGCGGGGCATCGCTGGCGCCCACGGCTTCATGGCCGAGTACTTCGCGAGCCCGACCGAGTACCTGGTCCCGCTCCCCGACGCGCTGGCCGAGACGGGCTTCCTGGTCGAGCCGGTCAGCAACACCGAGAAAGCCCTCGAGATGGCCTTCGCCGCGCGTTCGACCTTCGAGTGGGACCCCGAGTCGGCCATCGTCCTCGGGAACGGTTCGCTCGGCCTCCTCACGCTCGCGACGCTCGACGACCGGGACGTCGAGCGCACGTACTGCCTGGGGCGGCGCGACCGTCCCGACGTGACTATCGACGTGATCGAGCGCCTCGGCGCCACCTACGTCGACTCCCGGGAGACGCCGGTCGACGAACTGGCCGACGCCCACGAACCGATGGACTTCGTCTACGAGGCGACCGGGTACGCGCGACACGCGTTCGAGGCGGTCGACGCGCTGGCGGCCAACGGTGTGGGCGTCCTGCTGGGCATCCCGGAGGACTGGGACTTCGAAATCGAGGGCGGGCGCCTCCACCGCGAGTTCGTCCTGGAGAACAAGGCGCTGCTCGGGAGCGTCAACTCCCACGTCCCGCACTTCGAGGCCGCGCGTGAGACGCTCGCCGCGTACCCGGACTGGTTCACGGACGCGGTGATCACCCACGTCTACCCGCCCGGGGACGTCGAGGCCGCGTTCGAGACCGGCGAGGACCGCATCAAGACGGTGATCGAGTTCGACGCGCCGTGAACTGACCGGGGGACGAGGAGGCCGGCCGAGAGCCCCGGGACGAGGAGGCCGGCCGAGAGCCCCGGGACGAGGAGGCCGGCCGAGAGCCCCG
>JBDGST010000172.1:15456-17855 GCA_042217365.1 Haloarculaceae archaeon
GGAACGATCGGGGGTCGGAAACCGACAGCGTTTCACGGGCCCCCGCCTTGGCAACGGGTAGATGAGCAAGGACGTCATCGAGGTGCGCGGCGCCGAGGAACACAACCTCAAGGACGTCGACGTCGAGATACCCCGCGAGGAGATGACGGTCGTCACCGGCCTCTCGGGGTCGGGGAAGTCGTCGCTGGCGTTCGAGACGGTCTACGCCGAGGGCCAGCGCCGGTACATCGAGTCGCTGTCGGCCTACGCGCGCAACTTCCTGGGCCAGATGGACAAGCCCCAGGTCGAGAACGTCGAGGGCCTCTCGCCCGCCATCTCCATCGACCAGAAGAACGCCGCCAACAACCCCCGGTCGACGGTCGGGACCGTCACCGAACTCCACGACTACCTCCGCCTGCTGTACGCCCGCGTCGGCGTGCCACACTGTCCCGAATGTGGCCGCGAGGTGGGCGAGCAGTCCGCCCAGCACATGGTGCGGCGGATCTGCTCGCTTCCCGAGGGGACTCGCGTCAAGGTCTGCGCCCCGGTCGTGCGCGACCAGAAGGGGGCCTTCGAGGACCTGTTCGACGACCTCCTGGGGGAAGGGTACGCCCGCGTCGAGGTCGACGGCGAGTCCTACGACCTCTCGCTGGACGACCCCGACCTCGACGAGAACTACGACCACACGATAGACGTGGTGGTCGACCGCGTGACAGTCTCCGAGGGGGCGCGCTCGCGGATCACCGACTCCGTCGAGACCGCCCTGGGCGAGGCCGACGGCGTCCTCAAGGTGATCGTGCCGGACCCGCCCGAGGGCGTCGAACTCGGCGGGGCCGAGGCGCGCTCGGTCGGGGACCTGGGCGACGAGGGCTCTGCGGGTGCCAGCGACGGCGACGCGGCCGACGAGCGCGGCGATCCGTCCGCCGACGACCGCCTCGTCGTCGAGTTCTCGGAGGAACTGGCCTGTACGCACTGCAACGTCGACATCTCGGAGATCGAGACGCGGTCGTTCTCGTTCAACAGCCCCTACGGCGCCTGCCCGGAGTGTGAGGGCATCGGCTCCACGAAGGAGGTCAGCGAGGATCTCGTGGTACAGGACCCCTCGAAGCCGCTGAAACACGTCTTCGAGCCCTGGAGCTACAACCGCACGTACTACTCGCGCCAACTGGACAACGTGGCCGAGCACTTCGGCGTCTCGCTGGACGCGCCCTTCGAGGAGCTCGACCCGGAGATCCGGCGGCAGTTCCTCTACGGGACGGACGAGCAGGTCCACTTCGAGTGGACGACGAAGAACGGTACCCGCGAGAAGACCGAGCGCTTCGAGGGGGTCATCCCGAACCTGGAGCGACGCTACGTCGAGACCGACTCCGACCGCGCCCGCGACCACATCGAGGACTACATGGCGACGACGACCTGCCCCGACTGCGAGGGGACGCGCCTCAAGGCCGAGTCGCGTGCCGTTCTCGTCGACGGCACCGCCATCACCGAGGTCAACGAGATGTCCATCGGCGACGCGCTGGCCCACTTCGAGGGCATGGAGGACGACCTCGACGAGCGCCAGACGAAGATCGCCGAGGAGATCCTCAAGGAGATCCGCGCCCGCCTCGGGTTCATGTGCGAGGTGGGGCTGGACTACCTCACCCTCGACCGGGAGGCCTCGACGCTGTCGGGCGGCGAGAGCCAGCGCATCCGCCTCGCCACCCAGATCGGGTCTGGGCTGGTGGGTGTCCTCTACGTGCTCGACGAGCCCTCCATCGGGCTCCACCAGCGGGACAACGACCGCCTGCTGAACACGCTCGAGGAACTCCGGGACCTGGGGAACACCCTGCTCGTCGTCGAGCACGACACCGAGACGATGCGCCGGGCGGACAACGTCATCGACATGGGGCCCGGCCCCGGCAAACGCGGCGGCGAGATCGTCGTCAACGGCCCCATCGAGGACGTGATCGCGTCCGAGGAGTCGGTCACCGGCGACTATCTTGCGGGCGAACGGGTGATTCCCGTCCCCGAGAGCCGTCGCACCTCTGACGGTCACCTCACCGTGACGGGCGCCCGCCAGCACAACCTGAAGGACCTCGACGTCGACCTGCCGCTCGGGTGTTTCACCGCCATCACCGGCGTCTCCGGGTCCGGAAAGTCGACGCTGATGCACGACGTGCTGTACAAGTCGCTGGCCCGCGAGATGCACGGCAACACCGACGTCGAGCCCGGCGAACACGATGACGTCACCGGGCTCGACCGGATCGAGACCGTCCGGCTGATCGACCAGTCACCGATCGGCCGGACGCCGCGGTCGAACCCCGCCACGTACACCGACGTGTTCGACCACATCCGTGAGCTGTTCGCCGAGACCTCGCTCGCGAAGCAGCGCGGCTACGAGAAGGGGCGCTTCTCGTTCAACGTCAAGGGCGGGCGCTGCG
>JBDGST010000086.1:0-2947 GCA_042217365.1 Haloarculaceae archaeon
TGTTCGCCGTCAACGACACGCCGATGAAGCGGCTGTTCGACAACGTCCACGGCACGGGCGAGGCGTCGCTGTCGTCTATCGCCATGACGACGAACCTCTCGTGGGCCGGGTCGACCGTCGTCGTCGCGGGCTACGGCGACTGCGGCAGGGGCGTCGCGAAGAAGGCCAGCGGCCAGAACGCCGACGTCGTCGTCACGGAGGTCGAGCCCCGCCGCGCGCTCGAAGCCCACATGGAGGGGTACGACGTCATGCCGATGGCGGAGGCCGCCGAGATCGGCGACATCTTCATCACGACCACGGGTAACCGGGACGTGATCGTCGCGGAGCACTTCGAGCGCATGGACGACGGCGCCGTCCTCGCAAACGCCGGCCACTTCGACGTCGAGATCAACCTGGACGACCTGGCAGACCTGGCCGTCGACGTCTACGAGGCCCGCGAGGGCGTCCGCGCCTACGAGATGGCGGACGGGCGCCGGCTGAACGTCCTCGCGGAGGGGCGCCTGGTGAACCTCGCGACGCCCGTGGCGCTGGGCCACCCCATCGGCGTCATGGACCAGTCGTTCGGCATCCAGGCGGTCTGCGCCCGCGAACTCGCCGATCACGGCGAGGACTACGAGGCCGGCGTCCACGCGGTCCCCGACGAACTCGACCGCGAGGTCGCCGAGGTCAAACTCGACGCCGAGGGCGTCGCGTTCGACGACCTGACCGACGACCAGCGCGAGTACATGGACTCCTGGCAGCACGGGACCTGACCGGGCCCGTCGTTCACCCGCCACCGGGGCCTTCTACTGGCGGGGCCACTCCCGCTGCCGCGGGCGACGCGACGGCGAGCGATCCGACCGCGACCGGGAGCTATTCTATATGAATAGTGAAAGGAGAAAAACATATCCCGGCGAAGTCCGTACGTATGCGGGTGACAGACGCCCCCTCGTCCCGCCGTGACGGCGCCCCCGGGTCCGGCGGCGGGACGACCGACGGACGACGGGTGTTGTCGGCGGTCGCCGTCGCGTTCGCGCTCGTCGCGGTCCTGTTCGCGGTCGCGACCGTTCTCGCCGGGAGAGTCGACGCGCGTCCGGGTCCCGGGACCGGCGTCGCACTGTTCGGGCTCCTCGGTCTGGCCGCGCAGGGCGACGCCGGCGACGCCATCGAGCGGCTGGTCGAGAAGGTCGAACAGTTCGAGCGCGGCGAGGACGTCGCGTTCGAGACCGACCGGGACGACGAGGTGGGCCGCCTCTACGAGGCGGTGGGCGACTTCGCGGCGACGGTGCGCGAGCGGGAGCGCGACGTCGCCGCGACCGAGCGCTACCGCCGGAAGCTCTACGAGGTGACGTCGGCGACCGACCTGAGCGACGAACGGAAGGTCGACCGCCTGCTCGAACTGGGGACCGAGCGGCTCGGCGTCGAGTGTGGCCTGGTCACGAACGTCGACGAGGCGACCGGGCGGTACGAGATCGAACGCGTGACGGGGACCGACTTCGTCGAGGCCGGGACGGTCACCGACCTCTCGACGACGTTCTGCCGGAAGACGATCACGTCCGACGACGTCCTCGGGCTCTCGAACGCGCCCGAGGAGCACGCGGACGACCCCGGCTACCGGGAGTGGGGGCTCGGCTGTTACCTCGGCGGGAAGATCGAGGTCGAGGGAGACCTCTACGGCACGCTCTGTTTCGTCGACCCGGAGCCGCGCGAGCGCGAGTTCACGGACGCCGAGAAGGCGTTCGTCGACCTGATGGCGCGGTGGGTGAGCCACGTTTACGAGCGCAGGGAGCGCGAGGGCGAACGCCGCGTCGCGGAGCGCGCGCTGGAGGCGGCTCCGATCGGGATAGCCATCGCGGAGACCGGCGACGGCGACGACCCGCTCGTCCGGGTCAACCGGGCCTTCGAGGAGATCACCGGCTACCCCGCCGAGGAAGCGCTGGGGCGCGACTGCCGGTTCCTCCAGGGCGAGAACACCGACGACGCGGCGGTGGCCGAACTGGCCGCGGCGGTCGATCGCGACGAGCCCGTCACGACGACGCTGCGCAACTACCGGAAGGACGGGACCCTCGTCGACGTGAGCGTCTCGGCGGCGCCGCTGTACGACGAGGACGGAACGGTCGCCGGCGTCGCGGGCGTTCTGGAGGACATCTCCGAGCGCAAGGCCTCCGAGCGCGAACTGGAGGAGACCAAAGACCGGCTCGACCTCGCCATCGAGGGCGCTCGGCTCGGCGTCTGGGACTGGAACGTCGAGACCGACGAGGTGACGTTCAACGAGCAGTGGGCGGAGATGCTGGGGTACGACCTCGACGACCTCGGTTCGAACCTGCAGACGTGGCGCGACCTGGTCCACCCCGACGACCTCCCGCGGGCGGAGGCCGCCCTCGAAGCGCACTTCGCGGGGGAGACCGAGTACTACGAGTGCGAGCACCGCCTGGAGACGAAGTCAGGGGACTGGAAGTGGATCCGGGACGTCGGCAAGGTCGTCGAACGCGATGCGGAGGGCGATCCCGTCCGGGCGGTCGGCGTCCACCAGGACGTCTCCGAACGGAAGGCGCGCGAGCGGGAACTGCGCGAGCGCGAGCGCGAGCTCTCGACGCTGATAGACAACGTCCCGGGGATGGTCTACCGGTGCCGGAACGAGCCGGACTGGCCCTTCGAGTTCGTCAGCGACGGCTGTCGCGACGTGACGGGCTACGAGCCCGAGGAGCTGGTGTCGGGGGCGGTCGACTGGAACGAGGAGGTCATCGCCGAGCGCGAGGACGAGCTCTGGACGGCGGTCCAGCGCGCGGTCGACGCGGGCGAGTCGTTCCAGGTCACGTACCCGATCCGCACCGCCGACGGCGAGCGGCGGTGGGTCTGGGAGCAGGGACAGGGCGTCTTCCGGGACGACGGCACCCTCGACGTGCTGGAGGGCGTCATCATGGACGTCACCGACCGCGTGGAGCGCGAGCGCGAACTCGAACGGACG
>JBDGST010000086.1:3047-17526 GCA_042217365.1 Haloarculaceae archaeon
GGAGCGCGAGCGCGAACTCGAACGGACGCGGGACATGCTCGAACAGTCCCAGCGGCTGGCGAGCGTGGGCGCCTGGGAGTTCGACGCGACCGGCGACGGGGCGAGCGAAGCCGTCATGACCGACGAGGTGTATCACATCCTCAACCTGCCGACCGACACGACCGTGACGGTCGACGACGCGATCGCGTTCTATCACCCGGACGACCGCGACGCGATCGAGCGGGCCATCGAGCGCGCCGTCGAGGAGGGGCGTTCCTTCGAGTTCGAGGCCCGCGTCGTCACGGCCGCCGGGAACGAGCGGTGGGTCCGGTCGATCGGCGAGCCCGTCGTCGAGGACGGCGCCGTCGTCGCCGTCCGCGGTTCGATTCAGGACATAACCGAGCCGAAGACGTTCGAGCGGGAGCTCCGCGAGCGCGAACGCGACCTGGCGGAGTACAAGGAGTACACCGACGACATCCTCGACGCCATCGACGACGTGTTCTACGTGCTCGACGCGGACGGCGCGTTCCAGCGGTGGAACGAGAGCTTCGTCGAGGCCACCGGCTACGGCGACGACGAGATCGAGGGGATGCAGGCCCGGGAGTTCTTCCCCGAGGACCAGCGCGAAGCGGTCCTGTCGGGAATGGAGAACGCCCTGGAGACGGGGGGCGACCGCACGGAGGCCGAGATCCTGACCGCCGACGGCGAGCGGGTCCCCTACGAGTTCTCCGCGACGCGCGTCGAGAACCCGGACGGCGAGGTGGGCGTCGCGGGGATCGGCCGGGACATCACCCGCCGGAAGGAGCGCGAACTCGCCCTCCAGTCGCTCCACGGGACGACCAGGGGCCTTCTCGGCGCCGAGACCGAAGCGGACGCCGCCGAGCTCGTGGTCGACGCGGCCGAGGAGGTGCTCGACGTCGCCGCCGCGGTCTACCTGCTCGACGAGGAGACCAACCGGCTGGCGCCGGTCGCGCACACGGCGTCGTTCGACGACTGCTGTGGCGACGCGTCGGCGGTCGCGACCGGCGGCGACTCCCCGCTGTGGCGCAGTTTCGTCGACGAGGCCGCGGCGGTCGTCGACGACCCGGAGGGAGTGGCCCGCGCGGAGCCGTTCGGCCCCGACGTCAGCGAGGGGCTGGTCGTCCCGATGGGCGACCACGGCGCGTTCGTCGCCGCGACGGCGAACGGGGGGATAGACCCGGACACCCGCCAGCTGGTCGAGACGCTCGTCGCGACCACCGAGGCCGCGTTCGACCGCGTCGAGAGCGAGGCGAGCCTCCGCGAGCGCGACGCCGAGCTGGCCGAGCAGAACCGCCGCCTCAGGCGCCAGATCCAGGTCACCGACATCATCCGGCAGGTCGACCGGTCGCTCATCGAGGCGAACAGTCGAGAGGAGATCGAGGCGACGGTCTGTGACCGGCTGGCCGACGCCGAGGACGTCGCGTTCGCGTGGATCGGCGGGTTCGGTGCCGGCGGTGGGCTCGAACCGCAGGCCTGGGCAGGGGAGAACGTCTCGTATCTCGACTCGGTGTCGCTGACTGCGGGCGGGGACGCCCCGGAGCCGTCGGTCACCGCCGCGACGACCGAGGAGCCGGCGGTCGTGCGCAACGTCGTCGACGAGCGGCAGCGGGCGCCGTGGTGCCGGAGCGCGCTGGCCCGTGACTTCCACTCGGTTCTCAGCGTCCCGCTGGTCTACGAGGACTACTCCTTCGGCGTTCTCGCAGTGTACGCCGACGAACCCGACGTGTTCGGCGACCTCGAACGGTCGGTGTTCGCGGAGCTCGGCACCAACATCGCCAACTCGATCAACGCGGTCGAGACCCGCCGCGCGCTCCACGCCGACACGTTCGTCGAGCTCGCGCTCTCGGTCGACCCCGGGGAGACGTTCTTCGGCCGGCTCGCCCGCGACGCCGACTGTCGGGTCGAGTACGCCGGGCTGGCGGCGGTTTCGGACGACGAGACGCGGCTGTTCGTCTCCGCCGACGCCCCCGCCGACCGCGTCGCGTCGGCCCTCGACGACGCCGTCGCGGTGCGGGACTACCGCCGGGTCGGCGACGGCGAGGAAGACGGGGACGGCGACGGTACCGGGACGTCGACGTTCGAGGTGACAGTCGAGCGGGACCTCCTGCCGGCCCGCCTCGTCCGCCACGGGGTCCGGCCCCGAACCGTCGCCGCGACGGCCGACGGGGTCGACGTGGTCGTCGACCTGCCGCGCCGGGTCGACGTCCGGGAGTTCGTCGAGATGCTCCGGGAGACCCACCCCAGCGTCGAACTCGTCGGCCAGCGGACCGTCGAGCGCGAGGCCACCACCGAGCGGGAGTTCGTCGCGTCGCTGCTGGACTCGCTGACCGACCGGCAGCTCGAAGTGCTCCGGACGGCCTACCTCGCGGGCTTTTTCGAGTGGCCTCGCCGGAGCACCGGGGAGGACGTCGCCGCGATGCTCGGGATCACCCAGCCGACCGTAAACCGCCACCTCCGGTTCGCCCAGCAGCGACTCCTCGAACGGCTGTTCGACGAGCCGGGGGCGTCGCCGGGCTTCGTGGACTGACCGGACGGCGGTCGGTCGCGCCCCGTCGTTTTTAGACGTGATAATGCAGGAGGACAGTTTATGGTCCGCGGGGGGCGACTTCCAACGGATGAGCACCAGTGCGCGGACACAGCGGGAGCAGAGCGGGACGGTCGAACTCGTGCACTTCTGGGAGGAGGGCGACGGCCGGCGGATGCTCGACGCGGTACTGGCGGAGTTCGACTCCCGCCATCCCGAAGTGAACGTGGAGGACCGCTCCTACAGCAACCACGGGCTGGCGATCAAGAGCCGCATCCTCCGGGAGAACCCGCCGTCGCTGTTCGTCGAGTGGCCCGACCGGAACCTCGAACCCTACGACCAGGCCGGCGCGCTCAGGGACCTCACGCCGGTCTGGGAGGACAACGGCTGGTTCGACGCCTTCATCGAGGGGCCCCGCGAGAGCCTGCACGTGGGCGACCGGTACGTCGGCGTCCCGGTCGACCTCCACCGGATGAACAACCTCTTCTACCGCGTCGGCCTGGTCGAGGAGTTGGGCGTCGACCCGTCCCGGGTGTCGGACCCCCGGGAGTTCCTCGAGGTCCTCCGGCAGTGCGAGGACGCGGGCGTCGTCGGGATGGAACAGCCGATGCGCGACCCCTCGGACGTCCTGCAGTTGCTCACGAACGTCTTCATCGGGCAGTTCGGCGCCGAGGCGTTCGCGGAACTCACGCGCGAACGCCCCGCCGCCCGGGAGACCGAACTCGAAGAGGCGCTCCGCCTGCTCGAGGAGTACTCGCGCCTCGCCAGCGACGACGCGTACTTCCTCGACATGGTCGCTGCCAACGATCGGTTCGTCGACGGCGATTCCGTGTTTTTCCACCAGGGCGACTGGATGGCCGGGGAGTACGCCGACGTCGCCGACTTCGACTACGGGACCGGATGGGGCCACGCCGTCTTCCCCGGCACCGAGGGAGTCTACACGATGGGCGGCGACGCGGTCGTCGCCGCCGCGGACGCCGAGTTCGGCCCGGCGGCCCGGACGTTCCTCGAGTTCGTCGGTTCGCCGGAGGCCCTGGAGCTCCTCAACCGCGTCAAGGGGTCGATCCCGCCCAGACGGGACATCTCGCTCGACAGCTACCCGGAATTCCTCCAGGAACAGTTCGCGGACTTCGAGCGCGCGCGTCACTTCCCCGCGAGCCACGCGCTGCAGGTGTCCCCCGAGGCCTTCGTCGAGGCCAAGGCCGCGATATCGGACTTCATCGCCGAGCGCGACGTCCAGCGGACGACCCGCGACCTCGTCGAGGCCTACAGCCTCGGCGTCGAGGACTGACCGGCGCGACCGGTTCGACAGCGCCGACGGACGGCCGACGGGACCGCGGCCCCGACTCTTATCAATTCTGGAAGCGGGGTGCCAACAGTCAAGGGAGAGTGCCCGCGTAGTTCTCCGCGAGAATGGTCGACGGGAGCGACGGGAGTCGGACGGACCGCGACGACGAGGTCGACCGGGCGGACGCCGGTGACAGGGGGCCGCGGAGTCGCGGTGACGGCGGCGCGACCGGGGAGTCGCCGCTCCACCGCCGGGCAGCGCGGTCGCTCACCCCGGGTCCGGTGCGGCGCAGTTACGCGCTCCAGTTCGCGCTGGCGATGGCCGTCGTCATCCTCGTCGTCGCCGGCGTCGGCGCCGCGAGCTACGGGCAGATCCGCGGGATCATCGAGGACGACGCTGAGAACACGCTCCGGTCGACGGCGACGCTCCAGGCGGACTCGGTGGGGGACTGGGTGGCCGCGCTCCGGAGCCAGGCCCGCGGGTTCGCGTCGTCCGACGTGTACGGGACCGGCGAGGCCACCCAGATCCAGGCGCACCTCGTGGACTCGCTGGCCGTCGCGGGGTCCGACGTCGTCGGGTTACACTACGTCGACCCGGAGACCGGCGCGGTCCTCGCGAGCACGCGACCCGCGTACCGGGACGGGGAGTCGACAGTGCGGAGCCACGGCTGGTCCGGAGCGGTCGCCGAGGCGACCGGGGGAACGGCCGACAACCGGACGGTCGGGATGTCCGACAGCGCCTACGAACGCAACGGCCGCCTCCTGGTGGCGTTTGCGACCCGGGTACGGACCGGGGACGGCGTCCTCGTTCTGGTCGGCGACGCCCGCGGGGACTTCCGACAGCTCCACCGGACGCGCGACATCGTCAGCACGCACCTGCTGAACCCGTCCGGGCGCGACGTGTTCGCCCCGCGCCGGGACCGGCCGTCCCCGCTCGCCGACACCGCCGAGTTCGACCGCGCGCTCGCCGGCGAGACGGTCGTCCTCGAACGGTCCAGCGACGTGGTCGCGTTCGCCCCGGTCCCCGGGAACGAGTGGGTCGTCGCGACCGAGGCGCCCAGGTCGGAACTCTATCGCGCGAGCAGGACCATCGGCCAGAACGTCGTGCTGCTGGTCGCCGCCTCCCTCGTGGCGCTCGGACTGGTCGGGGTCGTGCTCGGCCGCCGGACGGTCGTCCCGCTGGTCCGCCTGCGGGAACGCGCCCGGGCCATGGAGGAGGGCGACCTCGACGTCGACCTGTCGAGCCGCCGCGAGGACGAGATCGGGCGGCTGTTCGACGCGTTCGCCAACATGCGCGACGCGCTCCGCGACCAGATCAGCGAGGCCAACGAGGCGCGCGAGGCGGCCGAACGCTCCCGGCGGGAACTCGCCAGACAGAACGACCGCCTCGACCAGTTCGCGAGCACTCTCAGCCACGACCTGCGCAACCCGCTGAACGTCGCTTCCGGCCACCGCGAACTCCTCGAACGCGACCTCGGCGACCTCGACGACCCCGACGACCTCGCCGGCGTCCGGGAGCACGTCGACGTGATCGCCGACTCCCACGAGCGCATGGAGTCCATCATCGAGGACGTCCTCGCGATGGCCCGCGAGGGCGAGGAGGTCACGGACCCCGAACCGGTCGACCTGGCGTCGGCCGCGAGGGACGCCTGGTCGACCGTCGAAAGCGAGGACGCGACGCTCTCGGTGGCCGACACCCGCACCGTTCCGGCGGACTACGACCGCCTGGTCCGGGCGTTCGAGAACCTCTTTCGCAACGCGGTCGAGCACGCCGGCCCCGCGGTCGCAGTAGAGGTCGGGACGACGCCCGACGGGTTCTACGTGGCCGACGACGGGCCGGGGATCCCGGCGAACGCGGTCGAGGACCTCTTCGAGTACGGCTACACCAGCGAGGACGGCGGGACCGGGTTCGGCCTCGCGATCGTCGACAGCATCGCGAGGGCCCACGGCTGGACGGTCCACGTCGACCGGGAGTACGACGACGGCGCCCGGTTCGTCGTCTCCGGAGTCGGCGACGACGGGGACGACCCGGCGGCGTGAGGCCGCCACGCCGCCGGTACCGGGGTGTGAGACGACCGCGTCGGCGGCGGTCGGGAACCGGGCAGCCACCCCAAAATCAGTGTTGATAACTGTGGGACTATCGTTTTCATCGCAGGGGGGCGATTTTCGGGAGTGCAACGACGACGATTCCTGCGGAGCGCGACGGCGGGGCTCCTCGGCGGTGTCGCCGGCTGTTCCGGGATCATGCCGTCCTCGGGTGGAGCCGACGGCGGCGGGCCACCCTGGCTGTCGGTGGACGGTCGCTGGCTGACGGACCCCTCCGGGAGTCGCGTCGTGCTCCGGGGGGTCACCGTCCCGGACCCGTGGTGGGGGACGGAGAACGAGGCGGCACGGGGCAAGGGGTACTGGGAGACCCTCCGGCTGGCGACGAACGCCGACGAGGGGTGGCACGCCCGGACGCTCCGCGTCCCCGTCGAACCGCGGTCGGTCCGGGCGGTCGGGCTCGACGAACTCCTCTCGGAGTACGTCGACCGGGCCGTGGAACTGGCGCGCGAACGGGGCGTCTACGCCCTGATCGACTACCACCGGATCGGCCGGTACGACACGGACGCCGTCGACGACCGCGTGCGGGCGTTCTGGAAGCGGGTCGCCCCGCGGTACGCCGGCGACTCGCACGTCCTCTTCGAGCTGTTCAACGAGCCGACGGAGCCCGCGAGCGGCGGGATCGAGGCCTGGCGGACCTGGCGCGACCACGCCGAGCCGTGGGTGAGCCTCGTGCGGGAGAACGCGCCGGACACGCCGGTCGTCGTCGGGTCGCCCCGGTGGTCGTCGATGACGCAATACGCGGCCCGGGAGCCGTTCAGCGACGACGACGTGGTGTACGCGGCCCACGTCTACCCCTCGTGGGACCCGAGGACCTGGGAGGGAACGTTCGGCGACCCGGCGCTGTCGGAACCGGTCTTCGTCACGGAGTGGGGGTACACGGACGCCGACGACGTCGACTCGCACCTGGTCGGCACGACCGGAGACTGGGGACGCCCGTTCCGCCGGTGGCTCGACGCCCACGACAACGTGAGCTGGTGCGCCCGGACGTTCGACTCGGTGTGGGAGCCCCGCATGTTCGACACCGACTGGTCGCTGCTCGGCGGGAACGCCCACATGGGCGGTCTCGTCAAGCGGTGGCTGGCCGACCGGCGGACCGACCACTGGCCGCCGGAAACCGGCGGGACCGTCACCCCGTACGACGAGGGGTCGAACCGCGCCCCCCCGGCGCCGTTGCTCCAGGTCAGCGACGTCGGGAAGACCAGCGCGCGGGTCTCCTGGGAGCGTCCGTCCGACCCGGACGGGGACGACGTCCTCCAGTACGAGGTGCGGGTGACGGGGCGCGAGCCGCGGACCCTGCGCGGGAGCGTCACCTCGGTCGAGATCGGCGGTCTCGACCCGGGTACGGCCTACGAGGTAGCCGTCACGGCCGTCGACGAGCACGGGCTCGGGTCCAGTCCCGCCCGGACGACGTTCGGGACGGTGGCGCGCGTCGAGCCCGCCGCGACGGTCCCGCGGGCCGGGTCCCCGCCGACGGTCGACGGGACCGTCGACGATCCCTGGTCGGCCGCCGACCCCCACCCGGTCGACGACCGGCTCTGGGGAGCGGGCGTCGACCCGGACCTCGGGGGCGAGTGGCGCGCGCTGTGGGACGACTCGGCCCTGTACGCCCTCGTCTCGGTCGACGACGCGGACGTCACCGTCGACTCCGAACAGGCGTGGAAAGACGACACCGCCGAGCTCTACCTCGACCTCGACAACAGCCGGGAGAGCAGCTACGACGGGGTGAACGACCTCCACCTGATCGTCCGCCGGGGCGAGGAGATGCCACGGCCCGGCGAGCACTCCGTGACCGACGTCTCCGGCGTCGACGTCGGGACCGCCGAGACCGACGGCGGCTGGCGGGTCGAGCTGGCGGTCCCGTGGGAGCCGTACGGCGTCGCCCCGACGGTCGGCCACCGGATCGGGATGGCGGTCCACGCCGTCGACGACCACGACGGGGGCGACCGCGACACCAAGGTCGCCTGGCAGGGGAACGGGGACACCGCCTGGGAGGACCCGACGGCGTTCTCGGTCGTCGAACTCGGGGGGTAGCCTACTCCGGCCCGCGGTGACCGACCGCCTCGCTACCTTCCGTGACCGACCCCCCTGGGACCGGCGGCTCCGGTCCCGACAGTGCTATAGGCCGGGAGCGACCACTCCCGGGCGATGGCCAACGCGAACGAGAAGGGCGACCGGCGCGAGCGCGAACTCGTGAACGCGCTCGACGAGGCGGGATTCGCGGTGATGCGGGCGCCGGCCAGCGGGAGCGCCACCGAGCGCGAACTCCCGGACGTGCTCGCGGGCGACGGCGAGGACTTCTACGCCGTCGAGGCGAAGTCGTCGTCGGGCCAGCCAATCTACCTGGACGGCGAGGAGGTCGAGGCGCTGCTCTTTTTCGCGCGGAACTTCGGCGCGAAACCGCGCATCGGCCTCCGCTTCGACCGGGAGGACTGGTACTTCTTCCACCCCGGCGACGAGGCCGTCCACGTCACCGACGGCGGCAACTACCGCGTCAAGAAAGAGACCGCGCTCGCCCACGGCACCGACTTCGCCGAACTGGTCGGCCACTCCGAGAAGGTGACCCTCGACGAGGTGGGCGACGACGGCCCCGACCAGGCGACGCTGGACGTCCTCGCGGCGTTCGAGCGGGGCGACCTCACGAAAGAAGAGGCCGCCGAGATGCTCGGGTGACGGCGGCCCGAAGAGGCAGACGCGAGCGCGGTCGAACGACGGCCCGGGGGGTCGACGCCCGCACGGTCGGACGAACCTGGTGTATTTAGGTCCGTCCCGCCGAACTGTCACACATGAGTACTGCGACCAGAGTCACGCTGGGGACCATCGGCGTCGCCGCGGCGCTCGCGCTCGCGCTGATGGTCGCGCTGCTGGCGTGATGTTCGCCGAACGCGAGCTCCCGGACGCGCTCGCGGCGGTCCGGGCCGAGCACGCGCCGGGGACGATCGTACTCGACGCCGACCGGGACTTCGAGACGCTCCCCGCCGCCCAGGCCGAGGAACTCGGGCTGGTGGCCGACTCGCTGGAGCCTGTCGCCTACCCCGGGGAGTGGCTCCCGCCCGACGCGCCGTCGGTGCTGCGCCGCTACGTGAGCGAGGAGTTCACCGTCGGTGCGCCCGGCGACGGCGGCGTCACCTGGACGCGCCAGACCGAGCCGCCGGTCGTCGTCGTCAAACCGCGCCTGGCGGGGTCGCCCGACGCGTTCGTGGACTTCCTCGTCGCCGAGGCGCTCGTCCAGGCCGGCACCTACCTCCCCGAGCACTTCGTCGCGTTCTTCGAGGAGCGCTACCGCGACCTCGCCGGCGCCGTCGAGCACCGCCTCGACCCGGTCGAGACATACCAGCTCGCCGCCGCGCTCCACGACGCGTACCTGGGACTGTACACCCGCGACGTGTTCGCCGGCTGGGAGGACGACCGCCCCGGGCTGTTCGACGCCTGGGTCGACGCCGGCGAGCGGCTGGAACCGCGCCTCGGCGACCTCTCCGCGGACCTGGCCGCCGGCCGGACGGGCTTTGGCGACGCGGCCGAACTCGCCTGCGCCGCGGTCAAGCACGCCGTCGAACCGCCGACGCCGTTCGGCGCCCTCGACGCCGAGGCCTACCGCGACCACGGTGCGGACTACGCCGTCCGCTGGGCCGAGAAGACGTTCGAGCGCCTCGACTGACCGCCCGACCGCTCCCGGCCGGCTCGGCCCGGCCGGTCGAACCCCACCTCCACCACCGTTTCGTGTGGAACGCTCACGTTCCACGACCCGGTCGGAAAACCGCCCGACTGCGCCCGTGTGACGGGCGTCTGACGGGGCGCGGTGAAAGTGAAATTTCGACGGAAAAACCGCAAGAAGTGGCGGGGATTCGAGGTGAAACCACGGGGTTCGGTACCGAATCGCCGGACTGCGAGCGCTTGAGGTGAAACGGTGGGGTTCGATCCGGGCCGGCGCGGGGTCAGTGACTCGACTCGAAACCGCGGCGGCGCCGACACGAGGAGGGCGAACGAGGAGAGCCGACGGCGCGAGCCGGGCGTCCGACAGCGTACGTCGCTGTATACGGCCGGCTGGAGCAGTCACGTCGCGTCTCGAGGAGAGGGTCAGTCGCCGGCCGACTGCATGCCGGTGCCTTCCAGGTCGGCGCCGCCGACGGACGAGCGGAGCGCGTCCATCCCGTCGTCGCGGTCGACGCCGAAGTTCTCCCGGTAGAGTTCCTCGACGCGCTCGAACTCCGCGTCCGAGAGGGGCGGGGTGTCGGGCGCGCTCGCCCACTCGTCGACGTCGTCGGTCGTCCGGAACGTCGGCGTGACCGTCGCCACCTCGTCGTGAGCGAGCAGCCACTGGATGGCCGCCTGTCCCATCGTGCGCGCCCCTTCAGCGCGGTCCGGGTCCGCTCGCGGCTCGCCCCCCTCGCCGCCCGCACCGTCCGCGGTCCCGGCCCCGCTCTCGCCCGGGCGTTCCAGGAACCGGAGCGCCTCGACTTTCTCCCAGCCGGTCTCGTACCACTCGTCCGGGCGGTGGGCCCGGTGGTCGCCCTCCCCGAGTTCGGTGTCGGGGGTGACCTGCTCGTTGAGCAGGCCCGAAGAGTGGGGGACCCGCGGGATCACGCTCGTGTCGGCGTCGAGTCGCCGGATCTCCTCTATCGCGTGGCGGCCGGGGACCTGCTCGAAGACGTTGAACACCAGTTGCACGGCGTCGAACCCCTCCTCGACGGCCTTCGTGGCCTCCGCGAGCCAGCCGATCGAGGGGCCCAGCGCCCAGCCGACGGCCTCGACGCGCCCGGAGTCGCGCAGTTCGTCGAGCGTCGCCAGCACGTCCGCGTCCACCTCGCCGACGTTCGCGTTGTGGAGCATCAGGAGGTCGACGTAGTCGGTCCCCAGCCGCTCCAGCGACCGGTCCAGGGCGGTGTCGATCCACTCCGGGTCGACCCGCTTGGGGAGTTCCCCGTGTCCCGCCTGGGGGTTGTTGTAGAAGTCGTAGCCGACCTTCGTCGACAGCGCGACCTCGTCGCGACGCCCGTCGAGCGCCTCGCCGACGAGCCGCTCCGAGTCGCCGTGGCCGTAGACGTCGCCGGTGTCGAAGAACGTGACGCCCCGGTCGAGGGCGTGCCGGACCATCTCGACGGCCTCCTCGCGGCTGCGGTCGCCCCACCAGTCCGTCCCGACGACCCACGCGCCGAAGCCGACCTCGGACACCTCGACGCCCGAGCTACCGAGTTCGCGGTATTCCATACCCACGGCTTTGGGGTCGCCGCACTTAGCCGTCGCGGTCCGCCGGAACCCCGGCGGTCGCCGATTCGCGCCGGACCTCGCGGCGAACAGCCGACCCCCGGCGGGGTCTCCGCTCCGCGTCGGACTCCGTGACGAGTAGCCGGGTCCCTGGAGACCACCGGTACACTGACGGGCGAGTGACTGGCCGATCGAGGGGGAGTATTGTTAACACGGTCCGCGTCCAATTGAACACGATGACGCTGGACACTGTGATAGCCGCGGTAAAGCACGCCGACTACGACCAGACCGAATCGATGACCTCGATCCTCCGGGACGTGGCCGGGCCGTCGGACGCCCACGTCGTCATCTTCCACGCGTTCACGAGCGAGAGTTTCGAGGAGACGGCGGACCGCCTGGAATACGAGACGTCGGGGGAAGCCAGCGCCGACGAGGTCGCGAGCCGACTGTCCGTCGTCAGGGACATGCGGTCGGCGCTGGAGGACGCGGGCATCGGGGTTTCGGTCGCGGGAGCCATCGGGAACCCTGGCGAGGAGATCGTCACGGCGGCCGAGAAAGCGGACGCCGGCCTCGTGTTCGTCGGCGGGCGCCGGCGCTCGCCGGCGGGGAAGGCCGTCTTCGGCTCCACCGCCCAGGAGGTCATGCTCGACTCCCCCTGTCCGGTGACGTTCGTCCGGGTGGATTGAGCGCCGGCCGCGGCCGGGTTTCGCCGGCGCGGGCCACGCGCCGCGGGTCAGTCTTCGCGACCGTCCTCGGACGACCGGAGGTCCGGGGTCGCCACGGATTCGCGGAGCGCCAGTTGACCCTCCCGCCGGCGCACCCACCAGGCCAGCAGCGCGGCCCCGGCGGCGAGCGCGACCAGCGACACCAGGCCGCCCTCCGGGCCGAAGCGGCCGCCCGTCACGAGCGCCGGGCCCGACTGCTCGACGGCGACGAGCGTGACCGGCGTCGTCAGGCCGCTGACCGGGAAGCCGTACACCGACGACACCGAGAGGTTCCAGGCGACGTGGAACCCGACGGGGAGGGCGAGCCGTCCCGTCAGGAGGAAGGCCGCGGCCAGTAGCCCGCCGTACAGCGCTATCGTCCCGACGGCCAGCGGGGTCGCGTTCGGGTTGCTCCCGTGTGCGACCCCGAACAGGACGCTGGTCAGGGCGGCCGCCGCGGCGGCGGCGGCCCGGGCGCCGACGGGCCCGGCCCAGCACAGCCCCTCGGCGGCGTTCACCAGGAGGTACCCCCGGAACACCAGTTCCTCGACGAACCCGACGACGGCGAAGTAGCCCGCGACCAGCGCGAACGCGACCGCGAACGGGACGCCGGCGCCGGCGGGGAACGCGACGGACGGACGGGTCACGACCGTCCCCGTCACGCGGAGGAGCCCCGCGGCCAGTTCGAGGGCGAAGACGAGCCCCGGCAGCGCGACGCCGAGCGCGAGCCCGAACCCCAGGTCCGCCCACCACGCCGCCGAGGCACCCAGTCCGAGGTCGCGCTGCTCCCGGCGGTCGACGAACCGGGCGGCGAACAGGACGCCGCCGGCGGCCCCGAGCAGGACGCCGCTCCGGCCGACGGTGCCGGCGACGGTCGCGACGACGACGCCGGCCCCCGCAACCGCTCCGTCGAGCGCTGCCCCCAGGAGGAGTCCCGCGACCCCGCAGAGGACGGCGCACACGACCCCGACGGCCAGCCGCCACGGCGCACGGAGGCGCCGCTCGTCGGCGTTCCAGCTGACTCGCCTGACGGGCGACCTCCCGGACGCCGACTCCCGTGTCACGGGCAGCCGGTCGGTCCGCCGACGCATAAGTGTCGCGGGGGACGCCCGGGACCCGGGTGCCCCGTCGGGTCCTGGTCCCCACCGACCCGCGCCCCGGGGCCGATCGGCCCGCCCTAAGCCCCCCCCCATTGCTGAGGGAGTGAATGTAACCTCCCCGGCGCCATAGGTCGTGATGGCCGGGGATACTCGGCCACGATGGCGAGGGCGACTGCACCGACAGTGTCCGTCTCTCCCCTCCATCTGTCGCGTTTCGCACCTTCCTTTCCCAGTCCCGTTCCGCGAAGCGGCGCGCGACGGTCCGGCCGCGCGACGGTCCGGCCGCGCGACGGAGTACGATCGGCCCCGAGCCACACGCCGGAGCGTCGTCGACGCCATCCTAACTGGTTTGGGAGAGGGGATATGTCCCCGGGAGCCTCCCGGGAACGTATGGACACCGGCGGGCCGGCCTCGCCCGAGGTGCTCGAAGTCGACTGGCGGGCAGTCCGTCGTCTCGTGGCCGGCGTCGGGGAGCACTCCGGACGGACCCGGGCGGCCAGGCGCGTCCTCTCGGACCGCGGGCTCGCGCCGCCGCTGACCAGGGCGTGGTACCCGCTCACAGCGTTTCTGGACGCTATCGACGCGCTCGAACCGGTCGTCGGGCCCGACGGCGTCTCCGCGCTCGGCCGGCGGCACGCCCGGGGCGTCGGACGCGACGGCCCCGACTCCGTTCCGGACGCGCTCGACGCGCTCGACCGGGCTTACCGGCGACACCACCGCGGGGGCGACCCCGGCGGGTACGCGTTCCGGCGGATCGGTGACGCCGACGGCCGCGTCGAGTGTCGGACCCCCTACCCCCGCCAGTTCGACAGGGGGATCGTGCAGGGCGTCGCCGATGCGGGCGCCGACGGCTACGTCTGCCTCTCCGAGATCGGCGTCTGCCGGTCCGGTGACGGGGTGCGGTGCACGTACGAACTCAGCTGGTAGGTGACTCCGGGCGGGCGTCCACACCCCTTCGTTTCGTGGTCCGACGCCCGCCGCGTCGAGGGGTCGACGTGGCCGGCTGTTCACTTCCGGCCCGGTTTGCGAACCTTCTTGTCCGAGGGGGCGCAAACCTGGCGTCACTCAATGGCGCACGCGGAGAACACCGAACTGATCGACGCCTTCGAGGAGTTCTACCGCAACTACTACCGCAACGAGATCGGCGAGCTCGCCCAGCAGTACCCCAGCGAGGGGAAGTCCCTGTTCGTCGACTGGCAGGAGCTCTACCGGTTCGACCCCGACCTGGCCGACGACTACCGCGCGCACCCCGAGGAGTTCCAGGAGTACGCCGAGGAGGCGCTCCGGCTGTACGACCTGCCCGTGGACGTGAAGCTCGGCCAGGCCCACGTCCGCGTGCGCAACCTCCCCGAGAGCACCGACATCCGCGACATCCGCGCCGACCACCGCGGCCAGCTCATCAGCGTCCAGGGGATCGTCCGCAAGGCGACCGACGTCCGCCCCAAGATCACCCAGGCCGCCTTCGAGTGCCAGCGCTGTGGCACCCTCACCCGCATCCCCCAGCAGAGCGGCGACTTCCAGGAGCCCCACGAGTGCCAGGGCTGTGAGCGCCAGGG
>JBDGST010000160.1:0-17510 GCA_042217365.1 Haloarculaceae archaeon
GTGACGTCCACCGCACCGGATCGACCTGCGGGACGGCGCCTGGGGGACCCGGATCGGTCGACGCGGCGGAGCCGTCGGGGAACTTCTTTTACCCCGCCCCGCGTTACCACCGGGTATGATATCGCTTGACGAGGCTGTGACGGCGCGGCTCGAGTCCCACGGGCAGCGCTTCGAGGTGCTCGTTGACCCGGACGCCGCGCTCGCGATGAAGCGCGGCGAGTTCGAGGGCGAACTGGAGGACGTCATCGCCGCGGAAGACGTCTTCGAGGACGCGTCCCGCGGCGACCGGCCGCCCGAGAACGCGCTGGAGGAAGTCTTCGAGACGACCGACCCGCTGGCGGTCATTCCGGAGGTGGTCGAACGCGGGGAGATCCAGATCACGGCCGACCAGCGCCGGGAGATGCAGGAACAGAAACGGAAACAGCTCGTCAACCGCATCACCCGCAACGCCGTCAACCCCCAGATGGACGACGCACCGCACCCGCCCGAACGGATCGAGTCCGCCCTCGAGGAGGCGGGCTTCCGCGTCGACCCGATGGAGCCCGTCGATCAGCAGGTCGACGAGGCGCTCGACGCGCTCCGCCCGGTGATCCCGATCCGGTTCGACACCATCACCGTGGCAGTCCAGTTGCCTCCCGACTACGCGGGGAGCGGCCAGGCGCAGGTCCGGGAGTTCGGCGACCTCCAGCGCGAGGAGTGGCAGTCCGACGGGTCCTGGGTCGGCGTCGTCGAGTTCCCCGCCGGCATGCAAAACGACTTCTACGACCTCGTCAACGAGGTGTCCAGCGGCGAGGCGGAGACCCGGATCATCAAAGACGAGGACGACATCGACACCCGGTGACGGGGGCCGTCGCCGGGCCGGCGACCTGACAGCGTTTCGGTAACACGTGACACATCAGACGAGCCGGGGCTGACGTCCTTTGCGTCCGGCGGTTTGGCCGAATTACCCCGCGAGACCGGCCGACGTGAACGTTCCGGAGTTAATATATGTGGTACGGCCGGAGTGTCGAGTATGACCCACGTCTGCCGGGACTGCAAGCGGACGTTCGCCAGCGAACTCGAACTCGAACTCCACCGGGACGTCTGCCCGGCGGGACAGCTGTTCTGCGACGAGTGCGGGGCGCGGTTCGCCGAGCGCTCGGCCACGGAGGACGGGTGGCACTATCGCTGTCCGACCGACGGGTGTGACGGGGACGGGATGGGTGGGGACATCCACCGCGTGAGCGACGTCCGCATCGAAGTCTGAGCTTTCCACGGCGACCAGCCCAGCAGGCGGTCGACGCGGCGGCCTGACCCGGGCGGCCGCTGACGGTCCGGTGGGCGACTGTTCTTTTCGGCGAGCGAACCCGGTCTGGACCGTGCGGGTACCGCCCGCGGGCGGATCATCCCGACTCCGACTCCGATTCCGACTCGGCGATCCGCTGAATCCGGTCGAGTGCCCACCGACAGACGAGTGCGTAGCCCGCGGCGACCACGGGGATCTCGAACGCGACGCGCGTTCCCTCTTCGACCGGTTCGACCCGGTGCCCGGTCGCGGGGATCCGCGCCACCGACCAGGTCCAGCGGTAGTCGGCGCAGGTGTCGACCGCGAAGGGCACCCAGGGCCCGCGGACGACCTGGACCCGTCCGGTCGTCCCTTCGGTCACGAACCGGTCCTCGGACCGGACGTCGCTGACGCTGGGCCCCCACTCGGGCCAGCGCTCGGTGTCGGTCAGGAGCGTCCAGACGTCGTCCGGCGGCGCCGCGACGACTCGGTCGACGACCACTCGTCGGCCGTCGGGTGTGCCCTCGATTCGGGGCCTATCGACGCCCGGTACGGAGACCATACCGGCCTGTAAGGTCCCGTAACAAAAACCGATAACGGGGGACGAACAATTACAACCCCCCGACCGTTACCTCCGGGCGAATGATCGCCGCGCGAGACCTGCGCAAAGAGTACGGGGACTTCGTCGCCGTCGAGGGGAGCACCTTCGAGGTCGACGAGGGCGAGGTGTTCGGGATCATCGGTCCCAACGGGGCCGGCAAGACGACGACCCTGAAGATGATCGCCGGTTTGCTCGAACCGACGGGCGGCGAGGTGTCCGTCGCCGGATACGACGCCGGCGAGACGGAGATGCGAAAGCGCCTGGGCTTTCTCCCCGAGGAGTCGCCGCTCTACGAGGAGATGACGCCCATCTCCTATCTCGGCTTCTTCGCGGACCTGTACGACGTGCCCGGCGGCGTCGCCGACCGCCGGATCCACGACACGCTCGACCGGCTCGACCTGGAACACCGCGACCGCCCGCTGGGGGACATGTCCAAGGGCATGAAGCGGAAGGTCGCCATCGCGCGCTCGCTCATCAACGACCCGGACGTCCTCGTCTACGACGAGCCCGGGAGCGGGCTCGACCCGCTGACGACCAACTACATCATCGACTTCACCGAGGAGCTGGGCAGACAGGGCAAGACCATCGTCTTCTCCGCGCACAACCTCTATCACGTCGAGAGCATCTGCGACCGGGTCGCGATCATGAACGAGGGCGAGGTCGTGGCGAAGGGCGACCTCGACGAGCTGCAGGCGGCACACGGTGAGACGCGGTATCACGTCTACACGAGCGTCGAGGTGCCGGGCAGCGCCCGCGAGAACGGGCGGTTTCACCGGGTGGTCGAGAGCATGGACGCCGTCGACGAGACCCGCGAAGCGGCCCGGGACGAGGGCGGGGAAGTGGTCGACATCCGCACCGAGGAGTCAAGCCTCGAAGAGGTGTTCCTGAACGTCGCCGAGTCCGAGTCCGAGTCCGGGTCCGGAGCGGCGCCGCCCGGGGCTGCGCCGGGCGGGGGGCCGGCAGCCGGGGCTCGACCGGGCGCGGGCGCCGACCCGGGGGACCGCTGACACGATGGGGGGATTCGTCGACTGGCTCAGGGTCCGGGTCCGAAACACCGCGCGGATCGCCCGGTGGGAGACGACGAAGAACGCGGGAGACGTCGACCGCCGGACGGTCGCCGTCGTCGCCCTCGCGCTCGTCGGTCTCGCCGTGGTGGGCCCGCTCGCGGTCAGCCAGGGGCTCGCGCTCGACCGGGGGATCTACCGCGTCGGGGTCGTCGCCGAAGACCCCTACTACCAGCCGGCCTACCGGGATCCGACCTTCCGCGTGCAGGAGCCGAGTCGGAGGGCGGTCACCGCGGGGGAACAGGAGGTGCTCGTCAGCGGAGCGCAGGTCAGAGACTACGCCGAGACGAAGAAGGGACGGGCCGCAGTCTCCGAACTGCACTCGACGGTGAAGCGGTACAACGACTGGCTGATGAAAGGGGAGGAAAACCGGAGCGCGGCGTTTCCGGTCGTCGTGAATCTCACCTACGCAGAGCAGGACGCGGCGCGGGTGATCGCGCCCGGTGGGGGCGGCGGAACGCAACTCGCGGGCTCCGAGGGGGAGGGCACGAACGGGGGCTCCGACGGAGGGGGCGCCAGCGACGGCGGTGCTGACGGGTCGGCCGGGGGAGACGGATCGGCCGGAGCCGGCGCCGACGGACAGTCGGGTGACGGCCCGGACGGTCCGAGCAGCGGATCCGACAGTGCCAGCGGCGGGGGCGGCGGAAACATCGGGGGGTCCAGTTTCACCGCGCGGCTGACCGGCGGTTCGGTCAGCGGCTCCCCCTCGGACATCGCGCCGCCGTTCCCGTTCCGGTCGCTGGTGCTCGCGTTCGTGTTCATCCTGCCGCTGAACTTCGTGATCCAGGCCTACGGGTCGACGGTGCTGAGCGAGCGGATAAACCGCCGCGGGGAGCTCTTGCTGGTCGCGCCGGTCTCCCGGGGAGACATCATCGTCGGCAAGACGCTCCCGTACTTCGCCGGGTCGCTCGGCGTCGCCGTCCTGATCTCGCTCGCGCTCGGCGGGTCGTACCTCTCCGTGCTGGCGGTCGCGCCGCTGGCCCTGCTCTTCCTGTCGGCGACGTTCCTCGGGGCGATGTTCGCCCGGTCGTTCAAGGAACTGACCTTCGTGACGGTGACGATCACCGTCTCGCTGACCTCCTACGCGTTCGTCCCGGCGATATTCACGGACGTGACCCCGATCGCGCTGATATCGCCGCTGACGATCGTGGTTCGGGACCTCCAGGGGCAGGCTATCTCGGCCGGCCAGTTCGCCTTCTCGACGCTGCCGCCCGCGCTGACGGCCCTCGTGCTGTTCGGGCTCGGCGCGGGCCTCTACCGCGAGGAGGACATGTTCACCCAGCGGCCGATCCCGCTGAAAGTACTCGACGCGCTCGCCGGCCGGATCAAGCGGCGGCGGAGCGTCGGGTTCGTGACGGCGATACTGCTGCCGTTCGTCCTCGTCTCGGAACTGGTCGTCGTCGCGCTGCTGTTCGCGCTCGGCGAGATATCGATCCCGCTGGTGCTGGTCGCCGTCGCGGTCATCGAGGAGGTGGCCAAGAGCCTCCACGTCTACGCCGGCTACGTCCACGCGAAGTTCGACCGCCGGATCCGGACCGCGCTCGTCCTCGGTGGGTTCAGCGGTCTGGGCTTTTTCCTCGCGGAGAAGCTCGCGCTCATCGCCCAGCTCGTGGACCTGCCCGACCTGGCCATCGGCCGCGCCGCGCTCAACAGCCAGGCGGCGCTCAACACGGGGTTGCCCCCGGCGGTCGTCCTCGCGGCGCTGCTGGTGGCGCCGCTCGTGTTACACGTCGTGACGGCCTCGATATCGGCGGTCGGTGCCAGTCGCGGGAAGCGCCAGTACGTCGCCGCGCTGGCGCTGGCGGTCGCCGTCCACCTCGCCTACAACCTCACGGTGGTGGCACTCTATGTCTGAAAACCGAGACGGTCCCGGCGGGCGCCCGGGAGACGCAGGGAGGGCCGGCGACGGACCCCCGGGAGACGCAGGGAGGGCCGGTGACGGACCTCCGGGAGACGCTGACGGATCGAACGGCGGGTTCCTCTCCGACGCCCGGCTCACCATCGCTCGGCGCGACGTCGCGTCGCTGAGTCGCGAGAAGACGATCGTCCTGGCGATCCTGATACAGCTGTTCGTCGCGGCGTTCTCGTCGTTCCTGGTCGTCGGGCTCACCTCGCTGTACAGCCCGGGATCGGTCTCCGGCGGTGAGATCGTCGTCGGCGTCGCCGGCGAGCACAAGGACGCGCTCGTCGACGCGGCCAGCGCCCAGGACGGCGTCAGGGCAGTCACATATTCCAGCCCCGCGGCCGCCCGCGAGGTCTACCGCGAGGGGAGCGTCCACGCGGTCATGGTCGCGCGGGACTCGGGTGACCGGATCGCCGTCGAGGTGATCGCGCCCCAGGGGAACATCCGCACGACGCTCATCGTCGACAAGATCCGCTCGCTACTGGAGGCCGTCGAGCGCGCCGAGCGGATCGAGCGGGCGACCCACCTCGACCGGTCGGTGGTCCCGCTCCCGGCGGACGTCGACGCGAGCCCCTACTTCGGGTTCACGTACACGGTGCTCATCCCGCTGTTGCTGTTCCTGCCGCCGTTCATCAGCGGCTCTATCGCGGTCGACGCGCTGACCGAGGAGATAGAGCGCGGCACGCTCGAACTGCTGCGGGTGGCGCCGGTGTCGGTGGTCGACATCGTCGACGGCAAGGCGCTTGGCATGGTCGCCATCGCGCCGCTCCAGGCCGCGATGTGGCTGGGGCTGCTCGGCCTCAACGGCATCCGGGTGTCGAACGTCGGGCCGCTGCTCGCGATGGTGACGGCGCTGACGGTGGCGGTCGTCGTGCTCGGGCTCGCGCTCGGCCTCCTGACCGGGAGCCGCAGGGAGGCGCAGTTGCTCTACTCGACGCTGGTGCTGTTCGGGTTCGGGACGCTCGTGTTCCTCCCCGAACACCCGGCGACGACGGTCGCGAAACTCGCGGTCGACAGTCCGACGACGACCACGTTCCTCCACGTGGCCGGGTACGTGCTCCTCGCGGTGGTCGGCTACGCGGTCGTGCGCCGGTTCGTCGGACGGGTGGACCCCGAGTCGCTCTGACCGTCGGTCGAAAGCGCCCCAGACGTTGCGACGCGGCAGCCGGTCGGCCCGAGCGAGGGATTTCCGCATACTCCACGCTTATGGGCGGTCCGGCCGTCCGCCCCCCATGGAGTACACCACACTGGGTTCGACCGGCGTCGAGGTCAGCCGCATCTGCCTGGGCTGTATGAGCTTCGGGACGAGCGACTGGCGCGAGTGGGTGCTCGACGAGGAGGCGGGCATCGAACTCGTCGAGCGGGCCCGCGACCTCGGGATCAACTTCTTCGACACCGCCAACATGTACTCGAACGGCGAATCCGAGCGGATCCTGGGGAAGGCGCTGGAGGGGCACCGCGACGAGAGCGTGGTCGCGACGAAGGGGTACTTCCGGATGGACGAGGACGACCCCAACTCCGGCGGGCTGTCGCGGAAGGCCATCGAGCAGGAACTGGCCGACTCGCTGGACCGACTGGGGACGGACACCGTGGACCTCTACCAGATCCACCGCTGGGACTACGACACGCCCGTCGAGCAGACGCTCCGGGCGCTGGACGACGCCGTCCGGCGGGGCCAGGTGCGGTACGTCGGCGCCTCGTCGATGTGGGCCCACCAGTTCGCCGACGCGTTGCACACCAGCGACAGGCTCGGTCTCGAACGCTTCGAGACCATGCAGAACCACTACAACCTGCTGTACCGCGAGGAGGAGCGCGAGATGCTGCCGCTCTGTGAACGGGAGGGCGTCGGAGTGATCCCGTGGAGCCCGCTCGCTCGCGGGTACCTCACCCGCCCCCACGAGGAGGCCGAGGCGACGACGCGGGGCGAAACGGACGACCACGCCCGGGGTCACCCGTACTTCGAGGGCGGCGGCCGCGAGGTGAACGAGCGCGTCGAGGAACTCGCCGCCGAGTACGACGCGACGATGGCCCAGATAGGGCTGGCGTGGGTCCTCGGCAAGGACGCAGTCGACGCGCCCATCGTGGGCACGACGAGCGTGGAACACCTCGAAGAGGCCGTCGAAGCGCTGGACGTCTCGCTGTCGGACTCGGACGTCGAGTGGCTCGAAGCGCCCTACGAGCCCGTCAGGGTGTCCGGCCACGAGTGACCGTCTCCCGGGGCGTCCCGCCGGTTCAGTGACCGTTCTATCGGCCGGGTCGGCGACCGCGTTCCCCCGCTGCCGACCGCTCCACCGGACGCCGACACGCCTAAGCCTCCGCCGTGCGAGGTGCCGCCGATGAGCGACCCTGACGACCCCCGATCGCCCGCAGGGGACGACGAGACATCGCCCTCCACCTCAACTGACGACGACGCGCCGGACACCGCCGGCAGCCCCGCGGATCCCGAATCGATCGTGCCGCCGGACGCACTGGGCGCGTCCCGCCGCCTCGACCCGCGCATCCGGTACAAATGGATCGCGACCGCGGCGGTCAGCGCACTGATCAGCGCGGTCGTCGTCGGGTTCGTCACTCAGCTGGTCGCCAGCGAAACGGCGGTGCTGAGCGAGGATCCGACCGTCGCGTACGGGGTCTCGGAGGTCGCGGTCCAGGTCGGCGCGGTCGCTCTGATGGTGTTCCTCGTCGTCGGCGTCGGGCGGGCGGTGCTCTACTACCGCTCCTGGCGCTACGAGGTGCGCGAGGACTCGCTGTACCTGACCCGGGGGGTGCTCACGCGACGCCAGACGGTCGCACCCTACGTCCGGGTCCAGCACATCGACACCCAGCGGAGCCCGTTCGACCGGCTTCTCGGGCTCTCCTCGCTGGTCGTCTACACTGCGGGGACGCGTGGCGCAGACGTGACGATCCCCGGCCTGACGTACGACCGCGCGGCGACGCTCCAGACCCGGCTCAAGCGCCTCGCCATCGCGACCGAGGAGGAAGACGCCGTATGAGCGACGAGGGCGCCAGTGGGGGAGGCACCCGGCCTGACGATAGCGAGTCGGCGGGGGACGAAACCGCGGTGGACGACCCCGGGGGCGGGAAGGGAAATGCCGCCGCAGCGGACGACGCTGAGCCCGCCGGGGGTGAGGCGGCCCTGTCCGACGTCCTCGACGGGCCGCGAAAACTCCACCCCCTGACGATCCCCTACCGGTTCGTCCAGCAGGGGGCCGGTCTCGTCGTGATCCTGGTGTTCACCGGACTCCCGGGGTCGATCGGGGCGTTCGGTCCCCTGGGCGGGGTGCTGGCTCTCCTGGGGATCGTCGCGCTCGCGGGCCTCGTCGTCGGGTACTACGTGGCGTATCACCGGCGGTTCGAGTACGAGCTCACACGGGACACGTTCGACATCAGGTCCGGCGTGTTCTCCCGGCGCGAGCGCGAGATACCCCTCCGTCGGATCCAGAACGTCGACATCTCGCAGAACGTCGTCCAGCGGGCGCTGGGGCTCGCCCAGGTCAACCTGAAGACGGCAGGCGGCGGCCAGACGGAGGCGCAGCTCCAGTACGTCGGCGAGGACGAGGCCGACCGGGTCCAGTCGGAGGTGAGCCGGCTCCGGCGGCTCGGCGCCGATACCGAGAACGGAGAAGCCACCGAGCGGACCGCCGAGACCGTGTTCGAGATCACCGAGCGCGAACTGGGCGTCCTCGCGGTCGTCTCGACGGATTTCCGGGTGCTCTCGCTGCTGTTTTTCGGCGCGTCGCTGTTCGGGCCGTCGGCGTTCTCCTTCCTCGAAGAGGAGCTGTTCGCGAGCCCAGATTCGGTCGTTGGGCTGGTCCTGGGTCCGATCGCGGGGATCCTCTCGGTGATCGCCATCGGCGTCGTCACGGGGCTGTTCAGGGCGACCCGCTACTACGGATTCAAACTCGACCGCGGCGAGGAGGAGCTCCGGTACCAGCGGGGGCTGCTCCAGAAGTACAGCGGCACGATACCGCTGTCGAAGGTCCAGACGCTCACGGTCCGTGAGAACGTCCTCGCCCGGAAACTGGGGTACGCGGCGCTGTTCATCGAGACCGCCGGACAGGCCGGGGCGCAGGCGGAGTCGAGCGGCTCCCAGTCGGCGATCCCGCTGGCCGAGCGCGACCGAGTGCGCGACCTCGCCCGCTCTATCGAACCCGCCGACCTGGACGCGTTCGAGCGGCCGCCCAGGCGGGCGCGCCAGCGCTACGCCGTCCGGTACGCCCTCGTGCTCGTCGCGCTCAGCGGCCTGCTGTACCTCGGGACGCTCGCTATCGACGTCCTGGCGTACTGGTACCTCCCGCTGGTGGGCCTGGTGGCGGTGCCCTACGCCGCCCACCTGAAGTGGAAACACCGGGGGTACGCCGTCGGCGAGGACCACGTCGTCACGCGCAACGGCTTCTGGGTCCGCCAGACCAAGGTCGTCCCCTTTCACCGCGTGCAGACGACGTTCAGCACCGAGACGATATTCCAGCGCAACCGGGACCTCGGGACGGTCGTCGTCGACACCGCGGGCTCGCGGAGCCTCTCGGGCAACGACCCCAAGGCCGTCGACGTGGACGCGGGGACGATGAACGACGTCCGCGAGACCGTCGTCGATCGCCTGTACGCCGCTCTCGACCGGCGCCGGCGGGAGCGCCGGCGGTCCCGCTGAGAATCGGCCCAAACCTCTATCTGCCAGCACCTGCCAGGTCAGTCCGTGCGGCGGCACTCGACGCACGGAGTTCCATGACAGACAGCGGGACGACGCACGGAGTTCCATGACAGCTATCGAGACAGGGGGTCTGCGAAAGACCTACGGCGACGTGACGGCGCTCGACGACCTCACGCTATCGGTCCCGGAGGGGGAGCTGTTCGGGCTCCTCGGGCCGAACGGGTCGGGCAAGACGACCAGCATCGAGATACTCACGGGCCAGACAGAGCCGACGGCGGGGTCGGCGACGGTGATGGGCCGCGATCCGGTCGCGGACCCGCTCGGCGTCCGCGATGTCGTGGGGATCCTCCCCGAGCGCGAGGACCCCCCGAGCTTCCTCACCCCGCGGGAGTACCTCCAGTTCGTGGGCGACGTCCGCGGGTTCGACGACGCCGACGCCCGGATCGAGGAGTGGGCCGACCGCCTCGGGTTCGTCGGGAAACTCGACACGCTCTCGGCGGACCTCTCGGAGGGCGAGCGCCAGCGCGTCATGCTCGCCCAGACGTTCATCCACGAGCCCGACCTCGTGTTCATCGACGAGCCGCTGGTGAACCTCGACCCGATCATGCAGGCCGAGGTCCGCGACCACATGCGCGCCTACTGCGACCGCGGGAACACCCTGTTCCTCTCGACGCACTTCCTCGAAGTGGCCGCGGACCTCTGTACCAGCGTCGGCATCGTCCGGGACGGGCGGCTCGTCGCCGAGCGCGACCCGCGTGACCTCGACGGGGAAGAGGAGATGCTGTCGTACTTCCGCGAGGAGGTCGAGACCGGGGAGCCACGGGCCGCGACCGACGGCGGACCGGAGCGAGAGCGGGAACGGCGATGACGACGCGCGTCTCGACGGCCAAACTGCTCGGGAGGATGGTCCGCGAGGAGTGGCGCCTCCACGCCGAGCTGTTCGGGGACCGCTTCGGCGTCTTCCCGGTCGCCGTCGCCGCGATGGCGGCCGCCGGCGTCTGGCTGCTGACGCTGACCGACACGTCGCTCGCGACGGTCGCTGCCGGACTGCACGCGCTCGTGTTCTTCTTCGGCCTCCAGGTCGGGACCATCGGGCTCGTCGGCCGGGACGCGCTCCGGGACGTCCTCGGCGACGTGACGCTGCTGGTCTTCTCCGCCCGGACGCTCCCGGTGACCTGGCGCCGCCTGCTGGCGGTGTTCCTCCTGAAGGACCTGCTGTACTACTCGGCGCTCTTCCTCGCGCCCGTCGCCGTCGGCTACGCGGCGGTCGCGCTCGCGGGGGGCGCCCCGGCGGCGTCCGTCGCGCTGCTGTGGGTGACGACGACGGCGGCGTTCGGCCTCGGCGTCGGCGCGAGCCTGACGCTCGCGGGGCTCGCGACGCGTAACAGGGCGCTCGCGGCCGCGGCCGTCCTGGCCGTCCTGGTCGTCCTCCTCACCGGACGGGTCAACGCCGTCGCGCTGTCACCGCTGGCGTTCTACGAGGCTCCGTCGGTCGGGACCGCGCTCTCGGGGTTCGCCCCGGCGGCCGCGCTCCTCGCCGTCGGTCCGCTCCTCTTCGAACCGGCCGACGGCGGCCCGTCGCGCACGGCGTCCGACCGGTACGGTCGCTACCGGGACATTCTCGGCGACGGGGTGGCGACGCGGACCGTCCTCGAAGTCGCCGGCAGCAGCGGCTCCGTCTGGAAGGTGCTGTTCTCGATGGGCGTGCTCTTCGTGGTCACGGCGGTGCTCGTGACGGAGGTCGCGCGCGCGACGACGCTGGACCCCTCGATGGGGGTCGCCGTCGGCACGCTGCTGGGGCTCGGCGCCTTCACGACCTACAGCTGGGTGACGCAGTTCGACGACGCCGCGGAGTACCGCCGGTACCCGCTGGGCATGGAGCGGGTCTTCGCCGGGAAGCTCCGCGCGTACCTCGTGCTCTCCGTGCCGGCGGGGCTGGTCTACCTACTGGGCTCTCTCGTCTGGGTCCCGGTCGCCGAAGTGGTCGTCGGCGCCGTCGTCTTCCCGCTCGTGGCGGTGTACGTGTTCGGAGTGACCGCGTACGTGACGGGGCTCTCGCCCAACGAATTGCTCTTCGACACGCCGCTGTTCGCCGCGTTCGGCGCGGCGCTGGCCGCCGTGGCGCTCCCGCTGGTGGTCGCCGGGCTCGTCCACACGGAGGCGCCGACGCTGGCCACGGTCGGGGCGCTCGGGGTCGCGGTCCTCGGCGCGGCCGTCGGCGTG
Source organism: Haloarculaceae archaeon (assembly GCA_042217365.1). Taxonomy (GTDB): domain Archaea; phylum Halobacteriota; class Halobacteria; order Halobacteriales; family Haloarculaceae; genus JBDGST01. The sequence continues at coordinate 11,701 of JBDGST010000160.1, forward strand.
CTCCTCCTGCGACTCGCAGGCCCCCGCTGGGACGACCGGTCGCGAGCACGGTGAGCGACCGCGACCCGGTCCGGTCGAATCGGGCCAGGTGAACCACGCCGACCGGGAGGCACTTGGTCGGGCAGCCGTATTTCCAGCCATGCCCGAGGAGCGAGGTCCGGTTGCGCGGAAGTCGTCCCGCGTCCTGGAACCGGAGGGATTCCACCGTGGTTGAGGGGGTCGTCCTCGACCTCGACGGCACCGTCTACACGAGCGGGACGCCGATCCCCGGCGCTGTCGAGGCGGTCGAACGGCTGCGCGAGCGCGGGATCAGCGTCCTGTTTTGCTCGAACAACCCGACGAAGACGCCCGCGAAGTACGTCGACCGCCTCCGCGAGATGGGGATCGAGGCGGACGAGCGAGACGTCCTCCCGGCGTCGACCGTGACCCGGGACTACCTGCGCGAGCACCACCCCGCGGACCCGACGTACCTCGTGGGGGAGCCGTCCCTGGCCGAGTACCTCCGCGGGGCCGGGCAGGAACTCGTCGACGACCCCTCGGCGGCAGCCGCGTTCGTCGTCTCCTGGGACCGGACGTTCGACTACGGGACGATGCAGGCCGCGCTCGACGGCATCGACGGCGAGACGGCGTTTCTCGGGACCGACCCGGACCGCGTCGTCCCGACCGACGACGGGGAGATGCCCGGGTCGGGCGCGGTCATCGGCGCGGTCGCCCGGACCGTCGGCCGCGAGCCGGACAGAGTGCTCGGGAAGCCGGCCCCCGAGGTCGCGACCGCTGCGCTCGACCGCCTGGGGGTCGACGCCGCCGACTGCCTCGTCGTCGGCGACCGCATGGATACGGACCTGGCGATGGGCCGCGACCACGGGATGAAGACTGCGCTCGTCTGTACGGGGGTCGCCGACCGCGGGGACGTCCCGGGGAGCGGCGTCGAACCGGACTACGTCCTCGACTCGCTGGCCGACCTGCCGGACCGGCTGGCCGACCTGCCGGACCGACTGGACTGACCGAGCGGCCGCCCGGCGACGCGATGTCATAATCGATGTGACTGTTCGGGGTAGATTTATTTAGACTCGCAAACAAGATACTCGTGAACTCGCCCAGAGTTCGATCACCCATGACTGGCAAGAACATCCTGCTGTTGACCGGCGATTTCGGCGAGGACTACGAGGTAATGGTGCCGTTCCAGGCGCTCCGGATGGTGGGCCACGACGTCGACGCGGTCTGCCCCGACAAGGAGGCCGGCGAGACGGTCAAGACCGCCGTCCACGACTTCCGGGGCGACCAGACGTACGTGGAGTCGCGCGGCCACGACTTCGAGCTGACGGCGACGCTCGACGAGGTCGACCCGACCGAGTACGACGCTCTGGTCCTGCCGGGCGGTCGCGCCCCCGAGTACCTCCGCAACTACGCGTCGGTCATCGACACCGTGGACCACTTCTTCCGCGAGGACAAGCCGGTCGCGGCCATCTGTCACGCCACCCAGATCCTCGTGGCCGCGAACGCCGTCGAGGGACGCACCTGCACGGCCTACCCGGCGCTCGAAGCCGACGTCCGCGCCGCGGGCGGCGAGTGGACCGAGGGCGTCGCCCGCGACGGGAACCTCGTCACCGCGCAGGCCTGGCCGGACCACCCCGAGTGGCTCGCCGAGTTCCTCGACGTCCTCGGGACCGAGGTCCAGCACGGCCAGCCCGCTGCCGCCGACGACTGAGCGGTCCTGCCGGAGGCGACGGCCGGGCGTCGCTACCCGCCCAGCCTGAAGACCGCCCCCGTGTTCCCTGAGACGCCGCCGGCCGCAGTGGTGCAGACGAACAGTTCGCCGTCCGGGTTGCGGCCGAACGAGAGGACGTTCGGCCCGAACTGGGCGTCGGACTCGACCGAGACGACCCGCGCCGGCCACCGGCCGTCGTCGCGCTCCCGGGCCGCGAACAGACGGCCGCGGGCCCGCCAGTCGGCGAAGAGGTACTGCCCCCGGAACGCCGGCATGTCCTCGCCGTCGTAGAGGTACCCGCCGACGACGGCGATGCCGCTGACCGGGTCGCCGCCGTGGGGGTACTCGATGACCGGGTCGCGGAGGGGCCGCCCCCGCGGGCTCTCCGCGGGACAGCCGTCGGTCCCGAAACAGTGCGTCCCCTCCTTCACGTTCCACCCGTAGTTGCCGCCCCGCTCGACGACGCTGACCTCCTCCCAGCGGTTCTGTCCGACGTCGCCGACGAACAGGCGGCCGTCCGGACCGAACGACAGCCGCCACGGGTTCCGGAAGCCCCATGCGAAGTGCTCGTCCAGCCCCTCGGTTCCCACGAGCGGATTGTCCGACGGGACCGCGTACTCGCGCGCGTTCTCCCCTCGCCGGGTCGGTGAGCCCGGACCGCCGTCCGCGTCGGAGTCGGCGTCGACGTCGATCCGCAGGACGCTCCCGAGGAGGTTCTCGGTGACGTCCTGCCCGTTCCCGCCGTCGTTCCCGTCGTACCAGTCGGCGACGTGGCCGTTCCCCACGTCGTTGGCGCCGCCGCCGTCGCCCGTGGCGACGTAGAGGTACCCGTCCGGCCCGAACGCGACTGCGCCGGCGTTGTGGTTGGACTGGGGCTCGGGTATCTCCAGGACGGTCCGCTCCGAGTCCGGGTCGGCCGTCCGGGCGCCCGGGTCGGCGTGGAACTCCGAGAGGACGAACGTGTGCGAGTAGCCGCCCGGCGTCCCCTCGCGCGCCGGCGCGCTGTACCTGACGAAGAATCGCCCGTTCTCGTCGAACTCGGGGTGGAAGGCGAGGCCGAGCAGTCCGCGCTCGGAGTAGCCGCCGACGTCCACCATGCGGTCGGTCACGTCGAGGAACGGGTCGCTGTGGACTCCAGCCGAGTCCTGCAGGTAGACCTTCCCCGCCTGGTCGACGACGAACCGCCGCCCCCGCTGAGGTATCTCCAGGCCGAGCGGCGAGACGAACCCGCTGGCGACCCGGGTCGCCGTCACCGTTCCGTCGTCTCCGGCCGTGGAGGTGTTCTCACCCGCCGTTTCCCTCGTCCGGTCAGTCGTCGGCGTGTCGGTCCCGGCTCCACCTCCGGGAGTCTCGCTCGGTGGTGTCCCGTTCGCCCGGGCTGTCGTGGTGCCACCGGTGGTCGTGATCGCCTTTCCGGTCGGGCCACCGTCCGACGCGTCCGTCCCGGTCGGGCTCTCGCCGTCGTCCGCGGTCTGACACCCGGCGACCGCTCCCGCGAGAAGCAGGCCGCCAGCCTGGAGGGCGTCCCGTCTCGTCAGCGGGTCGTCGGTCATACCAGTCCCTGCGGACGCCAGGAGTAGGAATCTTCCGGCGGGATGGCTCGCGCTCGTCGCTCCCGGTCGGCAATGTGACCGTCGAACGGGCGGGAAACGCGGACTCGATGTGATAAACGCGAAACGAGTTGAAAGATGCAAAACTCGAACCTTTTTTGGGAGCCCTGGGCGTGTACCCCGTATGGTCGACAAGGAGAACCTGCGCGAACAGTTCGTCGAGGCGTTCGAGGGAGCAGACTACCCGATCTCCAGTCCGATGGACCTCGTACCGGCGCTTCCGGACGGGCCGGGGACCCGGTTCGAGTCCGGCGACTTCTCGATGACCGCGATGGAGCTCCAGACGAAGCTCGGCAGCGGTGACTTCCCCTACGACTCGGTCGAGGAGTTCGTCGACGACGTGATGTCCCAGCTCGAAGACAAGGACCTCATCTGATCGCGCCCGGCGCGAACGCCGCCGCTACGGTGGCCGCGACGCCCAGGGCGAGGAGTCCGTAGTTACCGCCCCAGCTGTCGGGTTCCACGACGCCCAGCGAGCAGTCTGCCGAGGTGACCGGCCAGAACGGCGCGATCCGTATCGGCGTGAGCACGTCCGCGAGCAGGTGCGACCCCGTCGAGATCACGCCGACGAGGAGGCCGAACCCGCCGAGCGCCAGCGGCGGCGCGCCCGCCAGCGCGGCGCCCAGCAGGAAGCCGACCGACCCGAGGAGGGCGCCCACGAGTAGCGCGAACGGTATCGTGTGCGTCACGCCCCGGTGTGTGAGTCCCCGGACGTGCCGGTCGTAGTCCGGGACCCGGGCGAGAACCAGCACGCCGACGACCCCCGCGAGCGCCGCGACCTCGTGGCCGCTGCCGACGAGCGCCGCGGCGACGGGAGCCCAGGCCAGGAGCGCCATCCCGTAGTGACCGGCCGGGTACATGCGTCCACATCCCGTCGCCGACACCACTTAGTTCTCCGGCCGGAGAGGGACCGGTGTCTCGCGACGCGGCGACGACGAGGGGGCCTCCCGCCACCTGTCGGGAAGCAGCGACGACAGGCGCCTCCCAGTTTCTGCCGGGAAGCGGCGACCACAGGTTTAAGGTTTAGATGCGTCTAAAAACGACCGATGCTGAGCGCCAAGATGGAGGACTATCTCAAGGCCATCTACGAGGCCCAGTGCCAGGGGGACGCGCCGGTGTCGACGACGGCGGTGGCCTCGCGGCTGGACGTCACGCCGCCGACGGCGACGAGCATGATGGAGAAACTGGAGGAACGGGGGCTCGTCGAGCGCGAGAAGTACGAGGGGGTCCAGCTCACCACCGAGGGGGAGACGGTCGCACTGGAGATAGTCCGCCATCACCGGTTGCTGGAGACGTACCTGACCGAGCACCTCGGGTACGACTGGGCGGCGGTCCACGACGAGGCCGACCGCCTCGAACACCACATCAGCGAGGAGTTCGAGCGCCGGGTCGCGGACGCGCTGGACGACCCGGCGGTCGACCCGCACGGCCACCCGATCCCCGACGACTCGCTCCAGCCGGTCGAGGAAACCGGCGACGCGACGCTGGCGGAGTGTCCCGAGGGACGGACGGTCGTGATCACGCGGGTTCAGGACAGCGACCCCGAGGAACTGGCGTACCTCAAGGACTCGGGGGTCACGCCCGGGACCCGCCTGGCGGTCGTCGAGGTCGCGCCGGTCGGCGTCGTGACCGTCGAACTGGAGGGCGGCGATACCGTGTCGCTGTCCGACGACGTGGCCGACTCCATCTACGTCGGTCCGGTCGACGAGGCGTCCGAGGCCTCCGGCGAAACGGCGTGAGTGCCGTTCGACTGCGTCCGTTGGGGGCGCCCGGATTTTCGCGACGGAAGCCCCGTTTCCCGAAAGTGTTCCGGGTCCGCCGCTACAGCCTCGCTTCGCGGACGACGTGTTCCGGACCCTTCACAACCCGCTCGACGCGGCGAAAGCGGTCGAGGTGTCCGGCGAGATCCAGCCGCCGGTGACGGACGAACGTCAGTCGCCCGTCGGGCGCCAGCACGTCCGCCGCCCCGTCGAAGAGGTCTCCCAGCACGCCGCCGCCCGCGTGGGTCGGCGGGTTACAGAGGACGCGGTCGAAGGTCTGCCCTCGCACGCCTTCGACCCCGTCGGCCGTGACGACAGTCGCGTCGACGCCGCTGGCCGCGAGCGTTCGACGGGCGCACTGCGTCGCGCGGGCGTCGTCGTCGCTCAGCGTGACGGTCGCGCCCGTCGCTCGCCCGACGGCGGCCCCGATCGGACCGTACCCGCAACACAGGTCGAGGACCCGCGCGTCGTCGGCCGGGTCGACCGACTCGGCGAGCAGTCCGGTGCCGTCGTCCAGCCGACCGGCGGAGAACAGGCCGGGATCGGACACCAGTTCGAGGGAAACCCCGTCGACCGTCGCCGCGAACCGGGACGGTTCGACGTACGTCACGGTCGGTCGCGTCTCCGACACCCCGGCGTGCAACAGGCGCGTCCGGCCGTCTGCCGCCGCCTCGCAGGGGGCGGCGCCGAGTGAGCCGAGACAGTCCCGGTAGCGCGACAGGCCGCTCCCGG
>JBDGST010000121.1:0-293 GCA_042217365.1 Haloarculaceae archaeon
CGAGGCCGCCGATCTGGGCGCCCGCGGCGTCCGAGAGGTAGTCGCCGTTGAGGTTGGGCATCGCCAGCACGTCGAACTCGTCGGTGCGCAGTTGCATCCACTGGAGCATGGCGTCGGCGAGGCGCTCCTCGACCATGACGGCGCCCTCGGGGATTTCGACCTCGTCCTGGGTCTCCCACAGGGAGTCGGGGGCGGCGAAGACCTCGTCGTCGGGGTACTCCTCGTCCGCGACCTCCATACCCCACTCGCCGAACTGCCCCTCGGTGAACTTCATGATGTTGCCCTTGTGGACG
>JBDGST010000121.1:433-14639 GCA_042217365.1 Haloarculaceae archaeon
GTAGACGTCCTCGGTGTTCTCCCGGAAGGTCACCATGTCCATCTCCTCGGGCGCTTTCATCGGCGAGGGGACGCCCTCCAAGTAGTAGGTCGGCCGGACGTTCGCGTAGAAGTCCAGCGTCTGCCGGAGCGCGACGTTGAGCGACCGGAAGCCCGCGCCGACCGGCGTGGTGAGCGGGCCCTTGATCGCGACGCGGAACTCGTCGATGGCGTTGACGGTGTCGTCGGGCAGGTTCTCGTCGTACTTCTCGCGGCCGGACTCGCCGGCGAACACGCGCATCCAGGCGATCTCGCGGCCCGTCGCCTCCGCGGCGGCGTTCAGGACCTTCTGCGCCGCGGGTCCGACGTCTTTCCCGATGCCGTCCCCGTGGATGATCGGAACGATCGGATTCTCGGGCACGTCGAGTTCGTCCGCGTCCTCGTCGATGACTTCGATGGGCGTGCCGTCCGCCGGCACCTCGACCTTGTCGTACTCGTGATCCATGTGTACGGATTTCACGTTCGATCCTAAAGGACTGCCGCTTCGCGCCAATCTCGCCGGGCCGGGCCGCGACCGCCCGCGGTCGGTGGGGTTCGGGACCCGCCGCCGTCGCGGTCGGAGCGGAGTCGACGCCGGAGACCGGTCCGAGACCCCCCGTGGGTCCACCCGGCTCCACCGGGGCGACGACACCGCACCCGGGCGACGACACCGGACTTATCACGCCGGGACCGGCACCCCCGGACATGGATGTCATCGTCCACGGCGGCGCGGGGTCGCCGCCCGACGAACCGGCGGACCGGCAGGCCGTCCTCGACGAGGCCGCCGACCGCGGCCGCGAGGCCGACGACCCGCTCGCCGCGGTCTGTGGGGCGGTCGGCGTCCTCGAAGTCGACCCGCGGTTCAACGCCGGCGTCGGGAGCGCCGTCCAGAGCGACGGCCGTATCCGGACCGACGCGGGCGTGATGACGGGGACGGGGACGACCGGCGCGGTCGCCGGAATGGAGGGGGTCGCCCGCGCCGCCGAGGTCGCCCGCGCGGTCGCGACAGAGACACCCCACGTCATGCTCGCGGGCGAACGGGCGGTCGCGTTCGCCGACGTCGTCGGCGTCGAGACCGGCGTGGACTGCTGGGCCGACCGGACCCGCGAGCGGTGGGACGAGGAGAGCCCGCCGACGGGACCGGCCGACCAGGTTCGATGGGTGCGCGAGCGGTTCGGCGGGGGGATCGCCGGTGACGTCGAGACGGACGGCGACGCTCCCCCGTCGTTCGGGGAGTCCGCGCCCGACCACGACACGGTGGGGGCGGTCGCCCGGGCGGGCGACGCCGTCGCGGCGGCGACCTCGACGGGCGGGCGGTGGGCGGCGCTCGCCGGCCGGGTCGGCGACGTGCCCCAGGTCGGGGCCGGGTTCTACGCGTCCCCGGCGGGCGGCGCGAGCGCGACCGGCGCCGGCGAGGACATCGCCCGCGAGGGACTGGCCCGGCGGGCGGTCGGACTCCTGGAACGGGGTGCCGACGCGGCGACTGCCGCCCGACTCGCCGTCGAGGAGTTCGACGACGCGGCCGACGGGTCTGCCGGGGTCGTCGTGCTGGGCGCCGACGGCACCGCGGGCGAGGCCTACAACAGCCCCGCGATGCAGACGGCGCGGACCGGCCCCGACCGTGACTGACGTGGTCGTGACCAGCGGCGACTGAACGGCGCCACCCGACTGCGGCCCCCGGGCTCCCGGCGGACCGCGACTGACGGAACTGAGGCTGCGACCTGGGGTCAGTCCGGCCTCACTCGGGGCGGAGTTCGCGGACCGCGACGTCGGCGAACCTCGCCTCGCACGGAGCGTCGGGGACGGCGCCGGAGACGGCCAGCCCGACGTGTGCACGGTCGGGGAGCGACAGCCGGCGCTGGTCGACCGGGGTCCAGCTCTCGCCGTCGATCGACACCGAGTACGTGACGGTGTCGCCGACCCGGTCGACCCGGAGCCACCGGACCCCCCGTTCGTCGTCGAGCAGGTGCCGATCGGACTCCTCGCCCGGCTCCCGACGCCAGACGGCCGCGGTCCCGACACCGGCCGTCAGACACAGGAACCCGTACCTGTCCGTCGGGTCGAGGCCGCCCCGTACCATGAGGCCGCCGGCGCCGAAGTCGTTGACGTGGTCGACGCCGACGACGCGGGCCTCGATCCGGACGTCCCCCTCGACCGGGACGGAGGCGAAGTAGTAGTCGTCGTCGCGGTCGTCGGAGTCGGCCTCCGCCGTGACCGTCCGCCACTCGCTGACGTCGTCGACCGCGACGCTGCCGGACGCGTCGCCGACCGCCGCGGCGTCCGCTAACTCGATCCGGTCGCCGGGCGTCCGCTCGATCCGGGGGTCGTCGACGACGAGCACGTCCCGAATCTCGATCCGGGCGCCGCCGTCCGCGCTCGACGCGACGTCCAGCGACCAGTTGTTCCGCTCGACGACCTCGGCGACGATAGCGAGCCCCGTTCCGGTCCCGTCCGCGGCCGTGGTGTAACCGTGCTCCGTGATCCGTTCGCGCTCTTCCGCGGGGATGCCGGGGCCGTCGTCGGCAACGTAGAAGCCGTCGTCCAGCGTCCCGACGGTCACCGTCACGTCGTCACCAGCGTGGTCGATCGCGTTCCGGAGGAGGTTCTCGAGGACGGGACGGACGGCGTCCGCCGGCGCGTGGACCAGCGCCCCCTCCGGCATGTCGGTCCGTAGCGTCGCCTCGCCGGTGGCCATGAACGACCAGATCTCCTCGACGGCGAACGTGAGATCGACCGACTCAGGCGCGTCGCTGTCGGGCGCGCGACGCGCGAGGTTCCCGAGGTCCTGGAGCATCTGTTCGATCCGGTCGTGGGCGCGCTCGACGCCGTCGAAGGCCTCTGGGTCGCCGGTCTCGCGGGCGAGCCCGAGGTGGCTGATAGCGACCTGGAGCGGGTTCATCACGTCGTGGGTGACGTAGCTCGCGAACTGGTCGAAGCGGTCGTCGAGCCGTTCGAGCCGTTGCTCCTTCTCCTTGAGGTCCGTCACGTCGAACGAGAGCCCGAGCAGGCCCTTGACGCGGCCGTCGTCGTCGGTCCAGGGGACCTTGGTGGTCCGCCCCCAGTAGCGGTCGCCGGGCGGCCCGGACCGCTCGTCGCGTTCGAGTATCCGCTCGCCCTCCTCGACGACACGCATGTCGTCCGCGTAGAACCGCTCGGCCGCCTCCGGCTGGTAGGAGTACACCTCCCGGTCGGTCTTCCCGACGACGACCCCCTCGTCGACGCCGCCGGGGACCGCCGTCATCCGGAGGTGTCGCCCCGCCTCGTCTTTGACGAACATCGGGTTGGGGAGTTCCGACATGTACCCGTCGAGCATGTCGGCCTCCTCGGCGGTGACGACCCGCTCCCGGTAGGCCGCCAGGTGCTCGGCGACGGCCTCGCGCAGGGCCGCGTCCGGCGCGTCGACCGGGAGCAGCGTCGTCGGCGCGGTCGTCCGGGTGAGTTCGCTCGCGCGTCCCGCGTCGTCGAAGCGGAAGACGACCGGCAGGAACTCGTCGCGCTCGCACAGCGTCCGCCGGAACGCCACCGGGTCCGGCAAGTCGTGTGCGAGAACCACACAGCCCACGTCGGCCCCCGAGAGCGTCCCGAGCGCGTCGTCGGTCGACCCGGCCGTCCGGACGCGGTCGACGTCCGCGCCGGCCAGCACCGACTCGACCGCCTCCCGGAGCGAGCGAGCGCGCGCGACGAGCAAAACCGAGTCCGGAGGGTCGAGTATCGGATTCATCGAGAGCGGGGGCGGATTAGCGTATCACCGAACCCGGAAGACAAAAACATTGGGTCACGCGCTCCGTCCGGCAACGACGCGGGGGCGCCCGATCGGGACCCGGGTGCCGCCGCCGTCGAGCGGCGGTGGCGACACAGAAACGCTTTGGGCGACGGGGCCGAACCCCCGGGGCATGAGCGACGTGGACCTCGAGTCCGAGGAGTACGAGAAGTGTCGCGAGGCCGGGGAGATCCTCGCGCAGGTGCGCGACGAGGCGGCCGAGCGCGTCGAGGTGGGCGCGAGCCACCTCGAACTCGCCGAGTGGGCGGAAGACCGCATCCGGGAACTCGGCGGGAAGCCCGCCTTCCCCGTCAACATCAGCGTCGACGAGGAGGCCGCCCACGCGACCCCGAGCCCCGACGACGAGGAGACGTTCGGCGAGGAGATGATCAACCTGGACATCGGCGTCCACGTCGACGGCTACCTGGCCGATACCGCCGTCACGGTCGACCTCTCGGGCAACCCGGAACTCGCGGAAGCGCCCGCCGAGGCGCTCGACGCCGCGCTCGACGTCGTCGAACCGGGCGTCGAGACCGGCGCGATCGGCGCCGCTATCGAGGAGGTCATCGACGGCTACGGCTACAACCCCGTCGTCAACCTCACCGGCCACGGCCTCGGCCACTGGGAGCAACACACCGCGCCGAACATCCCCAACCGGGAGGTGTCCCAGAGCGTCCGGCTGGAGGCCGGGGACGTGGTCGCCATCGAGCCGTTCGCCACGGACGGCCGCGGCAAGGTCCAGGAGGGCAGCGACGAGGAGATCTTCGCGCTCGAACGCGAGGCGTCGGTCCGCAACCGGGACGCCCGGCAGGCGCTCGAACAGATCACCGAGGAGTTCCGCACCCTGCCCTTCGCCACCCGCTGGCTCGACGTCTCGCGGCCCGCGATGGCGCTGCGTCGCCTCAAGCGCCAGGACGTCCTCCACGGCTACCCGGTCCTCAAAGAGGAGGACGGCCGCCTCGTCAGCCAGAAGGAACACACGATCATCGTGACCGAGGACGGCTGCGAAGTGACCACGCGGAGCCGGTGACGCGACGGCTACGCGGCAGTGACCGCGAGCGACCGCAGGGAGCGAGCGGGTTTTTGGTCCAGCTTTTTGCCGCGAGTGGTGCCCGCAGCGAGCGAGGCTCGAACGCAGTGAGAGCCTCGATGCGAACGGCGAAGCCGTGAGCGCCGCGAGCGAGGACACCCGAGCGGGAAAAAGGTGGGTGCGACGGCTGCGAAGTGACCACGCGGAGCCGGTGACGCGACGAAGTGACCCCGCAAGACTGAGGTATTACGAGACGTATTACAGGGTGTGAGCGAGTCCACCCGCATCACGGAGAAGGGACAGACGACGATCCCGAAAGACCTCCGCGAGAAGTACGACCTCGAACCCGGCGACGAGGTCGTCTGGATAGACACCGACGGGGGCATCGTCGTGAAAAAGCGCACGCGCACCAGCGGTCGCGGGATGCTCGTTCCCGACGATACCCCGGACCGGAAGCGCGACGAGATCGCGGCCGAACTGACACAGCGCATCCGCGACCGGCGCGACCGCAACTACGAGGATGCCTGAGATGGCGACGTACACCGCCGACGCCGTCTCGCTTCTGGTCTATCTCGTCGATGCGCTCCCGCGACGGGCCGACCGGGTGTTCGCCGAGGCCGAGGCCGGGGAAGCGGTCATCCAGGCACCGAGCACAGCGCTCGCCGAAGTGCTGTACTCGGTCTCCCGCGACAAGGACGTCCGCGGTGTTACCCTCGCGGGAACGCCGGAGAAGACCCGCCAGGCGCTGGTCGGAACCGGACCAGTCTCGGTCGCTCCGGTCGACGACGCGGCGTTGATCGAGTACGCGCGGGTAGTGGACGAGTTCAGCATCCACGACGCCCTGGTCGTCGCCAGCCACCGGGCGCAGGACACGGACGCGGTTCTCACCACGGACGGCGTCATCAGCGACGCCGGCTACGAGACGGTATGGGAGTGACACGCAGGCGGATCGCTGTAACGATTTACCGGGACGACCGCGCGCAGCAGTGCGGACGATCCGGAACTGGCTGATAGACGGGTGTACTAGCCGTTCTATGACAGGTCAGGTCCACACTTATGGACGCCGCGCCCGTCGGTCCGAACATGGAGACTCGACCGCTCGGCGACACGGGACAGGAGAGCACAGTCGTGACCTTCGGGGGTATCGCGCTCAACTGGCTCGAACAGGAGGGCGCGAACCAGATGGTCGAACTCGTGCTCGACCACGGCGTCAACCACTTCGACGTGGCGCCGACATACGGCGACGCGGAGCTCAAGCTCGGGCCGAAGCTCCGCCAGCACCGCGAGGAGGTCTTCCTGGGGTGCAAGACGGCCGAACGCGACTACGATGGCGCGTGGCGGAAGCTCGAACGCTCGCTCGACCGGCTCGGGGTCGACCGGATCGACCTCCACCAGTTCCACGGGCTCGAAACCCGGGAGGAACTCGACGAGATCACCGGCCCGGACGGCGCGCTCGAAGCGTTCCGCGAGGCGAAAGAGGAGGGACTGATCGACCACGTCGGGCTGACGAGCCACGGGGCGCCGGACCTCATCCTCGACGCTATCGACCGGATCGACGACCTGGAGACGGTGATGTTCCCGCTGAACCCGGTCGTCGTCGCCGAGGACGACGGCGAGCACGACTACGAGGCGGTCCTCGACCGCGCGAACGAGGAGGGCATCGGGACGCTCGGCATCAAGGCCTTCGCGAAGGGGGACTGGCCGCCGACCGACGAACTGCCGGAGGCCGACCGGCCGTACGCCAACTGGTACGAGCCCGTCGACCGGCCCGACGTGGTCCGCGAGCGGTTCGACTTTGCGGCCGCGCAGGGGCTGACCAGCGTCCTCACCCCCGGGGACCCGAAGCTCGTCGCGATGGTGCTCGACGCCGCCGACCGCTTCGACGGCATGGACGAGGCCGCCCAGCGCTCGCTCGTCGAGGAGGCCCGCCACGACGAGAGCCCCGTCCCTCGGCAGCTCCACCACTGACGCCCGGGAGTGTCGCCACGTGTCCGACGAAGACGTCCCCGAGACCGTCGCGACCGCCGTCGCGGACCGCCCCGTCGAGGGCGCGGTCTGTCTCGAAGCCGGCGCCGGCGTCGGCAACGCCACAGCCGGCCTGCTCGCCGACGGCGCGGCCCGCGTCTACGCCGTGACGAACGACCGCGAGCACGCCGAGACCGTCCGGGAGCGCGTCGACGGCGCGGGGGCCGACCGAACGGCGGTGGTCGAGGCCGACCTCCAGGACGTGCCCCTCGCCGGCGACTCGGTCGAAGTGGTCACGGCGCACGGCCTGTTCAACGTGGTTCCGCCCGCGGCGCTGGGCGCCGTCGCGGCCGAACTGACCCGGGTTGCGGCGCCGGGCGCGCACCTCGTCGTCGACGACTACGAACCGCCGCCCGACGGCGCCGCCGTCCGTGACCTCTTTGCCGTCGAGAACGCGGCCGGCGAACTCGCCCGCGGCCGACCGGCGCTCACGTTCTATCCGTCCGCCGTCCTCCGGCGGCTGTTCGAGGGCCACAGCTGGACGTTCGACCGCGAGCGGACGCTGCTGGACCCCGTTCCGTGGACCGAGAGCCACGTCGCGGCCCACGCCGACGCCGCGCGAGAGGCGGCCGCCGACCTCCCGGCGGACCTGCGCGAGTCGCTGACTGCGGAGGCCGACCGCCTCGCCGACCGCATCGGCGCGGAGTCGGTCGGGGAGATGTACAGCCTCGCGTTCAAACTCCCCGCGGAGGAGTGACGGCGACCGGTCTCGTGGCCGACTCGCCCGCCATTCGCTCCTCTCGACGCGGGCGGCTTCGGTCGCGGATCGGTGAGCCACCCCGTCATACGGACCGTTGTAATTCGTTACCGCGATGGCGGAGGAGATCAGTCCGTGCGGGTCGCGAACCCATCAGGATTCGATAACCCCGTCGAAAATGGGTACAACGGTCCGTATCAGACGTAGTGGAAGAGTCACAACCCGTCGCGGAACGTCCGCGGCGCGTCGCGCCGCGGTTCACCGCCCGAGCGGGGCGTCGCCCCGCGGAGGCGGCTTTTTTCGCCCACGATTTTCGAGGAGCCCTCCCGCAGCGCGCTCGCCGAGCGCGCGAGGAAGGGCGACGACGAAAAAGGTGGTTCAGAAGAACTGGAACAGGTCGTCGCGCTCCTGTTCGTGCAGGTGCGTGCGGACGGCCTCGGTCAGCGCGTCGATGGACCCGCGCTTGGCACTGATCGGGGCGACGGTGTCCTGCCACTGCTGCCACGGCGGCAGCAGTCCGAGCCGGTCGCAGAGTTCGTTCAGGCGCTCGTCGCGGTCGTCGACCTTGTCCATCTTGTTGACGGCGACGACCGCCGGGACGTCGACGTCCCGGAGGAAGTGGAACATCTCGACGTCGTAGGGCACCTCGTCCGGGCCGGAGTGGCGGTCAATGATGGCCACGGCGGCCTTCCCGTCGACGACGAGCACCCCGACCAGGATCGAGTCGGCGTGGGACTCGATGTACCGGACCACGTCGGTCTTGATCCGCTCGCGGACCTCGTCGGGGACGCCGTCCATGTACCCGAACCCGGGGAGGTCCGTGAGCACGAAGTCCTCGGCGGCCCAGTCGTAGTGGTTGGGCTCCCGGGTGACGCCCGGGCGCCCCCCTGTCTCGAACGTGTGGCCGGTCAGCTCGCGCATCAGCGTCGACTTCCCGACGTTGGAGCGCCCCGCCAGTACGACCTCCGCCCCGCGGTCCGGCCGCGTCTCGAACATAGGAGTCGCTTCGCCGTCGACCCCGAAAAGGACCGCGTTCCGCGTCGACCGAGGGGTTAACCGCTTTCGGCCCCTGTCTCGGAGCGTGCGCCGCCGCGACTACCTCCGCTCGACGGCCGCCCTCGCTCTCCCCGTCTTCGGTTCCCGGGTCGGCGCCGGGCACGACCCACCGGAGACCGACGACCCGGGCGGGACCGACGGGTCACCCGAGACGGACGACCCGACCACCGAACCCGAACCTACGACCACCGAACCCGAACCTACGACCACCGAACCGACCGCCGGCGAGTTCCGCCCGGTCGGGCGCCTCCCGGTCGGCGGCGGCGACCGGCGCTACCGGGCGACCGAGGCGGTGACGACGCCCGACGGCCGGTACGCCTTTGTCGCGGCGCTGGACGGGTTCCGCGTCGTCGACCTCGCGGACCCGTCGGACCCCGCGGTCGTCGCCACCCGGGTGGGGATCCTCGCGGACCGCGGCGGGCCGCTGGCGGCGCTGAAGGACCTCGCGTACGACGGCGGCCGGCTCCTGCTCGCGAACGACGGCCGCTCGCCGGCGGGCGAACTCGTCGCGTTCGACGTCTCGGACCCGACCGACCCGCGCCTCGAAACCGCCTACGACGCCGGGTACGGCGTCCACAACTGCGACGTGGGCGGCGACTACGCGTACGCCACCACCGGGGAGGCGCTCGACGGGGGGTACGACACGACCGCGCACAACTTCGATATCGTCGACGGCGTCCTCTACTCCTCGTGGTATCGCGGCGGCGTGCGGGTCCACGACGTCTCCGACCCCGCCGCCCCGGTCGAACTCGCGTCGTGGGCCGACGGGTCGCGGGCGAGCTTCTGGACCGCGCGGGCGGCCGTCCCCGGCGAGTTCTTCGTCGCGACGAGCCTGCGGAACCCGGGCGACGAGCGGGCGCCGGGAGCGCTGTACGCGTTCCCGGACCCGACCGGTGAGGGCGGACCGTCTCCCGACGCGGCGGTCGGACGGACCACGGAAGCGCCGACTGCGACGGCTGCGACGCCGACGGGGACACCGATGCGGACGCCGACACGGACCCCGACCGCCGTCGAACAGTCAGAGAGCGGGAACCCCCCGCACTCGCCGACCTCGGCCGACGCGGCGTCGGGCGACAAGGTGGCCGGGGCCGGGTCCAGGGACGGACCGGCGGCCGGAGAGCCCACGACGGACGCCGACGGGCCGGGGTTCGGCGTCGCCGCGGCGCTGGGCGGCCTCGGCCTCGGCGCCTGGAGACTCCTGAGCGAGCGCGGACCCGATGGGGAGTGACGTGCCACCCGGCGGCGCCTGCCGGGGAACCGACGGCGGACCCTCGATGGCGTCCGCCGGGGAGCCAACGACGGACCCGCGAGGACGTGTCGGTCAGCCGACCAGTCCGAAAGACACATACCCGGTTGGAGAGAGCAGTCACTCATGCGAACGTCGTGGCGCAGACGAACCCTGCTTCGGACGGCCGGAGCCGCCGGACTCGCAGCGCTCGGCGGCTGTCTCGGCGGCGGGGACGATAACTCCACGGACGGGGACGAGGGGGGGACGGCCGGTGACACACCCGGCGCCGGCGACGACGGGAGTCCCCGTCCCGGGGACGACGCGGCCGAACCGGGAGCGATCGTCGTCCGGGGCGACGTAGCGGATCCGACAGACGTCGAGGTCCGCGTCTGGCAGATGGCGGCGATGGTCGACACCGAGCGGCCGCCGCCGACGGGACCGACGCCGACGATCCCACAGGAAGAGTCATACGGACCGTTGTAACTATTTTCGGCGTAGCGGCTGACGTGTGGCTGGTACACTGCCGAAACGTTCGTCCCGTTTCGCCGTGGTGGTAAAGAATTACAACGGTCCGTATCAGGCCCCGGTCCCGGCACCGATTCCCCCACCCCGACCGAACACGAGACGCCGATCGTCGTCCAGCGGACGGTGGCGGTGTCGAGTGGAGAGACGGAGACGATCACCGACGTCGTCGGCGACGTCGGCCGTTTCAAGGTCAGGGCGAAGACCGAAGAGGCGCAGGACGGGGCGGACCTCGAACTCGGGCCGTCCGTGGCGGGGGCGCTCGTCCGCGTCACCGTCCTGACCGGGACGGTGACGGTACGTACCCATCCCGTAGCCGGTGCCTCGGGCTGAGTGACCACTCTCCGGGCGCCGACCGGGCGGGTTCGCCGCACCGCGCGGGCGACTCATACGGATCGCTGTAACGATTTACCGGGACGACCGCACGCAGCCGTGCGGTCGATCCGGTAATGACTTACAGCGGTCCGTATCAGAGCGCGTTCTCGACGGCGCTCGCGACGCGCCGGGCCTTCTCCGCGAGCGCCTCGGGGACGCGACCGGCCGCGACGGCGGCGTCGAGTTCGTCGTCGTCGACGCGCTCGACTCGGCCGTCGGCGTGTTTCACCACGTCGACGTGGAGGTCCACGTACCGGGCCGCCCGCGGGAACACCTCGACCGGCGTGCAGACGTTGACGTACGTCCCCCGCGTCTCGCCGTCGCTGCCCCGGTAGACCGTCGGGTACCACCACTTCCCCTCGGTGAGTTTCGTCACGGCGACGTCGCCGGCCCGCTGTTCGACCCCGAGCGCGTCGTAGGTCCCGCGCCCGGACATCTCGCGCTCGACGACGACGGTGCCGTCGGCGTCGCGGCGAGTCACCTCTCCCTCGCCCAGCGAGAACGCGCACCCGTCGGGCTTCCCGTGTTCGATCCGGAGCGAATCGCCCTCGGCCGGTCCGAACTGCCGGGTGACGACGTCGAACGGGAAGCCCGCGTCGTCAACGGGTGCGGCGCCGCTCCCGCCGCCCGACCCGTCGGTCGTCCCGTCGGTGGTCCCGTCGTCCCCTTCGCCGCCGAGGCCGGGACAGAGCGCCTCGACGAAGTCGACGGCCGCGCTCGCGCGCTCGGTCCCCGCCTTGACGCGGTGGTGACCCGGCATGGTGTCGGTGACCGCCCGCCGGCGCTCGTCGAGACCGAAGCGCGCCTCGCGGCCGAACCACACCCACGCCGTCGCCTCGCCCGGCCAGTAGCAGCCCGGCGCCGCGTCCGCGGGCGGCGGGGCGCCCTCGAACGCCGCGTCGAGGGCGCGCGCCCGCTCGCCGGCCGATTCGAGCGCCGCCCCCAGCGCGTCGAGGTCGGCGCCCTCGGCCGCCGGCGCCCAGTCGGCCGCCCACCCCTCCGGTGGGTCGACCGGGAGCAGGTCCGCGAGCTCCGGCCCGCCGCCGGGGTCCCCGTCGCCGCCCCCCGCCCCGCCGCGGACGAGCGACAGGAGCGAGCCGTAGACCCGAACCGTCGCATCCAGCACCGGCCGGCCGTCCCCCCAGGGCCCGCTCGCCTCCCGGACCTGGACGCGCAGGCGGTCGCCCGTCTCGACGTGGGTCGCCGTCTTCGAGTACGGGAGAAAGCCCTCCGCGGGGACGTTCGCGACCGGGAGCGCGGCCAGCGGCGAATCGTCGCCGTCCGGGGCGTCGCCCGGGATCCCCGTGCCCCCGCGGCCAGCGTCGCCCGGGTCTCCGGCGTTCCCTCCGCCGTCAGCGTCGCCCGGACTCGCCGCGTTGCCGCCGGTCCCGTCCGCGGTCGCGTCGGTCAGTTCGACGACCGCGCCGCCGCCGAGCGTCTCGGTCACCTCGCCGGCGTAGACCGCGCCCCGCGGCGCCGGGTCGCGCCAGGCCAGCGCGTCGACGCCCGCCTCTCGCGCACGGTCGACGACCGCCGCGACCGCCGACGGGCGGCCCGTCACGCCGATCCCCTGGCGGTCGTCGGTCGTCGAGACGGTCGCGGCGGCCGGCGCCTCGGGGAACGCCGCGTCGAACCGCTCCCGGATCGGCGGCGACGCCTGGACGACGTTCGCGCCGTCGGCCGCCGACAGCAGGCGCGTCAGCGCCGTCGCGTAGATGCCCCGGACCTTGACCGTCGCGTCCGCGTCCCGGGGCTCGTCGTCCCCCGTCATAGCGCGTCCCGGTCGGCGGCGAACCGGACGCGGCCGTGGACGGGTTCGCCCAGCGCGAGTTCGACCACGTCCTCGCTCAGGACGCGCTCGCCCTCGACGGGGACGCCCCACGAGTCGAAGCGGAGGTAGCCCCGGACGTCGTCGGCGTGCGTGTAGAGGTCGAGGTACTCGACCGCGTGTTCGGGGAACTCGGCGCTCCCGTGGGCCTGGTCCATATCGGAGTAGACGGTCTCCAGGTCGGCGAAAACCGACTCGATGCGCCCGGCGTCGGCCGCCGCGGCCTCGACGACGGTCTCGGAGACCTCGCGGATCTCCTCGGTCGAGAGGCCCGCGTCCCGGAGCGCGGCCTGGGTCCGCTGGTCGAAGTGCATGCCCGCGGGTTCGGCGTCGCGGGCTTAAACGTTCGCGGTCGCGGGGAGTCGGTCGCCGTCTCCCGCCTCACAGCCAGTCGCTGACGTATGCAACGCGACCGGAAAGGTCGGGGATCGACTGCTCGATCCGCCGAACGGCACGCCGAATTTCGCCGCCCGTGCGGGTGACGTCGGCGACGATGACGACGCCCGAGTGAGTGCTGATACGGACCGTTGTAATTCGTTACCGCTATAGCGAGGGAGATCGGTTCGTGTGGGTCGCGAAACCACCAGTGTTCGATAGCCCTGTCGAAAATGGGTACAACGGTCCGTATGAGTGGTGGGTCGTCGAAGTCGGACTGGTCGGCCGTCAGGAGGATACGGCTCCGTTCGGTAGCGACGTCCAGGACCCTTGGATCGGACGCGCTCGCCCCGAGGTCATCGACGTCGACGACGCGGAGGACATCGTAGCCGTCGTCACGGAGTGCGCGTATCCACTCGGTCTCGGCGTTTTCGTCGGCGAGAAGATCCATCGGTTCACTCAGGTGTCCTCCGGGCGGACCCGGTTCCCGGCGTCCGACTCGGACAGTGACCGATTCCTGGCCTCGATGTCGCGCATCTCCTCGAGGTTGTTGAACGCGTACGCGAGGGCGGCGTGGACTTCTGCGACCGGGATGTCGTAACTCGTGGCGATCTTCTCGGGCGTGTCTCCCCCCTCGACGTACCGCCGGTAGACGTGATACACCCCGATTCGACGCCCCTCTATCCGGGGATCTCCACCGAGGACGTCCTCCGTGGTCACGATCCCCGGCATCCCATCGCCGGTCCCCGATTCGAAGTCCGTTCCAGCCATTGTCGGAGAGGTTCCTCGCCTCCCAGTAGTGCGTCCCCGAATATAAAGTCGAGAACCCTCCAGACGAATTGTTTCCAGGGCTCAGGCCCGGAGACCGCGGAACGACGCTCACGCCTCCGCGAGCGGCCCCCGCGCTATTCCGATTCCTCGTCCGTCACGTAGTCGTACAGGTCGTCGGCGGTCACCTCGACCCCCTGCCGCGAGAAGAAGTTCGCGACGTTCTCGCAGTCGCGCCGGAGGAAGTCGTCGGCGTTCGGCGAGTGGACAGTCACGGCCTGTCCGAGGTCGATCACCACGAGCTGGCCCTCGTGGAAGACGACGTTGTACTCGCTGAGGTCGCCGTGGACGAGGCCGGCGTCGTAGAGCCGGCGCATGTACTCCCGGAGCACCTCGAAGGCCGTCTCGGGGTTCTCGACGTGGACCTCGTTGAGTCGCTTGGCCCGCCCCTCCGCGTCGGTCGCGATGTACTCCATCACGAGGACGTTGCGCTCGACGGCGATCGGTTCGGGGACCCGGACGCCG
>JBDGST010000121.1:14662-17402 GCA_042217365.1 Haloarculaceae archaeon
CTTGCGGACCCAGGCGGTGACGACCTTCTTCTTGTCCGAGCCGATCCCCTCGAAGCGCGGGTCGCCGTCGAGGTACCCGCGCATGTCCTTGAAGTCGCTGGCGTTGATCCGGTAGACCTTGACCGCGACCTCGGTCTCGTCTCGCGGCTCCGTCCCGTCGCCGCTCGTCCCTCCCGAGGCGCTTCGCGCCTCGCCCGGCCCGAGCGCGGTGTAGACGTTGGCCTCCTTGCCGGTCGATATCGGGGCCCCGAAGGCGTCGATGTGGTCGTCCTGGACGAGTTTGTACAGCGCGGCGAAGGTGGCGTCGTCGAAGACCGACGCCTCGACTTTGAACTGCTCGGTGTCCGTGATGCGCTTGCGGAACTCGTCGAACTCCCGGTCCCGGCGGCGGGCGATCCGGTCGGCCTCGGTGTCCTCGATCTCGATCTCCTCGAACTCGTCGCCCGGCGTCTCGGCGCCCTCCTCGTCGAGCAGTCCGAACTCCGTCATCGTCGCCCCGCGAGAACGGCGGGCCCGGCGGGCGGTTCGACCCGGTCGGTCGGTGGGGACGCCACCGTCATGTCTCGCCCGTCACGGTTCCTGGATGTGTCCCTCCTCGCGGAGCTGGTCGGCCTCCTGTTTCTCGTAGCGCCACGTGATGTCGCCCTTCTCGTCCTGCCAGTCCCAGGGCTCGACGAGCACGACGTCGTCCTCCCGGATCCAGATGCGCTTTTGCATCTTCCCCGGGATCCTGGCCGTCCGCTCGACGCCGTCCATGCAGCGTACCTTGACCCTGTTCGCCCCGAGCATGTCCGTGACGACGGCGAAGACCTCTCCGTCGTCGGGCATCCGAAGGTCCGTGCGCCCTTCGTTGTCGCTCATGCGCGTAGGTTCGACGGCGAGACGTTTTAAGGTTTCCAGAAACGCGACGGCGCTCCCGATCCCGGGGACGTCTCGGCGGTCGGACGCGCCCGGCGAGGAGTTACCGGGTCGGGCGTCGACCGGACCCCCATCGACCGGGCCGATTCGCGAGCCGAAAAGCCAAAGGGAGCGACCGGGCCAGTACCGGCAGGATGGCACCGACGCTCCCCGACGACGCCGACGCCTGGGTCGACGACCTGCGGACGCGGTTGAACGACCGCGAGGCGTTCGCGACCGCCGCGGCGGGGTTCGACGCCGCGTTCCGCTTCGAGATCCTCCCGGACGAGGACTACCTGGGGGAGCCGGTCGCGTTCGCGGTCACCGTCGAAGACGGATCCTGCGTCGCCGCCGCGGCCGGCGACCGGGAGACCGAGTACGACTTCGCACTCCGTGGCCCCTACGCCGCCTGGAAGGCACTGCTCGAAGACGACCTCGACGTCGCCGAGGCCGTGATGGGCGGCCCGTTCGACGTCGAGGGGTCGACGATGCGTCTGCTCTCGAACCGGGAGGCCGTCGCCGAACTCGTCCGGGCCGCCCGGACCGTCGACGCCGAGTTCGCGTACTGACCGAGCCCGCGGGGCGCCCCCGCACCCGTCCGTTTCCGCGGGCGCAATACACTTCCCCGGGTAGGCCGAACGGGGCCCATGGCGATCACGCTCTATCAGCTCGACGGCTGTCCGTACTGCGAGAAAGTGGCCGACCGGCTCGACGAACTCGGCGTCGATTACGACACCGAGTGGGTCGATGCGCTCCACTCCCAGCGTAACGAGGTCAAACGCGTCTCCGGCCAGCGGGGCGTCCCGGTGCTGGTCGACGACGACCGCGGGATCACGATGGCCGAGTCCGAACGCATCCTGGAGTACCTCGACGCGAGCTACGCGTAGCGTCCGGACGGACGTGGCGACGCCGCCCCCGCCGTCGTCACTCGCCGGAACCGGCCCCCGTCGCGTCGCCGTCCGCCGGTAACACTTCCTGCTGGAGGTGGACGAGGAGCGCGCCGACGGTGACGAAGACGGCGGGATACACGAACCCGAAGATGACGGTCATGTAACGGTCGGGGAGGAGGATGCCGAACAGCCCCGAGTTGATGGTGAACACGAAGCTCCCGAGAAACAGGACCAGCACGTACCCGGCGCCGACGGCGGCGCCGAACCGCCCCACCTCGACGACCGAGTCGACAGTCACCTCGTCCCAGTACCGGAGAGCGAACTCGAAGCCGGTCGCGACGAGTACGAGCATCGGGACCGCCGCGTACACCTCGATCGGGACAGTCGGATCCGAGGGCAGGACGTTGACGTGTCCGATGCTCTCGGTCTTCCCGCTGGTGATGTCGACGACGTGCCGGACGGGGTTTCCGTGACCCAGTCCCGAGAGCACGAACCCCCGGAGGTACGGGACGGAGCCGATCTGTTCGGCGACCGGCCGCAGGATCTCGGGCACCCGGCCCTGGACAGACGGGATGTTGTGCAACCCGTAGAGGACGAGCACGAGGTAGACGGCGGTCCGGAGGAGCGACTGCTGCCCGACCCCGCCGATAGCCGCGAGGAGGAACACGACCGCGAACGAGACCAGCAGCGCGACCGGTGCCCGGCGCATCCCGGCCAGCCAGGGGAACTCGACGAACTCCTCCTCGACGACCACGTCGTACCCGAACGGCGAGGCCAGCACGACCCCGCCCGACTCGCCGGTCGCGCCGGACCCGCTCGCGGAGCCTGTCTCCCCGCTCGCGTCCGTCGCCACGCCGTCGCTGCCCCCGTCGTCGCTCGCGGTATCTGATGGCACACTTCGGGAACCGACGACTATCTCAAAAAGCGTTCCGGTGGATTCGATCGATCTGATA
>JBDGST010000076.1:0-17166 GCA_042217365.1 Haloarculaceae archaeon
GATCGTGCGTTTGTACAGCGCGAGTTGTGGGTCAGCAGGCGCGAACGCTTCACCACCCTCGTGGTTCGTGGTGCGCGTCGCTTCTGCGACCGTCTGTTTGGGTTCGTTGAACTCCATGCTCTCACCGGAGTCGCAACTGGCGACTCCTGCGTGCCACTCGCCAGGTGCGAGCAGCGAACGTCCCCGGCAGGATTCGAACCTGCGACACCCGGCTTCGAAGGCCGGTGCTCTGTCCTGACTGAGCTACGGGGACTCGAACGGTGGTCGGGAAACCGCCGGAGTGGTGATAGCGTGCTACCAGATTACACCAGGGCGGGGATTCCGCCCCTGGGATTCGAACCCTACTGCCACCTGTGCGTACCGTTTGTGGACGTCGATTCCGAGGTACATTGTCTGTTCACCCGGGACGCCAGTGCGTGAAGCAGAGAATCACCTATTCGGGCTTTCCCGGGTGCCGCGCGCCGCGGCACCCGGACTGTAACGCCCATGACTCGGCTTCTTTCGCACATGGACCAGTCAGTCCGACGTGCTCGAAAGCACATGATACGGATCGGTCTCTTGCGCCCCATGCTTGCTTCACGCGCTCGTGGAGTAGCAGCGTTTCCATCGAGTCAGTGCAGGGTCGACAGACAGTTCCGGCAGTACCGAACCGTTCCCAGGTCGGAGTTGTAGGTCCCGCAGTCGGGACAGCGGGCGACGCCCTGCTCCTCCTCAACGGGGGGCTGCTCCCCGTCCGCCCGGGACGCACCGGCCGGCGTCGCAGCGGCCTCGTTCGACCGGAGTGACCCGTCGCCCGACCGGAATGACTGCTCGAACGGCGTCGGCCCGGTCACGAAGTACCGCAACACGACGACCTCGAACCCCAGGATCACGACGAAGAGCGCCCCGGCGAAGATCCATCCGTTCATACGCCAACCGACGACAGTGCGCTACTTGGCTATTTCCCGCTGAGTATCAGTTTTGATTTCGTTCGGGGAGCCAGTGACGGCTGCCTCGGTCCGCGACGCTGGCGCCGGCGGGATCGACGGTCAGTGAAGTTGCGCGAGGCAGTTGCGGCAGTACGTGAACGACGGTTCGTCGGCGTTGTCGGTCCCACACCGGGGACAGCGGATGCCCTCGCCCCGTTCGGTGGAGTCGGTCGACTCCTCGACCGCTTCTCGGGGGTTCCGGCCGCTGTCGAACGACTGGTGGACGGTAGTCTCGCCCGACCCGGGGGATGTCTCCCCGGAGACGCGGCCGTCCGAGAAGAAGCGAAAGAGCAACAGCTGGAACAGCGTGAACCCCACCAGGTAGATCAGGATCCAGCCCCAGGGTTCCATATCGTGGTATACGTTGGCACGGTACTTGGATGTTCTGGCGCGCGTCCGAACGGAAATACGTCGCGCTCTCGGCTGATACTGACCGTTGTAACTATTTTCGACAGGGCTATCGAACACTGGTGGTTTCGCGACCCACACGAACCGATCTCCCTCGCTATAGCGGTAACGAATTACAACGGTCCGTATGAGTCGGCGTCACCGGGTGCCTGATCGCGACGGAACCGTACACGGAGACCGCCGACCGGGCGTTCGACCCGGGCGACGCGACCGCCCTCGCCGTGGAGACGAGAAGCGGCGACATCACGCTCACGGCCGGCGACGGAGAAGCCGTCACCGGGACCGTCCGGAAAGAATCCCGGTCGGGCCCCGACGCGCTCGACGCGGTGTCGGTCACGACGGCGACGAGCGAGGGCGTCTTCCTGGTGCGGGCCGAGTGGTCCGACCGCACCGAAAACGTCTCCGTCGATTTCGACCTGGAGGTCCCCCCGGCCCTGCCAGTCGAGCGCGCGCAGACCGTGAACGGCGACCTGGCAGTCGAAGACGTCGACGGCCACGGTACTTACCGGACGGAGAACGGGTCCGTCGACGTCGAAAACGCGGACGGCTACGTGACAGTGGCGTCGCGCAACGGCGACGTGACCGCCAGAGACGTCGGGGGCCTCGACGGCGCGAGGACGACGAACGGCGAGGTCGCGGTCGACGTGCCCGCGGTCCGGCGAGACGTCACCTGCGCGACGACGAACGGCGACGTCAGGCTGACGCCACTGTAACGCGGGCGGCCGGTCGCCCGGGTGTTCGCGACCGTCAGGCGTCCGGGGGCCGCAGGTCGCGCTCGAACTCGTCGAACTGGTCGAGGTCGTCGGGGAGGTCGTACTCGATCCGGCGCTGCTCGCGGCGGTCGACGTTCGCGTCCTCGACGGGTTCGGCGACCGACTCCCAGCCGTCCTTGACCGCGACGCTCTTGGCGGGCGTCCCGGCGGCGACGTGGTGGGCCGGAACGTCGCGCTGGGCGACCGACTTCGCCGCGAGCACCGAGTTCTCGCCGAGACGGACGCCCGCCCGCACCATCGAGTCGTAGGTGACCCGGACGTCGTCCTCGATGATCGTGTGGTAGTTTCGCACCTCGGTCTGGTCGACGACGTCGTGGTCATGGCTGTACACGTGAGCGTCGTCCGAGATAGAGACCCTGTCGCCGACCGTCAGTTCCCCCCGGTCGTCCAGGTGGACGTCGTCGTGGACGACGACGTTGTCGCCGACGGAGATGTTGTGGCCGAAGGTGAAGGAGATACCCTTGAAGAAGCGGCAGTTCTCGCCGCACTCCGCGAAGAGATGGTCGGCGAGCATCCGGCGAAAGCGGAGCGCGAACTCGACGTTGTCGGCCATCGGCGTCGCGTCGAACTGGCGCCAGAGCCACTGGAGGTACTTCGAGCGCTCGAAGCACTCCCGGTCCATCGTCTCGACCTCGGCGTAGTACTCGCTCTCCAGCGTGACGTTGCAGGGGTCGTAGCTCTGCAGGCGGACCCGCTCTGCCGGCGAGACGTCGCCGCCGCCCTGCCAGCGCTCGTAGGCCTCGCGGTCGCCCATCAGGTCGACGAGGACATCCTCGACGACGGCACAGGTGTCCTCGTCGCTCGACAGTCGCGCGTCGACCGACTCGATGAACGCGTGAACCCCCTCCTCGCCGCCCGGCGGCAGGGAGACGTGGCGCTTCGTCATACCCCTCCGATTGGCTCCGCGACTCATAGGGGTTTCTTTCCCGGAAGCTGTGGGTCGTCGGGCCCGGCGGTGAGCCCAGTCCGGCGCAACCGGCGGCGTACCTATCGAGACGCGTCCGGTAGACCGGGGGCTCGGATTCTCCGGTAGATCCGCGTCTCCGAACGGTCGGTCCGTCAGAAGTAGTCCTGGGAGGATTCGAGCCGTCTGGAGACTCGCTGGCGCTCGTCTTCCGGGGTTCGAATCCTGAGACTATCCGCTCGTCACGTCCGTTCCTCGCAGAATAGTCCTGGGAGGATTCGAACCTCCGTCGTAGCCCCCAGAAGGCTACATGATTGGCCACTACACCACAGGACTTCACTCACGTATACCCGCGAGTCGTATTTGAGTTTTGCGGACCGTGCCCCGCCGTGTCAGGGAGACACATCCGTCGGCGTGTCACGGTCGCTCCCGGAACCGTTCGATAGCGCGTCGCCCGCTCGCGGACATCGACACCCCCTTGTCGGCCGGCCACGCAGGCACGGGCATGTACGTCGGACGCTTCGTCGTCGTCGCACCGGAGGTCGGGGCCTACCGCGTCTCCTCGCGGTCGTTCCCGAACAGGAAGGCTACCGCCCGCGACCCGGAGACGGTCACGGTCGGCCCGACCGCGGACGCCCCCGAGTCGGACAACCCCTACATCGCGTACAACTGCCTGCGGGCCACGGACCGCGGCGTCGTAATCGGCAACGGCTCGCACGTCGACCCCGTCGCAGAGAAACTCGAACTCGGCTACCCGGCGCGGGACGCGCTGGCGGAACCGCTGCTCGCGCTGGACTTCGAGAAAGACGACTACGACACCCCCCGCGTCGCCGGGATCGTCGGGGTCGCCGGGGACGACCCGAGCACCCGCGGCGACGGTCCGGGCGCGGTCGTCGGGACCGTCCGCCGCGACGCCCTGCTGGTCGAGGAAGTGACCGAGCCGACGCTGGTGGCGACCTACGAGAAGGACAGCCCGGAGCCGTTCGACTTCGCGGCGGACGACGCCGCGAGCGCGGCCCGTGAGGCGTACGACCTCGACTTCGAGCACGCGGTCTGTACGGTCGGCGTCTCCGGATCGACCGACGGTGGGTTCGAGACCGCCATCGTCAACGACGAGTGACCGGCCGGCGAGCGAGGGGCTGTCGTCAACACCTGGTGACCGCCGGTGACAGTGGTGTCCAAGGATCGATATTAAGAGGGAGGCGGGGCCAGACACCCCCATGCAGGTCGGGGTCATCGCCGACGTCCACGGGAACCTAGTGGCGCTCGACGCCGTGCTCTCGGACATGCCGCCGGTCGACCGGCTGGTCTGTGCCGGCGACGTGGTCGGATACAACCCGTGGCACGCGGAGTGCGTCGCCGCGATGCGGGGAGTCCACCCGCCCGGCGAACTGAGCGGGGACGCGCGCGACGCGCTCCCGGACGGCGAGGTGCCGACGGTCATGGGCAACCACGACCGGGCGGTCGCGTTCGACGGGGGGTACGGGTTCAACGAGATGGCGGCGGCGGGCGTCCGCCACGCCCGGGACACCCTCTCCGAGGAGGAAATAGAGTGGCTCGGCGACCTCCCGGAGCAGCGGGTGGTCTGTGACGGCCGGCTGAAGCTCGTCCACGGGCACCCCGACGACCCCGACCGGTACACCTACCCAGAAGAGTTCAGCGCCGACATGCTCGGCGACGAGGACGTGCTGGTGACGGGCCACACGCACGTCCAGGGCCACGCGATATTCGACGAGGGGCTGGTCTTGAACCCCGGGAGCGTCGGACAGCCGCGGGACGGTGACCCCCGGGCGGGATACGCAGTCCTCGACTTCGAGGAGCACACGATCGAGTGCCGCCGGGTCGATTACGACGTCGAGCGCGTCGTCGACGCGGTCAAAGACGCCGGCCTCCCGGTCCGGATCGGCGCGCGACTGCGCTCCGGGCAGTGACGCCGGCCCGGAAGCATTCACTGTGACGGCGGACCGAACAGTGGGACGGCGAGTGGCTCCCCCGCCAGCCGGATTACGGGCTCACACTCGCTGCTGTCGGTGTGTCCTGGTACGACCGCACGACCGCGTGCGGTCGATCCGGACGTGCCGGGCACCGGTCAATATCAGTCCCCCGCGTCCGGCGGCGAGTCGGTTTCGGCGGCGCCAGTCTGGAAGACGAACTCGTGTTCGCCCTCCGTCTCGAAGTGGCTGATCCCGTCGCCGAGGTACTGCGCGGTCCGTTTCAGGTCGAGCGCCCGCTGGGACACCTCGGAGAGTTCGGCGGCCTGTTCCTCGGCGGCGCCGGCGACGGTTTCGCTCTCCGCCATGACCGTGTCGCTCGTCTCGGCGGCATCCTCGACGAGGTCCCCGACCGTCCGGACGCGGGCGAGGGGATCCTCGAAGGAGCGGTCTGGGTCGTCCGCGGCGGCTTCGGCGAGGGCGTCGGCGACGGCGTCCATCTCCTCGGAGACCGCGCGGAGTCGCTCCCGGGTCTCGTGGGCGTCGTCGGATATCTTCTGGATCGACTCGGCGACCTGTTCGCTGGCGTCCCTGACGGCTTCCGCACTCGAGTGGACGGCATCGCCGCCCTCGCTGACGTCCTCGGCGAACCGCTTGAGTTGCCCGGTCGTCAGTTCGAGTTCGCGGACCATCTCGTTGAAGTCGCTCGCAATCCGGTCCATCGCCTCGTTCTCGCTGTCCTGTTCCAGTCGGCGGGTGAGGTCGCCGCGCGCACAGGCTGACAGCGTCTCGGAGTAAGACCGGGCCTTCTCCCGGAGGTGTTCGTTCGTCCGGACAGCCTCGGCGCGCGCGACCTCGGCCTCCGAGCGGGCCTGCTCGGCCTCCTCTATCTGCTGTTTGAGCGCGTCGCGCATTTCGGCGAACCCGCGGGCGAGCGCGCCGAACTCGTCGGACCGGCGGACGTCTATCTCGACGTCGAGGTTCCCCTCGCGCATCTCCGCCGCGTACGACGTGAGCCTGGTGAGTTCGCCGCTCGCCCGCCGTCCGACGACGACCGCGACGAGGCCGAGCGCGACCAGCGGCACCAGAACCAGCGCGAGCATGCTCGTCCCGATCCGGTCGCGGAGGCCGTACGCCTCGGACTTCGGGACGTGCGTGAGGACGGTCCAGCCGGTCGCGTCGACTGTCGCGTGACTCACGAGCGCTTCCGCAGTCGTGACGACGCCGGACCCGGCGGCCGACAGCGTCCCGGGCGGGACCGCATGCCCGCCTGATCCGTTGCCGTTCGTCCCGCCGATCCCGTTCGCTGCGCCGCCACAGACGAGACCGCCGCCGGTGGTTCGAACCGTTGTGAACGCCGCCTCGTCGGGCTGGTCGAACGACCGGTCACACGCTGAGAGGTTCGCCTCGACCACGACGATGTACTCGGTCCCTTTCGGCGGCGAACTGACGAACGCGATCACCCGCCCGCCTGACCCCGGCGACTCGTATGGCCGTCCCGCGACGAGTACGTTCGAGGCGACGTTGGTCGTCATCGCGACCTTCCGCCGGCGTTCGCTCGCCCACGGCGCCGCCCCCGTCATGTTAGCCCCCTCCGCCGCGTCGCGGGTACTCGCGAGCACCTCCCACGACTTCGTGCTCACGAAGTGCACGGCGTATATGTCCTCGCGGAACCGCTGTCGCTCCCGGAGGAGATAGTAGTCGATCCGCGACTGGTTGCCCGTCTGGAACGCCGGTGCCTGGGATATCAGCCGCGTCTGGTGTCTGAGACCCTCGATCCACCGGTCGATGCCGTCGGCCTGTAGCCTGGCCGTCGATTCGTACTGGGCGGTCGTCCGGTCGGTCAAGGTCGCCGTGGTCGTCCCGTAGAGGTATGCCCCGAGCGCGCCGGTCAACAGCATCACCAGGACGACCGACAGGACGAACTTCGCGACGAACCGCCGCCTGATCGCGTTTGGTACCACTCTGGCGAGAATCGACCCACCGGCCGGATCCGCTGGCATGTCCGGACCGCCCACCGCACGGGATATAAATAGCGGTTATATTTAGAGTCCTGTGACGTACTGACGTGTACGGGGAGATATGTAGGCCCCGTCGGCGCAGACGGGCCGACTCCGGTGGGGCCGTTCGCCCGGCCGAGGCGGTCGCAAAACGAGACGGAAACCGGTCAGACTGTCGCCCCGAACCGGTCAGAACACGCCCTGGACGAGTTCGAGCGCCTGTTCGCGGTCCTCCCAGGGGACGAACACCGAGGCCGACGACGCCGACGTGATGACGTCGTAGAGGTTGATGTGGGCGTCCGCGAGCGGGTCGATCGCGCGCTTGACGATGCCGGGCTGGTTGGGGAGTTCGTTGCCGGTCACGCGGACGACGGCGATGTCGTCCTCGACGGTGATCGAGGCGAGCGCCTCCTTCTCGACGACCTCCTCGTGGAGCAGCGCCTCGGCCTCCTCGGCGTCGTCGCCCTTGACGTAGAAGGTGATAGAGTCCATCCCGGAGGAGTTGGCGTCGATGTTGATCCCCTCGTCGCCCAGCGCCGACGAGAGGTCCGCCAGGATCCCGGGGCTGTTGCGGATCGCGCGGCCCGCGACCGTCAGGCAGGACAGGCGGTCCTCCTGGAGGTCGATCAGGTTCTGGAACTCGCCCTCGACGGAGGTCCCGCCGGTGAGCAGGTCGTCGTGCTGGTAGTGGATCACCCTGACGCTCAGGTCGTCGTCCTTGTAGGACAGCGCCGACGGCGCGACGACCTCGGCGCCGCGGAACGACAGCGACCGGAGTTCGTCGACGGTGATCTCGCCGACGTTTCGGGCGCCCTCGACGACCCGCGGGTCGCCGGTCATGACGCCCTCGACGTCGGTGACGATGATGACCTCGTCGGCGTCCATGTACTTGCCGAGCATCACGGCGGTCGTGTCGGAGCCGCCGCGGCCGAGCGTGGTGACGCCGCCCTGGTGGTCCTCGGCGAGAAAGCCCGTGATGACCGGCACGACGTGCTGGAGCTGGCCTGCGAGCGCGTGCGCCCGCTTGGTCGTCTCGTCGACGTCGAGCTCGCCGTACTCGTCGGTGATTATCGGCCAGTCCTCGCTGCCGGGCTCGAAGAAATCGGCCTCGATCCCGCGGGCCCGCAACGCGCCCGCGAGCATCCGCACCGACGTGCGCTCCCCCATGCTGACGATCTCGGCCCGGTCCTCGTCGCTGGCGTCGTACTCGATGTCCTCGATGAGTTCGTCGGTCGTGCTCCCCATCGCGCTGGCGACGACAGCGACCTCGTGGCCCTGTTCGACCGCCTTGGCTATCGAGTCGGTCGCTCGCGTCACTCGCTCGCCGTTCCCGAGGCTCGTCCCGCCGAACTTCACGACGACCCGCATACGATCACCCGGATCCTGGCACACGATTGCATTGTTGTGGGGTGGGGTTGTGTGTCTCCCCGAATAACTGCTTCTATCTCCGTCGGCCCCGCCCGCCGTGCTCGCGTCCGACCCGGATCGGGCCACCGGATCCAGTCTGGGGAGCGGAACGAGCGGGGGCGGGGCGTGGATTTAATTGCCCGCAGGGCTTGCAATCGGCATGGACGTGCGGGACGCCGTCGAGGCAGACGCCGACGAGCTCGCGGAACTGACCGACTCCCCGCGGGACGTGATGCGGAACCTCGTTCACGACCGGACGGTCCGGGTCGTCGAGGCCCGTGGGCCGGACGAGAAGGCCGGACGGCCGGGCGCGAGCGAGCGCGGGGACGCAACGACCGACGCGGAGCCGGGCGCGTCGGGCGGCGAGGGCGTGGCCGCGGGGTCGAGCGAAGACGCGTCCGCCGCGACCGGGACCGACGGAGAGGAGCCCATCCGCGGGTTCGTCAGTTACGACGCGCGCGAGGAGACGGTCCACGTCACCCAGCTTGAGGGCGACGCCGAAGCGTGCGACCGGCTGCTCGAAGAGCCGATCCGCTTCGCCCGGACCGAGGGGATGACCGTCGAGCTGCTCGTCCCGGAGGACGAGGCGGCCACCCGCGAGGCCGCCGAGAACGCGGGGCTCGAACGTGCGGGCAGCGGCCCGTCGTTCGAGGGTCAGCCGACCGTTCGATACCGTCTGGACCCCCGGTAGGAGCGACCTGCCGGGAGTAAGCCGACCGGATCGGGAGTGGTCTCGGTCACGTCGATCCGACGGGCGAGGGTACGTTCCTGTTACTGGGGTACCGGGTTTATACTTACGGGCGGTCCGGCCACAGCGAAACCATGCCCGACAGGGAGGAAACGAGCGAATCGACAGTCCCGATAGACCGCCGGACGCTCCTCCGGGCTCTGGGCGCCGGAAGTGCCGCGGCGCTCGTTCTGGGCGGCGGTGCCGGAAGCGCGGCCGCACGGGGTCGCGGGAGTGGCAGACGCGGTCGCGGTAACGAGAACGGGGAGGGCGGTGACCACGGAGACGACGACCACGGCCGGGGCGACGACGACAACCACGGGAACGGCGAACGGGGCGTCGGACCCTGCACCTGCGAGGAGCCGTGTCCGGACGGGACCGTCTGCGGGAAGGTCGACGGGTCTCCCGTGGAGGGCGAGACATACAGCTTCCCGTCGGACGGCGCGAGTTTCAGCCTCACGGTCGAGTCGGTCACGACGGAGGACGGGGATCCGAAGTGTTTCACGTTCACCTCGTCCGACGACGTCGAGCGCGTCTGCGTCAAGGGCGGACCACCGGTGACCTCGTACGACGTGGCCGAATCGGACTACACAGGGTCCGAACTCCGGGAGTTCTGCGCGCCCGAGAATCCCAACAGCGGGAAACGCTACGGGATCAGCAACGTCTCGTTCTGCGGGGCGGCCGACGACGCCGTCGACCACTTCCAGATCGACCTCGTTCGGGGCGACCCGATCTGCGACCTCGGCGGCAGCGACGGGAAAACCTACGGCGGGGGCCGACTGATCAGGGTGCTGGCTGTCGGCGAAGACGGCACCGTGACCCAGCGTGGAACGAACGAAAACACGGAGGCCGCGAGCTGCGTCGAGAACGTCTCGGAGATCAGTTTCGACGCCGACGCCCGGGAGGCGTCCGTCTCCTTCGACGTCACCGAGGACGACTGTCCGATCTCGCTGGCCGGGTACCGCCTGGTCGACGGGTGTACGAAGTTCGACGACTGCCCCGACGAGCCACAGACGCTGCTGGCCTGTGACACCGGTACCTTCGACGATGGAGACGAAGACGTGAGACTGACGGTGGACCTGGACGACGGGTCCTGTCGCGCCTGCCGCTGAGGGGCCGGCCAGTTCCGGGGCCGGGCCCCGGACGCGTCAGTCCGCTGAAGTCCGTGCCGGGGTCCCGGACGCGTCAGTCGGGCCCGATCTCGCGGGTCCAGCGCGGCTCGACGTCGCGGTTCGCCACGACGACCACGTCGCCGTCGTCGCGTTCGATGCGGCTCTTCCTGAGTTCGATGCGCTGGACGGTTCCCGTTATCGACTGGGTCGTGACGCGGTCGCCGGGGTTGAAGTCGGGGTCGCGCAGGAGGTAGACGCCCGCGACGGCGTCCTCGATCATATCGGAGAGCGCGTAGGACACCCCCAGCGCGAGGAAGCCCGCGCCGGTCCCGAGGCTCGCGGCCACGTCGCCCAGTCCGACGATCTTCAGCAGGACCAGCGCCGCCCCGAACCAGAGGAACACGCCGACGACTGACACCCACAGCTGGGCGACGAGGTCCTGCTCCGCCGGGTAGAGGTTGCCGAGCGCGGAGCGGAGGACCCGCAACAGCACCCGGATGACGACGTACGCGACCGTCAGAAAGACAAGTCCCGTGACCAGCCGGGGGACGGCCGTCGCCGTGCCCGCCGCCAGTTCCGTGAGCGTCTCTCGCGCGAGGTCGACGATGTATTCGGCCGGACCGACCATACGACCGACTCGGGCGCCTTCGGCAAGAATCCGGGGGTCGGAGAAGTGCGAACGTGGCGCGGTCAGCGTCCGGGGCCGGCGCGGCGGGTCACCCCGACGAGTCCCTGATCTCGCCGGACTTCGTCAGCGTGATCCGGCGGTCGGCCTCGACGTCGGTGTAGCGGTGGGTCGTCCCGTCGGGCCAGACCACGCGGATCTCGTCGACGGTCCCGTGGCTGCCGAGCCCGACGTGGATACGCCGGGACTCCTGTGAGAGGAAGTCCACGCGGGCGTTTCGGGTCCGGCGGTAGGTGGTGTCGTCGACGGTCACGTACACGTCGGCGCCGAGCGTCCGGTGGTCGGACTCGTCGACGAGTTCGACCTCGAGCCAGTGGCCGGTCGTCACCCGGTTCTCGAAGAGTTTGACCTGGTTGGCCTCGTCGGCCGCGACCACGTCGAGGTCGCCGTCGTTGTCGTAATCTATCCGGACCATCCCGCGGGCGTTCATGTCGACCAGCCCGACGGCGTTCGCCTGGAGGCTGGTGTAGGAGGGGTGGGTGGCGTTGCCGACGTTCTCCCAGGCCCCGGGCGGGGTGTCCCGCCAGCGCATCATCACGCGGTCGCCCTCGCTCGTGACGGCGCTTTTCTCGTTGTTTGCGTGGACGATGTCGAGGTCGCCGTCGTTGTCGAGGTCGGTCGCGACCGCGGCCCACCCCCAGACGAACGGCGCCCGCTTGACGTTGTAGGCGGGCGCCCGGTCGACGAACGTGCCGTTCCCCTGGTTGACCAGCAACTGGTTGCCCTTGGCGTACCGGGGGGACTGGGCCGCCGCCTGTCGCCGGAACGCGCTGCCCTTGTCCGCCGAGACGTCGCTGCCATCGCGGCTCGCCATGCCGATCTGGGTGACGAAGACGTCGAGCAGTCTGTCACCGTTGAAGTCCGCGACCTCCGAGGACATGGCGTTGCGGTCAGTGCTGTCGCCCATCCGGCGAAAGTCGAACGTCCCGTCGCCCTCGTTCACGTAGAGGACGTCCTCGTTGAAGTCGTTCGCGACGTGGATGTCGGGCAGGCCGTCGCCCGTGAAGTCGACGAAACTCGCCACGAGGCTCCACCGCGTCCCGCGGATGCCCGCCTCGTCGCCGACCCGGGTGAAGTTCCCCCGACAGTTGCCCCGCAGCAGGTAGTTGGGCTCGCCGTTGTCGTCGGTGATGTTGCCGACGGTACTGGGGTTGCGGTAGCCCGTCGGCGTCTTCAGGCTCCAGTCGCCGTTGTGGTAGACGAACAGGTCGGTACAGCCGTCCCGGTTGTAGTCCGCCGCAGTGGCACCGATGGGGTAGGGCTGCAGCGGGACGTTATCGAGCGTCCGGACGTCCCCGTAGGTGCCGTTCTCGTTTTCCAGCAGGAGCGGATGCGAGGCGTTCGGGATGGTCGCCATCCCGCCGCCCGACGTGTACCCGCCGCTGGGTTCGCTGGGGTCGGTCAGCAAGAGCAGGTCCTGCCAGCCGTCGCTGTCGTAGTCGAAAAAGAGGGCGCTGTGGATCCGGTGGTCGTCGACCGCGTCCGGAACGGCGCCCGACTGCTCGAACGCGCCCCCGGTGTTGCGGTACAGCACCGGCCCCCGCGACTCGTTGCCGACCAGCAGCAGGTCCTGCCGGCCGTCCCGGTCGTAGTCGGCGACGTAGACGCCGGCGTTCCCGTTGACGACCTGGTGGCCCTGGTACTCGTAATCGAGGCCGCGCTCCTCGGCCACCTCCTCGAATGAGATGTCCGCCGTCTCGGCCTGCGGCCCGAACACGGCGACTGCGCCCGCCGCGACCGACGAGAGGACGACCAGCACGGCCGCCAGCAGGGCGACCCGCTTGCCGCCCGTCGGAAGCTCCATCTGTGCGTTCACCGCCGATCACCAGCCGCCGCCGACCTTCGTCCGGTAGTAGTCACAGTAGCCGCTCGGGTCGATCATCCCGCCGACGCGGACGCACGCGCCGGCACAGTCGCCGTTCTTGTCGGGGACGTAGTAGGCGCACTTCGAGCACTGCTGGTCGCCGTTGGGCTCGCGCTCGTAGTTGGCCTCCTCTTTGGTCAGCAGCTTGGACGGCTTGCGCGAGAGGCCGCCCTTGGACTCGGCGCCCTCGTACTCGCCGGGGACCGTATCACCGAGGTCCTCGGGCGGCGTCGAACAGCCGCCCCCGTCGCCGCCATCGCTGCCGCCCCCGTCGCCGCCGGACGAGCCGCTGCACCCGGCAAGCCCCGCGAGCGCCAGCGCGCCGGTCGCGCCCAGGAGGCGGCGGCGGCTCACGTCGTAGCCCGGCACGGCGTCGACCGGGTCCTCGTCGGGCGAGTCTCCGTCCGTCGCGTCGTGGCGTCCGTTCGAGTCCATGCGTGATCAGGCCTCCTCGTACGCGCGGACTGCGCTGTCCAAAAAGCGGTCGATGTCCTCCTCACGGACGACGCCGGCGTCGGCGTAAGACTGCAGCGCCGACTCGACGCCGTCCTCGTAGGCCGACTTCTCCACGTCGGCGTCGTAACTGTAGGGGATCTCCGGGAAGACGATCCGCTCCTCGGACCGGACGTCGTAGAGCCGGTTCCGGTGGCCGCCGGGCCACAGGACCTCGACGGTCGCCGTGTCGCTGTCTCCGAGCCCGAACGTCTTCTCCAGGCTGTGACAGGAGCCGAAGCTCGCCCCCGCGGTGACCGAGAACCGCTGGGTGCGGTCCGTCCCCGACGGGGTACAGGAGATCGTCGCGCCGATGCCGTCGCGGTTGACTCCGGCCTCCTCGGCGACCCCGACGCCGCCGGCCGGTTCGACCGCGACCCAGCCGTTCTCGTTGTCGCCGCTGTTGACCTCGACGGAGAGCGACCCGTCCGCGAAGTCGAAGTCGTTGTACTCGGCGGTTTCGCCGTCCTCGTTCAGCGAGAACACGACGTTGGTCTTGGCGTACTTGTCCAGCGGCCCGCCGTACTCCTGGTCGATGGGTTCGAGTTCGCTCCCCTCGGCGACGTCCTGGTTCGAGCCCGAGAGGACGTCCGGGTAACCGTTCTTGTTCAGGTCGCCGACCGCGACGGCGTAGGTCATCCGCCGACAGTGGTCGCGCTCGCTGCTGGTCGCGGCCGTCTCGTCGAACGCGAACATGCCGTGGCCGAGGCCCTTCAGCAGGACGCCCGGGTTGGTGCCGATGGCCTGTTTGTTCGCGAAGAAGTCGCCGCCCCCGTGGTACACGAGGTCCGTCAGCCCGTCGTTGTCGTAGTCGAGCGCGGCCGCCCCCCAGCCGAACGGCGTCGCGACCAGGCGACCCAGTCCCGGCCACTCGAAGGAACCGTCGGGCCGCTGGAGGAACCACTTGGTCGTGTCGGCGTTGGCCTGGAACTCCGTCGTCTGGGGCATCGCGGAGACGAAGTAGTCCCCGAAAGCCGTCGTCAGGAAATCCAGCCGGCCGTCGTAGTTGAAGTCCCCGAAGGCGAACCCCATGTTCGACATGGTGGAGTACTCGCGGAGGTTGTACTCCTCGTTCATGTCCGTGAAGTTGCCGTCGCCGTCGTTGTCGAACACGTGGACCATCCCCCAGTTGAGGCCCTGCTCGCCGGGGACGGCGTCCTCCGGTGCGGGGATCATCTGGTCGTCGCCGTGCATGATCTCCATCTCGCCGTCCATGTCGATGTCGACCATGGCGACGCCGAACGTCCGGGTCCCACCTCTCTCCTCGTCGAGGCCGTCCATGTCCTGGACGCCCGACTCCTCCGAGACCTCCGTGAACTGCAGGTCGCCCTCGTTCCTGAACAGCCGGTTGAGCGCGTACCCCTTGTACGGGAGGTAGGGCTTGCCGGTGTGTTCGTCGGTCCGGGACGT
Organism: Haloarculaceae archaeon; assembly: GCA_042217365.1. Classification (GTDB taxonomy): domain Archaea; phylum Halobacteriota; class Halobacteria; order Halobacteriales; family Haloarculaceae; genus JBDGST01. Next base: position 14,682 of record JBDGST010000076.1, read on the forward strand.
GCCGAGGAACAGGTCGACTTTCCCGTCGTTGTCGATGTCGCCGAACGACGGGAGGTGGCCCCCGTTGCTCGTGATCCCCACCTGCTCGGAGACGTCGGTGAACGTCCCGTCCCCGTTGTTGTCGAAGACGCGGTGGAGGCTGTCCGGCGGCGACGTCACGAACAGTTCGCGGTTGCCGTCGTTGTCGATGTCGGCAGCCGCGGCGCCGAACCCGTCCTGCTCGGGCGCCGCGACCCCCGCCTCCTCGGCCACCTCCTCGAACGCGAACTCGCCGGTCTCGGCGAGCTTGTTCCGGTAGAGGTGGTGTGGTTCCCCCTGTGCGTTCGGAACGAACACGTCGAGGTCGCCGTCGTTGTCGTAGTCAAAGACGACGATCCCGTACCCCCCGTGGGTCCCGAAGTCGTGGTAGGTCGAGGTCTGACCGACCGCCTCCAGTTCCTTTAGCTCGACCGTGCCCTTCTCCTTGAGGGTCGAGAGCTGTTCGACCGCCTTCTCGTCGCGACCCCGCCGGTACGTGAACGCCGAGTCGTCTTTCGCCGCGACGTCGGTAAATCGAATACCCGTCTCCACCGTTCCCCCGGAGCATTCGATGTCCATCTCCGATCCACCACTGTCTGCAGGCGTGCTCGTCGTCTCGCTCGGGACGACGCTCGAACAGCCTGCCGCGAGCGTCGACGCCAGCGCGAGAAACGTTCGCCTGTCGAGTCCGTTACGGTCCATGCCCAGCACCTCGGCTGTCTGTCCCGAAAAGCCATACGATTGCCGCCCCAACATCCGGGGCTTTCAATCACAATATCGGGCTCGCCGACACGAAACCGGACCGTATTTGAACATTTGTCATACTACTTCCCAAAACGTTCGACGATCGTACCACGTTCGACCAGCCGGGAGAACTCGACGACCGGATCGCAGTCGTCGAGTCGGGCGATCGTCCGAGTGGAGTGCAACAGCGGCGGCCCGTCCGATAACCGCACACTCCGGGGGAGTCCGGTAGACGGGATCCGCCGCTGGAACAGGCCGGGCACGCCTCGCCGAGAAACGGCGGGGGTCGCGAAAACGGCGAACGGAGCGCTCGACGGACGGGAGACGAACCGTCCCCGAGAGCTCAGTCAGGCGACGTTGAACCCCCGGTCCCGAAGGAAATCCTCGACGCGTCCAGTGTGGTTGCCCTGGAGTTCGATGGACCCGTCCTCGACAGTCCCACCACACGCGAACTTCGACTTCAGGTCGGAAGACAGGCTGTCCATGTCGACGTCCTTCGGGTCGAATCCCTCGATGATCGTTACCTCTTTGCCGTATCGGCGCTCGTCGATGCGGACGCTGATCTCCTGTGACTCCTTGGCGACGTCCTCACACACGCATAGCTCCTCGGGCAACCCGCACGTCGAGCAGACTTCTCCCATTATTCGTCCCGAAGTTTAGCGGGGACGTTCAAAAGGCTATCGGGACCCAGGGGGTCGCTTGCAGTCGACATCGGGAGCGTTGGCCCATCGGGTCGTCCCGACGGGACCGGAGTGGAGCCGTTCGGTCGCCCAACCCGATCGGGGCCGGATCGGGTCAGACCGAGTCGGGGAGGAGTCAGACGCCGCCCCGACCGGCTCACCCGGCGACGATGTCGTCCACGAGCGAGACGGCCTCGTCGGCCTCCTCGCGGCTGACGTCGCCGGCGTAGCGGGCGCGCTCGCGGACCTGTGCGACCCTGGTGGCGCGCTCGTCGGCGCCGATGGCGGCGAGGTACTGGCGCGTCGTCTCGCCGGGCTCCCGGGGGCGGTACCGCTCCGCGAGCAGGTACTCGAGGCGGTCGAACGCCCGCTGGGCGTCGGTCGACGGGTCGCTCCGGGGCTGGTAGCGCAACCAGAGAGCGCGGTAGATCCGGCCGGTGACGCCGAAGCGGCGTAACCCGACGACGAGGCCGAGGAGGACGACCGCGCCGAGCGCGCTCTCCTCGCGGCTCGGCGGTTCCATCCCCTCGAACAGCCCGCCCGATCCGCCGCTCTCGGCCCCGCCACCAGTGGTCTCGGTCCCGTTCACCAGCCCGACCGTTCCCGTGATGATACCGCCCGGCGGCGTGAACCGGCGGACGTTCGGGGTCGGCGAGATAGGGGTCCCGCCGACGGGCTGTTCCTGCCGGGGCGTCAGGGGCGCGGGCGTCGCCGTCGGCGTGGGCGTCCACTCAGGCCCCAGGGTCTCGTTCGTGTCGACCCCGGTGACGTTCTGCTCGCGGGCCTGGGCGAGTTCTTCCTGCTCGGCGGCCCGACGCGGTTGGGCCGGCGTCGGGTCGAAGCGGACCCAGCCGACGTCCGGGAAGTACACCTCGACCCAGGCGTGGGCGTTGTAGCCACGGACCACCCACTCGTCGCGGTCGACGCGTTCGCCCGGCGTGTAGCCGACGACGAACCGGGCGGGGATGTCCTGGGTCCGCAGCATCGTGACCATCGTCGTCGCGTAGTAGGTGCAGTAGCCGGCGTCCATCTCGAAGAGGAAC
>JBDGST010000008.1:0-6944 GCA_042217365.1 Haloarculaceae archaeon
CTCGAGGAGAACGACGAGATAGACCCCTGGGACGCCGAGAACGACGACGAGATCATCGAGGCCTGGCGCGACAGCACCGCGGACTTCGTCGAGGCGTTCCGGGACTGAACGGCGCGCTACTCGCTCGGTTCCGAGTCGCCTTTCTCCGACTCGTCGGCGTTTGATCGCGGTTCGGCAGCGTCCGAGTCCGCTTCGTCAGCGTCCGGTTCGGGCTCCGGTTCGGAATCGGGCTCCTCGCCCTCCGGCTGGCGCGAGCGAAGGTCCGCGCTCCCGCACTCCGGACACTCGTCGTGTTCGGTGTACAGCACCTTCCCGCAGTCCGCGCACTCCCCGATTGCCCGGGACTCCGAAACCTCCTGGGCCTGCTGTTTGAACTCCTCTACCTTCCGGCCGAGGTTCTCGAACAGTCCCATTATTCCACCGAGACGACCTCTATCTCGAATTCGAGCGTTTCCCCGGCGAGTTCGTGGTTGAAGTCCACCCGGACCTCGTCGTCGCCGACGGACGTCACCGTGCCGGGGAGCCCCTCGTCCGTCCGGAGCTCCATCCCCTCGGTCGGCTCATCACCGCCGAGCATCTCGCGGAGTTCGTCCGGGTCGTAGGTCACGACCCTGTCCTCGGTGTGTTCGCCGTAGGCCTCACCGGGCGGGGCTGTGATCGTCTCCTCGTCGCCGACGTCGAGACCGACGAGCCCCTCCTCCAGGCCCTCGATGATCCGGCCGTCCCCGACCTCGACGGTGAGCGGTTCGTGCTCCCGGTCGGGGTGGTGGTCCAGGTCGTTCTCCTCGGCGACCGACGCTATCGACGTGTCGAAGACTGTGCCGTCCTGCAACCGCCCCGTGTACTCCACGGTGACCGTGTCGCCGCGTTCGATTGCCATACCCGAGCGACGGCCGGCCCAGGGATAAGCGCTCTGACCGCCCTCACGGGAGCGGTGCCGTACGGGAACGCGGGCACCTGAAGTCGCCTCGACGCGTCAGATTCGACCGCTACGCGTTCGTCTTGTAGAGGTTCCCGTCCTCGTCGTAGCGGGCCTCGAAGATCCGCCGGAACTGATCGTCGCTCAACTCGACGTCGACGGCGTCCATGTTCTCGTCGAGCTGGTCGACGGTGCGCGCGCCGACGATGGGCACGCAGTCGAAGTCCGGCTGGTCCATCAGCCACCGGAGCGCCACCTGCGCGGGGGTGGCGTCCACCTCGTCGGCCACCTCGCGCACCGCGTCGAGGACGTGCCAGCCCCGCTCCGAGACGTACCAGTCGGTGAACATGTCGTCGAGCTGGGCGCGTGTGTCCTCGGGCGCGTCGAGTTCGTACGTCCCGTCGCCGACGCGCTCGTACTTGCCGGTCAGGAAGCCGCCCGCGAGCGGCGAGTACGGGCAGACCGCGAGGTTCTGGTCGGCACAGACGTCCAGGTACTCCGCGACGTCCTCGTAGTAGGCGGCGTGGAAGAGCGGCTGGGTGACGGTGAACGCCTCGTAGTTGTTGACGTCGGCCTTCCAGAGGCCCTTCGTGAGCTTCCAGGCGTCGGCCGTCGAGATGCCCACGTAGTGGACCTTCCCCTCGCTGACGAGGTCGTCGACCGTCCGCAGGGTCCGCTCGATGGGCGTCCCGTCGTCGAACCGGTGCAGGTACAGGACGTCGAGGTAGTCGGTGTCCAGCCGGTCGAGCGAGCCCTCGACCTCCGCGCGGACGTTCTTCCGGGAGAGGTTCTCCTGGAAGCGCGACTCCTGGGACCAGAAACACTTCGAGGCGACGACGTAGTCCTCGCGGTCGCGGTCGGCCAGCCAGTCGCCGATCCACCGCTCGCTGTCGCCGCCGCCGTAGCCGTTGGCCGTGTCGATGAAGTTCCCGCCCCGCTCGGCGTACGCGTCGAGCAGTTCGTGGGCCTCTTCGCGGCCCGTCTCGACGCCGCCGCTGTCCTCGTGTTCCATCCCGAACCGCCACGTGCCGAGCGCGATGGGCGAGACCTCCAGCCCGGTCGTGCCGAGTCTCCGGTACATCGTACGGCCCCGCTCGGGCGCGAGCGGCTTAGTGGTTCGGGAGCCGGAATCTGTGAGGGTCGGAAGCCGGAATCTGTGACGGATCCGCGGACCGCGAGGCCGACGGGGGACCGCCCGGGCGCCTATTCCACGTCGCCCACGCCGCTGGGGGCGTCCGGGAGTTCGTGGGGTTCGGCGTCGAGGCCGAGTTCTTCCAGCGCGGCCTCCAGGTGCTCGGCCTTCGCGTAGGACGCGCCGTCCTCGACGCGGATGCGCTGGGTCGCCGCGAGCACCTCGCCCCGCCTGTCGTCGGGGACGCCGTACTTGTCGGTCGCGAGTTCGATCGTCAGGCCGTTGTGGTCGCGGGTGTACAGCGAGTGGAAGATGCCGCGGTCGAACTCGTTGTAGCCGTAGCCGTGCTCGTCCAGCGCCGCCTTGACGTCGGCGAACCGCTCGGGGTCGATGGTGAACGCGAGGTGGTGGACCGAACCGACCTGGTGGCGCAGCGGCGCGGCGCCGGACTCGCGGTCGTCCGTGACGAAGAACGTCACGATGCGGCCGTCCCCCGAGTCGAAGAACAGGTGCGTCGAGTCGGGGTCGTCGAGGTTGGGCTGGCGGAGGACCAGCGGCATCCCGAGCACGTCGCGGTAGAACTCTATCGTGTCCTCCTCGTTGCTACCGATGAGGGTGACGTGGTCGGTCCCGGTCGTGTGGAAGGGGCTGTCGGGGAGCTCCGCTGTGACGGGCGCTCCACTGTCGTCTGAATCAGTCATTGTGAACGCCGATAGGGCGCCGACGCACATACGTTGCGTGCCACACTCGTTACCGGGTGCAAAGCACCAGACGCGTCGGGTCGGTGAAACCGGTAGACGCGCCAGGTCTGTGGAGCTGGCCCGCCGACCGGCGCCGTTCTCCGGTCGGGAACGCGCTTCGATCCCGTTCAGAGCGGTCGCAGCTTCCACTCCGCTCGACCGGAAAGCTCTCCGACGGTTCAAGGCCGTCCGACACCTACCGGAGGTATGATCGAAACGGGAGACGAGCTTCCGGAGACGGAAGCCGAGTGGCGGGACCGACTCTCCGACGCCGAGTACCGCATCCTCCGCGACGCCGGCACGGAACGACGGTTCTCGTCGGACCTCCTGCACGTGGACGAGGCGGGGGTGTTCCGGTGTGCCGGCTGCGGGCAGGTCCTGTTCGACGCGGACGCGAAGTTCGACTCGGGGACGGGGTGGCCGAGTTTCGTTCGACCGGCCGACGAGGAGGCCGTCGAGACGCGGCCGGACCGCGGGCGCGGTACCGTCCGGACGGAGGTCCGCTGTCGCCGGTGCGGCGGCCACCTCGGCCACGTCTTCGACGACGGGCCCGAGCCGACCGGGAAGCGCTACTGCATCAACGGCGCGGCACTGTCGTTCGACCCCGATGACGAGTGAGAGCCGGCGAGACCGCGTCAACGCGGAACCGGAGGGACCCGCGACGGTCGCTGCGGTCGAAACCCCGCGAAACCGGAGGGTCCCGTGACGAGCCCCGACCGGATCCAAGCGTACGACGAGCGTGCGCCCGACCCGGCGGAGACCGAACGGTTCACCGCCGCGCTGGGGTGTTTCTGGGGGCCGGACGCGGCCCTGGGCGCGCTGGAGGGCGTGGTCCGGACGCGGGTCGGCTACGCCGGCGGGACGACCGACGACCCGACCTACCACGACGTCGGCGACCACAGCGAGGCGGTCCAGGTCGACTACGACCCGGGAGTGCTCCCGTTCGCCGACCTCGTGGACGCAGCCGTGGCGAACCACGATCCCCGAAACCAGCCCCGGGACCGGCAGTACCAGCACGTCGTCTTCCACGAGTCGGCGGCCCAGCGCCGGACTGTGGAGGAGCGCCTGAGCGACCTCGCGGTCGACCGCGTAGCGACGCGGATAGAGCCCCTCGACTCGTTCACCGTCGCCGAGCCGTACCACCAGACGTTCAATCTCCGGGGCAAGCGAGCCGTCCTCCGGGCCTTCGAAGACGCCGGCTACGGCGACGACGACCGCCGCGAGTCCCCCGCGGCGGCGAAACTGAACGCGCACGTCGCCGGGAAGAACGTCCCCGGGATCGACGCGCTGCTTTGAGAGAGAGCGCTGTAGCGGTTTCCCGGTCGTCTCCGACCCCGTGCAGTCGACCCGGATACGGCCGACAGCGCCCCGTCCGGGGCGAGGACTGCGGTCGGGGGGCGACCCTACAGCGAGAGGGCGATCCGCTCGCCGGTGTCGAGGCCGTTCCGGAGCGCGGCGTGGAGGCGCGCCTCGCCGGCCACCCAGTCGCCCACGGGGTAGATGTCGTGTTCACGGGCGACCCCGACGGCCCCCTGGCGGATCCCCTCGTCGGGCAGCGCGTACCGCCAGCCCTGGTTGTCCGTCCAGTCGGGGTCGGCGAGTCGGTCGTCGTCCATGACCTCGGCGGTCAGGCGGGCGAGTTCGGCGGCGTTCTCGGCGGGCGGGTCGTCGTAGTGTGCGACCGACCAGTCGTGGCCCGCCTGGACGAGCAGCAGCGACTCGCCCTCGGGGACGTGGCCGTCCTTGCACTCCTCGCGGGCGATCCAGCCGACGTCGTGTTCCTTGTCGGTGTTCACGAGCGCGTAGTACGGCCGCTCGACCCGGAACGGGTAGTGCAACAGCGCCGACCAGATGGTCCGGTAGGAGACGTCCGCGGCGGCCGCAGCGAGGTCCTCGCGGGCCCTGGCGTCCCAGTCGGCGGACTCGACGAGCGCGGCCGACTGGGGCGCGGGCGGGTTGAGCACGAGCAGGTCGAACGGGCCCCACCCGGCCCCGTCCGCGTCTTCGATCCGCCACGTCTCGCCGTCGCGGACGAGTCGCTCGACCCGCGTGTCCCGGTGGACGGTCGCGTCCGTCCCGGCGAACAGCCGCTTGGCTATCTGCGTGATGCCCGCTCGGTAGGTCCACTTGTGCTCGTCCGCGTCCCGCCCCTCCGACACCTCGCCCGACTCGTCGAACGTGTAGATCGGGTCGGTCACGTCGACCAGCCCCTCGGCCGAGAGGGTCTCCGTCAGCAACTCGGCGACCCGGTCGTCGTCCGACTTCACGTAGTTCGCGCCGTAGTCGTAGGTGACCGGGCCGCGGCGGCGGGTCGCCGCCCGGCCGCAGAGCCCGCCCGATTTCTCCAGGACCGTCACCTCGGCCGACGGGACCGCCGCGTCCAGGACGTACGTCGTCGCGGCCGCCGCCGCGCCCGCGCCGACGACGCCGATTCTCGTCATGGGGGTGGCTTTGGCCCGGAGCGGCATAACGGGCAAGATCCGAGTACAGACGCGTCCGGGAGTCGTTGCGGGCGGACGAGGGCGCCCGAAGCCGGTCAGCCGTCCGCCAGCGGGATCCAGACGCCGCGCCCGCCGGGTTCTCGCTCCACGGTCGTCCCGAGTTCGGTCGAGAGCGAGCGGAGCCGTTCGCGCACCAGCGCCGCGTCCGCGCCCCGGGCGGGCCGGACGGTTTCGCTCTCGATACGGGTCGGGACCGCGCGGACGCCCTCGAAGCGACCGTCCGCAATCGCCAGTTCGAACAGCGCGCCGTACTTGTTCGGGAGCGACGGCTTGTCGAGGTAGTCGTCGACGAAGTCGCCGGCGTCGTAGACGATCGGCCGGCCGCAGTACGTCTCGACGCCCTGGAGGACGTGCGCGCTGTGACCGTGGACGACGTCGACGCCGCGGTCGATCAGCCATCGGGCGAACAGCCGCCTGGTTCGGGTGGGGCGCTCCTCCCAGTTCGGGCCCCAGTGGAGGGACGCGACGACGAGGTCGGGGTCGCGCCGGGCGAGTTCCCCGAGCGCCCGCCCGACGAGGCGCCGGGTCCTGGCGTTCCGCGGGTCCATCGCGACGTACGCGGTGCCCGGGGATCCGCCGGCCGTTCCACCGCTCGTGCCGGCCGTTCCACCGCTCGTGCCGGCCGTTCCACCGCTCGTGCCGGCCGTTTCACCGCTCGTGTCGGACGCCCTCTCGGCGGCCTCGGCCGCGTCGGTGGGGGCGCGGTCGGTCAACGCCACGAATCCGGCCCGGAGGTCGCCGATGGTCGTCACGGCAGGAGCGAACGCCGCCGCGCGGTCGAAGCCGGCGCCCGCGTGGGCGATCCCCTCCCGTTCGAGGCTGGCGAGGGTGTCCCGGAGCGCGACGGGGCCGAAGTCGAGCTGGTGGTTGTTGGCGAGGCTGGCGAACGAGGTGTTCGCGACGCTCAGCGCCGGAATGGCCCAGCCCGGGTCCGCGCGGAAGAAGTAGCCGCCGCCCGGCCGCCGGTCGCCGCGGTCGGACAGGGAACACTCCAGGTTACAGACGAGGCCGTCGAGGCCGTCGAGCCGCTCCCGGAGGCCGTCCCAGACGCCGCCCGGGGAGCGGCGTCTCCAGCGTTCGTTCACGCCCCTGCCGAGCATGACGTCGCCGACGAACCCGACCGTCGCATCGACGTCACCCGGGACAGTCGGTCGGCATTCGCGGCCCCACGGTGCCGCGACCGTCCCGTGGGTACCGACGGCGGCGGCGAAGCCCGCGCCGAGGACCGCCCGGCGAGTCAGTCCCATGGGATAATCTCTCGACGTTCGGCGAGCGCTTCAGTGTTGTCCAGTCTGCGCGCGGCTGGTCTGAGATGAGCAACTGATACCTCGAGGCACGCTATCTTTCAACGTTGTGTACGGTCTGGATCGGAGCAATCGACGAACGGCGGAGCGGGATGGCGAAAGTGTGAAAACGAGCCACTCCGGTCAGGATCGGCCCCATGCACCATCAGCCGGGGGCGGTGGTGGGGGTGGGTGTCGGCGTCGGGGTGGGTGTCGGCGTCGGGGTGGGTGTCGGCGTAGTTGTCCTCCCGGCAGATGTCCCGGTCCCAGTCGTCGTCCCGGCCGGCGCAGCCGTCGCCGTCCCGGCCGGCGCAGCCGTCGTCGTCCCGGCCGGCGCAGCCGTCGTCGTCCCGGCCGGCGCAGCCGTCG
>JBDGST010000008.1:7044-17081 GCA_042217365.1 Haloarculaceae archaeon
GCCGTCGTCGTCCCGGCCGGCGCAGCCGTCGTCGTCCCGGCCGGCGCAGCCGTCGTCGTCCCGGCCGGCGCAGCCGTCGCCGTCCCGGCCGGTGTCCCGGTCGAGACAGTTCCGGACGACGGCTTGAGTGTGAAGTTCCTGGACATGGTGACGTTTTTCTTCCCGTTTCGCACGAGAATGGCGGTCACGGTCACGTTCTCGGGAGCCGAGGAGTTCCCGCCGCTCGCCGTCAGGTTTTTCGGAACTTCGACGGGTAGCGTGAACGCGGTACCGTTGAGCGTCGTGTTTTCCGCGATCCGGAATGAGGGCGAGGAGGACCCGCTGCTGTTCGAGCCGCCTGCCGGGTTACTTTCGTTCCCTGGGGTGACGACGACGAACAGTCTCTTGTTCGTCATATCCTTGCTCAGCTCACCGGACACGGACACGTTCCAGGAGTCGCCGTCTTCGCTGACGTTGGCGTCGAGGGATTCGAACTCGACGCCGAACGGCCCGCAGACCGGCTCCGAGAGCGCTTTCGTCGGACCGAGTGGCTCCCCGGTGACGCAGCTTCCTCCGACCAGCCCGCCCACGAGAATTAGCGCGATCCCGACCAGGGCGCCCGCTATCAGCACCGGTCGGCCGCCCGGGACCCGGTCGGCCATCGTCCGCGACCGGCGTCCGCCTCCGGGCCCGGACGACATCCGCTGGCGCCGACGACGCCGGCGACGCTTGCGCAGCCGTTCGAGGGCCGCTTCCGTGTCGCCGAGTAGCTCCAGCTGCTCGTCGCCGTTCGGAGAGACGACGACGTCGTACGACTCCAGGTTGGAGCTGGTGGGGCGGTCCGCGATCGCGAAGCTGTCGGCGTCGGTCGAACCGAGCCAGTCGATGAGGACGGCGTAGGCGTCCCGGTAGGACTGCGTCGCCAGCCGCAACTCGGTCCCCTCGCTGATGAGCTGTTCGAGGTCGTCCTGCAGCTCGAAGTCGATCCCCGTCAGAGACGGTTTAGTTCCCGAATCCAGGAACTCGAACACCTTCGTGTCTTCCTCCGAGAAGTCCAGTTCCATGCCGTGGGTCCCTTCGACTTCCGCGCGGACCTCGTCCGGGAGCTGGTTGAGCTTGTCCAGGTCCCGGAACTTGTACTGGGCGTAGAACTGTTCGGAACGGCCCGTGCTGGACTCGCGGGCGCGCAGGAAGACGACGGCCTCTCCCTTCTGCATGTCGAGCGTGAAGCGAACGCCGTCGAAGAAGAAGTCGCTGATGCGGTCGTTGCCAGTCGCGCTCGCCCCCGCCTCGAGGGGGACTCCCTGAGAATCGTATAAGGTTAGCTCCGTCATACTACTGCCTCCCGAGCACCTCGAGCAGTTCGTCGAACCCGACGGTCACGACGCCGCCGTTCGCGTCGCGCATCGGGACGCGGTCGCCGGTCTCGGTTTCTTTCGTCTGGTAGTACACCGGATGGATGTCGACGTTCCCGACCTGGGCGACCAGTCCCATGACGTTCTCGTTCTGTTGGAGCCTGTCGTTGGAGTACTGTCTGAACTCGTCGAAGTACCGGTTCGGCTCGAGCCCTCGCTCCTCTTTGAACTCCTGGGCGAGAAGGTCGGCTTTCGTCGCGACGATGAGCGCGTTCGTGCTGTCGGTCGCCTCCAAGATCGGGAAGTAATCGCCGATCTCCAGCGGCTGGTTGTCCATGAAACGCTCGACGTCGATGACCAGGATCAGGGTGTCGGCCGCCTCGATGCCCTCGATGAGGCGGTTCATCGTCGAGTCCATCTCGTCGTCGTCCATGACACCGGTGAGGGCGTCCGGGAGTCTCTGGAGGTACTCGCCGGCGTAGTCGAGGCTCGAAAGCTGGATGTTCGTCGGGAACACCGAACCGTGCACGTACTGGAACGAGAGGCGGTTCACCTCGCCCTGCCCCGTCGCAGAGAGGATCCACTCCTGGTCCTGCCGTTGCAACGCACCCATGTACTCCACGAGGTCGGGGCTCGGGTTGTGTGGCACCACGTTGTTGTTATCGTCGCTGACCGTTCCGTGTCCCACGATCTCGTTGTACGCGCCGATGAGAAAGAGGCTCTTGCCCGACCCGGGCGGCCCCAGGATGAAGAAATCGTGGTCGGCGTCGTACTTGATGAACTGATTCGTGATGACGAGAAACAGCGACGTAGTCAGGATGTCCCCGAAGATGCCCTCGCTGTTGATCCTGAAATACATCTGCTCGGGCATCTCTACCGCCACGGATTGGTTGTTGACGAGCAGGAAGTTCGGATATTCGAGGTGGAGTTCGAGGAACATCACGACCGTCGTGAGCGCGATGAGATAGTAGACGCCGCGAGACGCGGTCCGGAACTCCAGGGCGTGAGTCGATTGCGCCTCGAGGACTTCGAGAAGTTCCTCCCGGCCGCCCAGGAGGATCCCGCCGACGAACCCGCCCGCCAGCCACGGCATGTTCTCGATGGGCTCGACGTTGGGGAGAAACACCCCCTGGGTGCTCAGTCCGACCAGGGTCACGATAGTCGCGATCCACAGCAACGTCGCCTGGACCCGTTTTTTCTGGTCGACGGTCATCAGCGTCAGGAAGCCGAGATACATCCCCAGCCCGAGGAGGCTGAACCGGGCGAGAGTGACGCCGGCCAGCCGACCGAGTCTGATGAGGGACTCGGCCAGTTTCGCGTCCTGCCACCCCCGTCCTATCATCCCGGTGACGGGCACGCTGAGGACGACGATGAGCACGAAGTACACCAGCAGCTTCAGCTTCTCTCGGTTCGACTGCGCCCATTCGAGGATGTTCGAACTCATCTGTTCAGTCGCGACTCACTTCGTGCCTCTTGACGTAGCCGTCGAGCAGTTGCTCGACGACGTCCGGCTCGCTCTGCAGGTAGACCTCCACGTCCTCCGGGTCCTCCATATTGAGGAGGTCGTCGCGCCGCACGTAGAACCCCTGGTCGAGCCCGTACCCGTGATGCATGAGGATGTCGTCCCCGAGCTGTTCGAGGCGCTGCTGGTAGCCGTCGAAGTAGCCGTCCGCCTGGATCACCTTGCGGATGTTGTCCAGGAAGATACCGTCGATGTAGACGGTGAAGCCGATGTCCCACGGGCCGCCGACGTCGCTTCGCCAAGTCGTGTATCGCTGGCTCCGATCACCCGTGCCCCCGAGGTTGAAAGCACTGCGGAACTGACTTTCCATGTCCATCGCCGACGTGTCGATCTGCGATACCGCCTGGCTCGCGAACGCAATACGAACCCGGATGTCCTCGTACCGACGGTTCCCTTTGCTCAACTTCCGGTGGCCGATCCCGGTGTACTGCTGGTTCCGGGCGTTCTTCGCGAGCTGCTCGATGTTGTTCTCGATCCGTCTCGCTTCTTCGGTGTCCGACAGGACGTCGCTGTCGGCGAGGTTCTCGCTGCCAGTCGCCCGGAAGATGTCGTCCGGCTTGATGTTCTTGACGTAGATGAAGTCGTCGTCGGTGTGGACGCGCGTGTCGGTGTCCTCGTCGAGCGACGCGCGCTTGGCGTTGAACTCCTCGATGGCGTTCTCCCAGACGTTCCGCCGGCTGCTGAGTTCCTGGAAGATGTCGATCGTCGGCTCGTAGATGTCGATCTCGGCGGTGACCGTCTCGAGTTCGTCTTCGATCTCGGCCTTTCGTTCCTCGAGGTCGTCGGTGGCGCTGACGTCGTCCCACAGCGCCTCCCGGGCAATCTCGCTCACGCGGTCGATCGAGGGGTTCTCTTCGAGCGCACCCCGGAGCTCGCGGACGTGGTTCTGGTCGAGCGTCTCGACTCGCTGGCGGAGTGCGTCGACCACCGACTTCCGGAGGTCGTCCCGCTGTTGCGTGGCCTCGCGAACGATGTTGTCCCCGTTGAAGGTGCACTCGGCGGTGTACCGGTCGGTCGGGAGCCCGATCTCGAACACGCCCTTGTCGTCGATCGTGTTTTTCTCCAGTTGGTACTCCTTGTTGCCCTCCTGGCGCTGCTGTTCGCTCTCGGTCTCCCACGGGACGACGCTTTCCGTGAAACTCTCTTCCTGGTTGAGCTTCAAGTGGGCCTCCCGGGACCGTTTGAGCGCGGCGATCGACTCCTCGATGTCCCGGCGCGTCCGTTCGAAGGACATACCGATGCGGCCCGTGAAGTCCTCCAGCTCGTCCATGTCCTGTCGGACGCCGTCCGCGGTCAGCTGGTTCACCTCGTCGATAGTCTCCGAAGCCTCGACCTTGTTCGAGAACACCTCGAGGTGGTTCTCGAGGTCGCGGACAGCCCCCTCGATGGCGTCGATGTCACACTGCCGGAGGCTTTCGATATCCGAGGAGACCGTCTGTCGCCAGTCGTCCAGCGTTCGCTCGACCTTCTCGGACTGCTCTTCGCGGAGTTCCTCGAGTTCCGATTCCGTGTCCTCGAGCTCCGCTTCGAGCCGTTCACGCTGGTCTTCGAGGTCCGACAGGCGTGACTCCACCTGGTTGAGGCGAACGCCCGCGTTCGAAGTCGAATCGCCGGACCTGAGCAGGAACTCGATCGCGTTCCTGACGTTGTTGTCGTCGATGGCCTTCCGGTGTTCGAGGAGCTCCTTGCGCCGACCGATGAGTTCGAGTTCGTGCTCGAGGATCTCCGCGAGGTGTTCGTCGATGTCGTCGACGAAGGAACTGACCTCTCCCGGCGTCCCCGACGCGCGCAGCGACGTCGACATCAGCGAGATCTGCTCGCCGAGGCCGTCGCCCTCCGCCTCCGCGTCCGTGATGATGTCTTTGAAGATGTCGATCGACTCGTAGTTGAGTTCGGTGAACAGCTCCAGTTCCAGGAGGTCCTTGACGCCATTGAGCCGCTCGCGGAGGTCGGACTCGTCGAGGTCGCGGAGGCCCTCCTCCGCCTCCGGATAGTTCCGATCGAGGAATCGCTGGATGGACGAGTAGATCTCGTCCTCGACCTGGAGTGCCTCCTGTTTCGCTTCGAGGGTCTCGCGGACGGACTCCCTCGACTCGTTTATGGATTCGACCCGGTACCGAAGGATCTGCGGGATCCCGATCGTGAAAGGCGCGAACGATGGACTGTCGGCGAACGGGTCCTCGAGGTTCTGGGTGTTGTAGTAGGACGTGATGAGATAGATCATCGCCTCGTCGAGTTCCTCGAGGAAAGCCTTCGTCTTGATCCGGTCGCCCTTTTTCCCGTCGAAGTTCGTCGGGTCGATCGGGACGAGGATGTTGTCGTTGAAGACGTTCTCCTCGTTGAGCGCGAGGTACTCCAGCTCGGACAGGACCGCCATCGCGTTCGTGCTCTCTTTCACACCCTCCGTGTGGTTTGGCAGGATACCGAACGTCGTTATCTCGGCGGTCCGCTGTTTCTCCTTTATCTGTTGTGCCAGGTCGATGAGGATCCCCGAGCCCGTCCCGCCGCCGAGTCCCACGAGGACCGCGACCTCTCCCTTCTGGGGGAGATCGACGTACTGCGAGAGGGTGTCGTCTCGCGCGTACGCCTTGTAGTAGATGGCCTTTCCGAGGCCCCGTTTGCGGACGACGCCCTTTGCGAAGTCGAGATTCTCGTTGATGTAGTTCTCGTCGAGCCACCAGTCTTCCTCGTCCATCCCGTTTCCGTCGGTGATCTTGGGGACTTCTTCGTCACCGAGGAGGTCGATCGAGGAGTTCAGCTGGATACCGCCCGTGATGAGCTTGTACTGGATGTCGATCGTTCCCGTCCGCCCCTCCTCCGGGTCACGAACCTCGCTTTCGATCTCGCCGACTCGTTGCTCGATATCCGCGACTCGCTGGAGATCCTCGTTCTCTTCTTCCTCTGCGCTGTCGAGAATCGTGACTGTGACCGTCCCCGGATTCCGCCTCGGTCGAAGTATCTCCCTGAGTATCCAGTCCTTTTCGAATAGTTGAAACGCTATTTCTTTACCTGCACCACCTATTGCAAAAATTCTATCGGGAAAGTTCATTATTACTTGGAGTCCAGTTCATTTGCATTAGTATTTTCGGTCCGACATTATTTTCAAATGTCGACCGAATCCCACGGTTCGGACCATTTTGTGCCAACCGCCGTCGGATAGATATCTGACAATACGTCGCATTAGTATTTTTGGTCACCCTTCCTACATGAGTGATGGCAGTCACGACCGGGCTGGTTCCTTCCGGACTCGAACGGTGAATAGTCACCCACGACCGAGCGCGGAGACGATGCGTCGTCGCGTGTGCTCGTTCAGCAGACCGACATTGCGACGTAAGCTTTCTCCGCCTGGTGATCGATGGTGACGCCGACGCCGACGAAATCGGGGTTCTCGTACTTGAACTTCTCCTCGTGGAACGGGCTGTTGCGCCACTCGTCCATCACCTCCTCGGCGATGCGGTCCTCGTTCTCCGAACTGGCGTCGACTTTCGCGACGGCCATCAGTTTCCCGTTGTCGGGGTCGATCGCCTTGCCGTTTGGCTCCTGGAACACACAGACCGTGTACAGTTCGTGATCCTTGTACAATCCAGCGATGTCACGGGTCTTCCCCACCTTCCACACTTCCCCCTCCTCCTGTAACTCCTGTGTATGGGACCGCAACATCGTTCTGAGTTCCTCGACGGTCGTTCCGTTGACCATGAGCGGGTCCAGTTCCAGGGAGCGTCTGAAGTCGTTGATCTCGAGTTGGATCTGGCGCTCCAGTTCGACCAGATCGATGTCGAGTGGGACGGGCGTGGGGGTCGGAGTCGGCGTAGGCGTCGGGGTCGATGGAGGCGTCGAGGTCGGGGTAGGAGTGGGCGTCGGGGTGGGGGTGGGCGTCGGGGTAGGGGTGAAGGTGGGCGTCGGAGTTCGCGTCTGTGTCGAGGTATCCGCTTTAGCCGGAGCGAGCGCCGTGGTCCTGGATACTGTGCTGACTTCCGTCGTGATAAGGGGCGTCGGCGTGGCGGGGGCCGCAGTTGGCGGATTTCCCCCACCGCCGGACAACTGAGACGGGTTCGCCGGGCTGTTCGGGGTGACGACTGCAAGCGTGACGAGAGCTACTGCGACCACACCGACGACGAGATACTTCCGTTCCGGAAGAGAATCCATGTGTCAATTGCACGCTTCATAGTCGGAAACAATAAAGATATCCAACGGGCGGATTCGCCGGGACGTGCAACGGTTTCGAAAACCGGTAGGTCGTGTCCGAACTCGCCGATACGACGGGTGTTCCACAGGGCAGCAAGCCGGCCCCGACGAGACGACCGGAGCGTTCAGGAGACGTGGATCGCGGGCCTGGTCGGTTCGGCCTTCCCGGCGAGGTCGTCGTCGGGGTCGGCCCGCCGGACGACCACCTCGGCGCCGAACTCGTCCTCGAACAGCCAGGTGGCCTCCGAGAGCACGGAGAGTTCCCGGTCGGCGTCCAGCGCGGGTTCGAGTCCGCTTCCCCGGGCGGCGAGGTCGCTCAGGTACTCACCGGCCCGTTCGCGACGGCCGTCGAACGCGGGGTCGTCGAGCGCCGTCCCGACGACCGCCTCGTCCGGAGCCGCGTCGCGGACGAGTTCGTAGGCGCGGTGCTTCCAGGGCTCGGCGACGACGATCTCGACGCGATCGGGGTCGTCGATGTCGACGACCTCGGTTATCTCCCGGACGTCGTCCAGCGTCGACTGGACCAGGTGACGCTCGCGCTGGTACGCCGGCGTCGGCTCGCGTCGCTCGGGCCAGTCGGCTTCGACGACCAGTCCGTCCGTGTCGAGCAGGTTCCAGAGCTCCTCGCCGAGGTAGGGAGCGAGGGGGGCGACGAACCGCGCCAGCGCCCGGAGGCCTCGCCGGTAGGTTCCCTCGTGGGGCGGCTCGTAGTCCCGGTAGCGGCGGAGCAGCCGCGCGAGCCCCTGGACCTCGCTGACGACGCGGTGGAACCGGAACCGGTCGTACTCCTCGGCGACCGCCGTTATCCCCCGGTCGATCTCGCGGTCGACGTACCGGTCGTGTGCGTCGCGCTCGTCGCTCGTCGCCAGATCCTCGACGCCGGCGACCATCGCGTAGAGGCGCTGCTGGAAGTCGTAGACGTCCCCGATGTCCTTCACGGTCCACTCGAAGTCCTGTGCCGGGTGGGCCGCCGAGAGCAAGAAGAGGCGCGTCGTCTCCGCGCCGTACTCGTGGGGCGCGATGGCGTTGCCCTTCGAGGCGGACATCTTTTCGCCCTCGTAGAGGACGGTCCCCTGGTTGACGAGGCGCTCGACGGGCTCGCGGACGTCGAGCAGGCCGATGTCGGCCAGCGCACGGGTGAAAAAGCGGATGTACAGCAGGTGGAGGATGGCGTGCTCCTCGCCGCCGACGTAGACGTCGACGGGCAGCCACTCGTCGGCCAGATCCGCGTCGAACGGCGCCGTCTCCAGATCCGGCGAGAGGAAGCGCAGGAAGTACCACGACGAGTCGACGAACGTGTCCATCGTGTCCGTCTCGCGCTCCGCCGGGCGACCGCACTCCGGGCACTCCGTCTCGACGAACTCCTCGCTGGCGTCGAGCGGATTCCCCTGGGTGCGGACGTACGGGGGGAGTTCGACCGGGAGGTCCTCGTCGGGGACGAGGACGTGTCCGCAGTCGTCGCAGTGGACGACCGGGATCGGCGTCCCCCAGTAGCGCTGCCGGGAGATGAGCCAGTCCCGAAGGCGGTACTCGGTGGCCGACTCGACGGCGTCGCGTTCGAGCAGGCGCTCGCGAGCGGCCGAACTCGCCAGCCCGTCGTACTCCCCGCTGTCGGTCAGCATCCCGTCGCCGGTGAACGGTGCACCGGGAAGGTCGGTCCCGCTTCCGTCGACTGGTTCGACCACCTGCTCGACGGGCAGGTCGTGCGCGCTCGCGAACGCGTGGTCGCGCTCGTTGTGCGCCGGAACGCCCATGACCGCGCCCGTCCCCACGTCGTCGAGGACGTACGCCGCGACGTAGACCGGCAGCTCCTCCCCGGTGAAGGGGTGGACCGCCGTCAGGTCCGTCTCGACGCCGGACGCCCCCGACAGGTCCGCCCCGGCGCTGGTCGCCCGCTCGACGTACGCGGCGACCTCGTCGTCGAACTCGGCGGCCGCCGCGGCCAGGTCGTGCCCCGGCGACACCGCGAGGAACGTCGCGCCGTAGACGGTGTCCAGTCGCGTCGTGAACGCCTCCACCCCGTCAGGGACCGACACGCCCCCAACGTCGCCCGTCCCGTCCTCGGTCTCCCGCTCACCGTCGGTCGCGTCGACCGTCTCGACGGGGAACGTGACGCGAGCGCCCTCCCGCCGCCCGATCCAGTTGCGCTGGATGTCGCGGACGCTGTCGGGCCAGCCGTCGAGTTCGTCCAGGCCGGCGTCGAGCTCTGCGGCGTAGTCCGTGATCGTGAAAAACCACTGGTCGAGTTCCCGCTGCTCGACCGGCGATTCACAGCGCCAGCAGACGCCCGGCCCGTCCGCCCCGGTCGCACTCGACGGGTCTCCGTGGCGACTCCTGTCACTCCCGCTTTCGCCTTCGCCGGCGGCCCTCGTCTCGACCTGCTCGTCCGCGAGGACCGTCTCGCAGTCCGGGCACCAGTTGACGCGGGCGCCCTCGTACTCGACGAGCCCCTCCTCGTAGAAGCGCTTGAACAGCCACTGGTTCCAGCGGTAGTACTCCGGGTCACAGGTCGTGATCTCCCGGGACCAGTCGTACCCGAAGCCCATCGTCTCCAGCTCCTCGCGCATCTGCTCGATGCACGAGCGCGTCCAGGACTCGGGGTCGGTGTCGCGCTCGTAGGCGGCGTTCTCGGCCGGCAGACCGAACGCGTCCCAGCCCATCGGCTGGAGGACGTCGTCCCCGCGGAGCCACCGGTAGCGAGCGTAGGCGTCGGTGATAGCGTAGTTTCGGACGTGGCCCATGTGCAGCGTCCCCGACGTGTACGGGAACATCCCGAGGACGTAGGTCGGGTCCGCGGCGTCGTCGGGACACGCGTAGACGTCCTCGGATTCCCACACGTACTGCCAGTACTCCTGCACTTGGGCGTGGTTGTAACGGCGTGCCATCGCTCCTCGCCTGTGCTGGGACTGCCGGACGGATAAACGTTCGAGGAGCGCGCGTCTTCACCTAATTCGAGGCGGAGGCCCCACCCTCAAGGAGCGCCGGGCTTCCGGCCC
>JBDGST010000056.1:0-17079 GCA_042217365.1 Haloarculaceae archaeon
TGTTAGGTTTGATAACTGATCGTCGGCACCACTGGAATTGTCCGCCATACCAACCTATTTCCATTTCTGGCATTTATTTCTTTTGGGTGTGTCGCCGTTCGGACGGGCAAGCGGCGACGCTCGACGTCGCTCGAATGGGGGGTCTCGGAAAACGGCTCGGAACGGAGGCGCCACCGATATGTCAGTCGCCGCGCGACGGACGTCACCCGGCGGGTCGGTTGGCGTCCTCGAACGGGGCGGGGACGTTACAGCCGCTGTTGCTCCAGTTGTTTCGGGCGCGTCACGCCGCCTTCGAGCTCCCAGACGTCGAGGCTGTCGACGGCGGCTTCCCCTCCGACCGCGAACAGTTCTATGTTCTGGCTCCGCTCGTCCGCCGGATAGACGCGACTCGTCAGACACTTCCGGCTGTTCGCGAAGACCTCAACGACCGACCCGTCGAGGAAACAGCGGAGTTCGACCGTCCCGTCGTCTCGCGGCGGCACCGGCATGACCTGCTCGTGGCTCGCTACGTCGCTGTCGGTGCCCGGTCGGACGGACTCGGCGCGTTCGACGACGACCTCGTCGTCGGCGTACCGCACGACAGTCCGCTCGGGGATGTCGTCGGCCGACTCGAAGACCGACAGTCCCACCTCGTCGGCGTCCCCGGGGTCGAACTCGACGTCGATCTCGCACGTGCGGCTCCGGACGTCGGCGAGCGGGTTCGCCGACTCGGGCGAAATCGTCAGGTCGCTCGCGGAGTGGTGCTCCCGGCGGAGCCGTTCGAGTTCCGAAACCGGCCGTATCCGGAGATCTCCGTCCTCGTCGAGGTCGATCTCGCGCGGGAGCGAGAGCATGCCCGACCAGCCCGCCTCCCACTGGTCGCGACCGCTCCGGGCCTCCTCGATCCAGCCCCACGTGATCGTCCGGTCGGTGTCGGTCAGCGACTGGGGCGCGTAGAAGTCGCCGTAGTCGAGTTTGCCCTGCTCGTCGGGTTCGAACGAGCCCTCCTCGTACTCGCCGAGGAAGTAAACGACGTCGGCGTAGTTCGAGACGTGTAACAGTGACTTCTCGCCGAGATCGAGCAGTTCAGGACACTCCCAGACGAGTCCGGCCCCGGGCCAGTCGCCGGTCAGGATAGGTCCCCTGTACTCCCAGTCGTAGAGGTCCGACGACTCGTAGAGCAGCGCGGTCCCGCCGGCGTCCTCGACGCCGGACCCGATGATCTGGTACCAGGTGTCGCCCTCCCGCCACACGCAGTGGTCGCGGAACTCGGCACGCCAGTCTTCGGTCTCGAGGACGTCCAGGTCGTCCGGGGCCGACGAGATGACCGGGTTCCCCTCGTAGGTCGTCCACTCCCGAAGGTCGTCGTCACCCGTCGCGACGCAGGGCAATTGGTCACGACCACTCCCGCCCGTGTACAGAAAAGTCGGCGTCCCGTCGTCGTCGACGGCACACCCCGACCAGCACCCGTGCTCGTCCGGGCTCCCCGGCTCGGGCGTCAGCGCGATAGGTTCGTCCTCCCAGTTCACCAGGTCCTCGCTCACGAGGTGGCCCCAGTGGATCGTCCCGTGGTAGGGCCCGGCCGGATTGTACTGGTAGAACAGGTGATACTTCCCGCCCCACTCGATGACACCGTTCGGGTCGTTCAGCCAGTTGGCCGGCGGCGACGGGTGATACGTCGGCCGGTGGTGGTCCGGGGCCAGCTGGCGGCGCATCCGCTCGAAGTCCTCCCGGCCGGTGGGGTAGTCGGGCGTCCCGGGCGGGCCGGCGACGACGTGAGAGACGACGCCGTCGACCAGCGATTCGAGCGCGCGACGGTACGACTCGGGCGACGCGTCGGCGACCCAGCAGTCGGTCCCGAGTCCGATGACGGTGCCGTCCCCGATCCGCCACTCGCACAGCGTCTTCTGTTCGGACACGCCCTGACCGCATCGGAGTCGGTTTGCCAGCACCGCCCCATCGCGGGGAAGATACTGTTCGTAGCAGGTCCCGCCCGGCCCGTTCCGACTGGGCTGTGTGGGCATCCGGAGCGTCTCGGCATCGTCGAAGACCGGATGCTCCGAATAGAGAGCGCGACAGAGAAGTCCCGATTCGGCGTCCGTCCCCTCCGGTCGCGCGTCCGGCGCCTGCGCGTCGACCCCCAGCCGTTCGACCGCGTCGAGCGCGAACAGACTCAGAAACAGACCGCCCCCACCCGCCAGGAACTCGTCGATCCGGGTCGCGAACTTGTCCGAGAGCGGGACCGCGCCGCCGAACGGCCGGTCGCGATGCCAGCACAGCGCGTCGTACGACGACAGGTCGGGGTCGGTCCAGTCGAGCGGGACGGCCACGACGTCGTACCCGAGGCGCTCGAGGAGCGTCCTGTACGCCGACTGCTCGTCGCTCGGAGACCCGTCGTGCAGTAAGCCTAAAGTAGCATCTGGCTCTTCGGCGATGGACATCCTACGCACCAGTCTAGAACAACAGGATATAAACTTTGTGCAGAAGTTGCCGGATCGGCGCTCTCCGGCGGCCCGACGACGCCCGGGAACGGACCCGTGCAACAGCCGCCAGCACACGTCGCGCTGGTCACCGGCCGACCGAACAACGGCCGACCACCACGACGGGGCCGGAGTCGCGGGCTGTCACGGACCGGCGAACCGGACGATCCTCGCCGGATCCGTCGACGAGTGAAATCGAGCGTCCCGAGAGCCCGGGCTGTTTGCACTCTCGAAATGAAGATCTCCCGCTGGTCGCACACACGGGCCCGTCAGACGTTGTACACACACATTCCAACAGATATACATTAACGGTAATGATGGATCGTGATGGTTCTCCGAATGCACTCCCGCCGTGGAAACAGGGGACACACTCCACAGACGTCACAGTAGTCACACGGGACGGGCAGGCGGACGTCAACGAACACGAAGTCGATCGATCGTCAGCTGTGGCCCGATTGGTACGAGGATTACAGTGATATCACTGTAAGGGTATTTCAGCGGCGACTGCGAACGAGCGCCGCCTCGGGGGGGCGCTTCAGCGGTCCGACCGAACGTGAGAGTTCACCATAGAGGTGAACACAGTCGAATCGACATGCCCCGTTACTGTACCGGCGATGCGCGGGTGAATGGCGCTGTACACCCTGATCTCTTGGCATCGGTTCGATCGGCTGTCGGGGATTTCGGCCGGTGCCACCGCGAGGATGAAAATCGAACGGCGGTGCGCGGGCCCGCCAGACCGTGACCGAGGTAGCGGACGACGACCGGTTTTATGTACGCCGGTCCGAAAGACGGCTGCATGAATCGACACAGCGACGACCGGCGTCGTACGAACCGGATAGCGTACTGGCCGTTCGACGACGGGTCGGGAACCGAAACGACGGAAGCTCTCGAAGAGACCACGTATCGGATCCACCACGCCTCCGAGCAGTCGGGACGAGAGGCCGAGTTCGGGCCACGGTGGGTAGACGGCGTCTCGAACGCCGGACTCCTGTTCGACGGGTACTCGACGTGGGTGTCCGTTCCGATCGGCACGACCGGCGACGCGGACGGCGAGACCGACGGCGTGAGGAACTCGCTGGAGGCGACCGGGGCGACCAACGGCGACATGGACCAGCCGCTGGAGGCGATAGACGAGCCGCTGTCGGCGCTCACCGTCGAGGCGTGGGTGGCGCCGCGGTCGTTCGTCGGCGGGGCGTCGCCGGGCTCCGAGGACAGGGCGGCGGCGGTCCTCAACCGGCACGATGCGGCGAACGAGCGCGGGTTCGAGTTCGGCGTGTCCGAACATGGCGCGCTGACGCTGGGTGTCGGTCTCGGCGACGCCTGGGAACGCGTCCGGGCCGACGCGGACCGGCTCCCGACTGGCGAGTGGTCCCACGTCGTCGGCGTATTCGACAGGCAGGCAGGCGAACTTGCGCTGTATCTGAACGGCGACCGCGTCGCCAGCGCGTCTATCGACGCCGGCGCGGAGATACAGCCGGCGGACGATCCCCTCCGGATCGGGAAGAACAACCACCCGTCGACGGTCGATGGGGTCTTCGACATCGAACTGTTCGACGGCGTCGTCGACGAACTCGAACTCTACTGCGCAGCGCTCACGGCGTCCGAGATTACGGCCCACTACCGAGGCGTGCTTGACGACCACGGCGGCGAGCACCCCGACCTCGCGGCCGACGCGGTCGCGCTCGACCGGGGAGCGTTCGACGCCGACCCGGACAGACCCAGGTATCACGTCCGTCCGCCGGGTCACTGGATGAACGAACCGCACGCGCCCGTCTGCGTCGACGGCCAGTACCACCTGTTCTACCAGCGAAACCCCGCCGGACCGTACTTCCACCACCTGCACTGGGGTCACTGGGTGAGCGACGACATGGTCCACTGGCGGAATCTGCCCGTCGCGCTAGCGCCCGAGGCCGACGCCATCAATCCGGACGGTGCCTGGTCGGGATCCGCAACCCGCGACACCGACGGGTCGCCGGCCCTGGTCTTCACGGCGGGTGACGAGAGCGAGACGCCCAACCAGTCGATCGGGCTGGCGCGCCCGGCGCGCCCGCCCTCGGCGGACCCCGAGTACACCGAGTGGTCGAAGCTCGACGAGCCCGTCATCGAGCAGCCACGCGGGATCGGCCTCCGGGAGAACGACTTCCGCGACCCGCACGTCTGGCGGGAGGGCGACGAGTGGTTCTGCCTCGTCGGGTCAGGGATCGAGGACGGTAGCGGTACGGCACTGGTCTATCGCACCGAAGACCTCGAACGGTGGCGGTTCAGGGGGCACCTCTACCGGAACGACCGCGACGAGTACCCCGAACTCGGCCACGTCTGGGAGCTGCCCGTCCTCCTGCCGCTGGGGACCGACGGGGACGGCGACCGGAAACACGTCTTCGTCGTCAGTCCCGAGGGATCGGGGGCGCCCGTCGAAGTCTACTACTGGGTCGGCGAGTGGGACAGCGACCGCTGTACGTTCACGCCCGACGACGAGGACCCCCAACTGATCGACTACGGTGACTTCCACTTCACCGGCCCGAGCGGGTTCGTCGACCCCCAGACCGGCCGGTCGATCCTGTTCACCATCGCCCAGGACCTCCGGTCCGCCGAAAAGCGGTACGAGACCGGATACGCCCACAACGGCGGCTTACCGGTCGAGCTGTTCCTGCACGACGACGGGGACGTAGGTGTCCGGCCCATCGAGGAGTTGCAGTCGCTCCGGGGCGAACGGCTCGTCTCGGTCAGCGACGCATCGCTGGACGCGGTCGACGACGCGCTGGCCGGCGTCGGCGGCGACATGCTCGAGATCGCGCTGACGTTCGGCGACGGGGACGCCTCGCGGTACGGCCTCGACGTCCGGAAGACCCCGGACGGGAGCGAGCGGACGCGGATCTGTTACGACGAGCCGGACGGCGAAATACGGGTTCACCGGGAACGGAGCACGCTCGACCGGGAGACGCGCGCACAGATGGCACGGCGGAGTCGGCTCCTCCACCGCGGCGGCCTCGACCCGGGCGACGAGGCGCTACAGCTCCGCGTGTTCCTCGACAAGTCGATGGTCGAGTGTTACGCCAGCGCCAGGCGGTCGGTCACCACGAGAGTGTACCCGACCCGCGACGACGCGACCGGTCTGGACGTCTGGGCGGACGGCTCGATACCCGTCGCGTCGCTGGACGTTTGGGAGATGAACGGGTATTGAGATACGGTTCCGGCAGACGGACTGTCCCAAACGGAACTGGCGGCGATGCGACACCTGACCCGGTGACGGCCCATACGGGCCCCACTCGACGCGTTCAGAATTTCATATACGCCTCTTCGCTACGCCGACACGGCGGGCGAGAGATCCCCCAGCGTCGAGAGGCGCTACCGGTTCCGGACTGGCCCTCGCAGTTCCCCGTGAAGCAGTGTCTGGCCCGGCTACCTGGAATGGATGGCCGGGTCGTTTCACGTCGGTATCGGAGTCGTCTGTCATCCCCGACGTCACGGTCGCACGCGCGGTGGGTACGCGCCGCCCTGGCTGAGGCGTCGTACCGCACACATTTTCCACGGACGACAGCGCCCCGTATCCACCGTTCGGGTGCCGGGACGGGCCTGCGTGCGCGTCCGGGGACGATCTTTTGACCGTCACCGGACGGAATGAACTGGCTCGCGCCTTCCGCGACCTTTTCGAATCGGTGACCGGATACGAGAGTGGTCTTCACCCCAGAGTTAATAACACATGTCCGTTACAGACGGCGATCCCGAGCGCACGAGCGCGACCGAATGGTGACGCGTCGGCCAGGGATAACCCGAGTGCTACTGTTATTCCATCGCGTTCGTGTCGCGGTTCGGGTGCGTTCGGGGCCGATAGATCGAACCCACCCATCGAGCTACAAAAATAGGATAAAAAATTACAAAGAAGACCGATCGATAAAAATATCGGTATGATCGGCAGAGGGAATTGAGCGCGACAGACAGTAGTCCAGATACCGAGGTGCCCGGGAGGGGTTCGACGGGAAACAGAGATCGGGGCCGAACCAGAGCGACGATGGCCCCTGGCGGAACGACGGCGAGGTACCTGACGGAGATCGTATCGAAATCGAGATTTCACGGGGTTAGTGGAGACAGTCAACGCGTCGTATGCCGCCGCCCCGTTGACACCCGGAACCGGGCGCCGATCAAACCGACACGAGCCCCATGATCTCACGCATCCCAGGATTTTACGAAAGTAGGGTTATTTTTTGCTATATCCTACCATTTTTGTCTTCCTAACCCTAATTTTATATCTATACACTATATAGGAGTGATACTAACCCACATTTGTAATTATTTGTTTGTAGAAGGCACGAATATATGAATAAATTCGACCATCCTCTGAATTCGATGGGCGGGAACAGATCGAGAGAGAAGCGCGACCGGCCACATAGCCGTGGCACGGATGGTCACGAACTGTGAAGACTCATTACGGAGGCATCTGAAAAGGGTACCATGCTTCGCGCTATCGACGGTGCCGCCGCTCTCGCACCGGGACCGAACAGGCTCGCCGCGACGTCCGGGAGGGTCGACCCGTGACGGAGCGGCCGGAGTTCTTCCAGGGGGTCGACGAGCTCTGGATGGACGGCGAGTTCGTCGACTTCGACGACGCGCGGATCCACGTGATGACCCACGGGCTCCACTACGGGTCCGGGGTGTTCGAGGGGGTGCGCTGTTACGACACCGTCGACGGCCCCGCCATCTTCCGGTGGCCCGAACACCTCGAACGGTTCTACCAGTCGGGCAAGCCCTACGACCTCGACGTCCCCTACGATCCCGAGGAACTGACCGAGGCGACGGTCGAGCTCATCCGGCGGGAGGACCTCGCGTCGTGTTACATCCGCCCCATCGCGTTCTACGGGTACGACTCGCTGGGCGTGAGCCCCGGCGACTGCCCCGTGCGAGTCGCCATCGGCGTCTGGCCGTGGGGCGCGTACCTCGGCGAGGAGGCCCTGGAGGAGGGCGTCGACGTGATGGTCTCCTCGTGGCGCAAGCACGCCTCCAGCCAGATCCCCACGAACGCCAAGACCACCGGCCTGTACGTCAACTCCATGCTCGCGACCGAGGAGGCCAAGGGCAACGGCTACACGGAGGCGCTCGTGCTCAACAAGGAGGGCGACGTCGCCGAGGGCCCCGGCGAGAACCTCTTTCTCGTCCGCGACGGCGAGATATACACCCCGGGCCTCTCGGAGTCGATCCTCGACGGGATCACCCGCCGGACCGTCATCGAACTCGCGGAGGACCTCGGCTACGCGGTCCACGACGGCGCGACCATCTCCCGGGGCGAACTCTACACCGCCGACGAGCTGTTCTTCACGGGAACCGCCGCCGAGGTGACGCCCATCCGGAGCGTCGACGACACCGAGGTCGGCCCCGGCACCAAGGGCCCGGTCACCGACGAGATCCAGTCGACGTTCTTCGACCTCGTCGACGGGAAACTCGACGGCTACGACGACTGGTTCACCTACGTGTAGGGCCGTCACAGTCCCCGGTTCGAACGGAGCGGTCCCGGACCGTCACAGCGACAGTCGGCCGATCCGGACCCCGACGGAGATCTCGGTGCCGTCGACCGTGACCGTCCCGTCGAGGCGGGTCTGCGAGCCGTCGAGGTCCACGAGCGAGTCGCCCGCCGGCAGGTCGCGCGACCGGACGAGTTCCCGATCCGGGCCCCGCAGACCCAGGTACAGCGACTCCCCCGGTCCGAGCGGTTCGTCGAGCGTGACCGACCGCCGGGTGCCGTTGTGGCTGAAGGCGAACTCGGCGCCGGCCGGGAGCGCGGGTCCCCCGGTGACCGTCAGCCGGAGTGCGCGCCCGCCGTCGACCTTCGCGGCGGTGACGCGGGGCACCCGGTCGAACCACGCCGGTTTCGGAACCGTCTCGACCGGGTACGAGAAGTCGAACTCGTAGGTTTCGGCGACCGACCGGTTCTCGCCGACCTCGCCCCGGAGCCGGTGGATCCGGCCCCGGTCGTCGACGAGCAGCCGCCCTGTGTAGCGCCCGAGCTTCCCGCCGAAACCGCTGGTCCCCGTCATCACGAGTTCGTGGAGCGTCGTCCCGTCGACCGGGCGGGTGCCCGCCCACTCGTACTCGGCGGTCCCCAGCCGGACCGCCAGCGCGAACAGGACCGGAGTGGTCCCGGTGGACCCGCCCAGCGTCGTGTTGCGCGAAAACGACGTCTCGTAGGCGCCGTCGAAAACCGACGCGTTGGTCACCGTCGCGTTCCCCCGGGACCACGTCACGCCGTCGGGGGTGTGGACGTACGACTCGTTCCCGGCCACGTACGCGACGGTCGTCCGGTCCCCGTTGCGGTGGGTGAGCGCCCAGCCCGAGCGGTTCGCCGCGGCGAGGTGCGCCGCCAGCAGCCGCGTCTCGTTGACCGTCCCGTTGCCGCGGACGCCCGGCGGGAGCGACGCGTCCGCGTCCGGCGTCTTCGGGGCCGGCGTCGTCGCCGCGGGAGTCGGCGTCGGCGTTTCCGTCGCCGTGGGAGTCGACCCCGGCGTTTCCGTCGCCGTGGGAGTCGACCTCGATGTCTCCTTCCCGGACGACGTTCCGGTCGGTGCGTTTTCCGGAGCCTGTACGCCCGTCGCATCCGTCGCCGGCGTCTGGTCGGCCGGCGTCGCGGTCCCGCCGCCTCCGAGGCCCCCACAGCCCGAGAGGACGACCAGCACCGTCACGAGGATCGTTCCCCCTGCGCGCATGGAAGGGTACGCGTCCCCCCGGTACAATTGCGTTTCCCCCGAAGACTTTTCGAACAGCCTGACATAGCCTCCGCGAAACGAGGGGGGCGCGTCGGGGAGACACACGATGACAGGAGCCGGCACGGGGGAGCACGGCGAGCACGGCGGAGCGGAGACCGGCCGGACCGCCGACCCGGGCGCGCTCGCCGCCGTCGGTGTCGTCGACGGCCACGTCGCGTGGGCGAGCCGTCCGCTCGGCGACCTGCTCCCGGGACTCCCGCCGGAGGGCGACGACCTCTACGACCGGCTGGCGGCGGTCGCGGGGGAAGACGCCGCCGCGGCGATGCGCGAGGCCGCGGAGCGCGGCCGCACCCGGGCCGGCGAGCGGTTCGCCGTCGACGGCGGGACCGGCGAGCGCCACTACCGCCACGACGCGGCGCCGGTCCCCGGGGACGGCGTCGACCGCCTCGAACTGTTCCGGGACGTGACCGCGACCGTCGAGCGCGACGAGCGACTGTCGCTGTTCGAGACGCTCGTCGAGCGCGCCCAGGACGGCCTCTACGCGACCGACGCCGGCGGCCGGATAGCCGACTGCAACCGGTCGTTCGCCGAACTCGTGGGCGCGGACCCGGCCGCCCTGCGGGGCCGCGAGGCCGCGGCGCTGGTCGCCGAGTCGGACCGCGACCGGTACCGGGCGGCGACCGACCGCGTCGGGGCCGACGGGAGCGAGCGATCGGGCGGGAGAAGCGGGGGCGGGGGCGGGGGAGGAGACGGAGACGGAGACGGAGACGGAGACCGAGCCGGAAACGGAACGGGGCAGTCGACCGTCGACGGACAACGCGGAGATCCGGATTCGACCGTCGACGGGCAACCCGGAGATCCGGATTCGACCGTCGACGTGGTCTTCCGGGGGGAGGGTGGCGAGCGGGTGCCGCTGTCGGTGGCGCTCTCCTCCAGGGCCGGCGGCGGGGTCGTGGCGGTCGCACGCGACGTGAGCGAGCGCGAGCGCCGGGAGCGCCGCCTCGAACAGTACCGGGCGCTGGTCGAGAGCGCGGGCGACCCGATGTGGGTGCTCGACCCCGACGGAGTGATCGAACTCTGCAACGGGGCGATGGCGTCGTTACTCGGCGAGTCGCGCGAGGCGCTCGTCGGCACCCACGTCTCGGCGGTCGTCCCGGGGGACGAGGCCGACCGGATCGAGGCGACCGTCACGGAGTGCACGGACAGCGCGGCCGCTGACCGGGAGCGGGACGACCGCCGTCTGGAGGTCGAGTGCGCGCTCCGGAACGCGGACGGCGACCGGCGGTCGTTCGAAGTGACCGCCGGCCCGGTCGTCGAGGACGGGGAAACCGTCGGCGTGGTCTGTACCTTCAGGGACGTGACCGAGCGCGAGCGCCGGGCCGCCGAACTCGAACTCCACCAGCGCGTGCTCGGCGGCGTCGTCCGGAGCGACGTCACCCGCGGGGTCCGCGAGATACTGCGGCGGGCGACCCGGCTCTCGGAGTCGCTCGACGGCCGGAAGGGAGAGCTCGCCGCGGCGGTCCGCGACGAGGTCCAGTCGCTGGTGCGGGTCGTCTCGAAGAGCGCCGCGGCCGACCGGATCGTCGCGGCGGACCGCGACCCGGAGACCAGGCCCTTGCGACCGGTCGTCGAGCGCAGCGTCGCGGCCGTCCGGGAGGTCAACCCGGACGCGACGGTCACCGTCGACGTCCCCGAGGGGGTCGAGGTGCGCGCGGTCCCGTCGCTGGACGTCGCCGTCCGGGAACTCGTCGGGAACGCGTTCGAACACGCGGGCGACGCCCCCGAGGTCCGCGTGACGGCCTCGGTCGACGCGGACGACGTGACGCTCGTCGTCGCCGACGACGGCCCGGGGATCGCCCGGAGCGAACTCGCCGTCCTCGAACGGCGGGCCGAGACCGACCTCGAACACGGGAGCGGCGTCGGCCTCTGGCTGGTCGACTGGGTGGTCGAGAGGTCCGGCGGCGGACTCGACATCGAGGCGACCGACGGGAC
The DNA here is from genome assembly GCA_042217365.1 of Haloarculaceae archaeon. GTDB lineage: Archaea > Halobacteriota > Halobacteria > Halobacteriales > Haloarculaceae > JBDGST01. The sequence goes on from JBDGST010000056.1 coordinate 11,144, forward strand.
GCGGGCGGCCGTGACGCTCGAGCGCGCCGACGGCCCACCCCGGACGGCGGACGCCGAACGGGCGAGTGAGCGACCGGAGCGCCGGCGGACCGCGACCGGCGACGAGTCGGCCCTGGGGCTCCTCTACGCGGCCGACGCGGGGGCGGTACCCGCGGTCAGACAGGCGGTGGCCGACCTCGACGCCCCGGTCTCGCTCGTGACCGCCCAGTCGGTCGACGAGGCGGTCGCGGCGCTCGCTGGCGGCGGGGTCGACTGCGTCGTCACCGGCCGCCGCGACGACGCGGCCTGGCGGCGCCTCCTCGACGCCGTCGAGGCGGCCGGCGACCCGCCGGTGTTGCTGTACACGGCCGCCGACCACACCGCCCTCGACGGGGAGACCCGGGACGCCGTCGACAGCCTCGTCACCCGGGGGACGAGCGCCTCGGCGGCGTTTCTGGTCGAGAAGGCCGTCGCGCTGGCGCGCTCCGCCGACGCCGCGGACGACGGGAAGGCCGCCGACGGGAGCGAGACGGCCGGCGAGGACCGGATCCCGGCGGCGGCGACCGCGGTCGGGATCCGCCGTGACGGCGAGACGCGCTGGGTCCGCGGCTCGCCCGACGAACTCGGCCTCCCGGCGCCCGTGCCGGCGAGCGACGCGGACGACGGCTCCGACGCGGACGACGGCCCCGACGCGGACGACGGCCCCGACGCGGATGGGGACCGCCTCGACGGTGGCGAGAGGTCCCCCGGCGGGGCCGTCCGGACCGCCGAAGTCGACGGCGAGACGCGCTACGTCCGGCGCTATCGACTGGTCCCCGACGAGGGACCGGTCGTCGAGTGCGTCCGGGACGTGACCGCGACGGTCGAACGCGACCGGCGGCGACGCCTCCTCCGGACGCTCGTCGAGCGGGCGCGGGACGGCGTCTCCGCGGTCGACGCCGACGGCCGGATCGAGTACCACAACCCGTCGTTCGCGGACCTGCTGGGCCACGACGACATGGTCGGCGACCACGCGGCGGCGTTCATGGCCGAGGGCGAACTCCGGAAGGGCCAGCTCGCGGTCCAGCGGCTCATGTCGACGCCCGAACTCGACAGCGAGGTGCTCGACATGGACTTCGTGACGGCCGACGGCGACCGGATCACGCTCGCGGTCCACTACACGACGCGCCGGCCCGGCGGCGAGTACGCGGGCCTCGTCAACGTCGTCCGGGACGTGACCGAGCGCAAGCGCCGCGAGCGCCGCCTCGAACGGTACCGGGCGCTGGTCGAGAGCGCGGGCGACCCGATGTTCGCGCTCGACGCCGACGGGGCGGTCGTCCTCGTCAACGAGGCGTTCGAGCGGTTCCTCGGACGGCCGCGCGACGAGCTCCGCGGGACCGCGGTCGCCGACCTGTTCCCGCCGGACCGGTTCGACGAGGGGTTCGCCGACGCCCGCGACCTCCTCCGGGAGGGGGCGGGCACGGCGGAGGTGTGGGCCCGCGACGCCGACGGGGAGCGCCACTGCTACGAGGTGACCGTCCGAGAGTGGGGCTGGGAGGGAGAGCCACCGGCCGGCGACGCCCGCGACGGGACGGCCGCGGCGAGCGAGCGCGGGGACGCGACCGTCGAGGGGACGGTCTGGACCTGCCGGGACGTGACCGGGCGCAAGCGCCGCGCCGAGGAGCTGTCGCTGTTCAAGCAGGTGATCGGCCGCGTCCTCCGGCACAACCTCCGGAACGAGCTGACCCTCGTGAAGGGCCACGCCGAGATCATCGCCGCCGAGGCCACGGGCGACGCGCGCCGGACGGCGGCCGAGATGGGCCGGCGGAGCGACGAACTCACGGCGGCGGCGGCGACCGCGCGAACGGTCGAGGACGTCCTGGAGTACCCCGACGAGACCCGCGCGGTGTCGCTCGGCGACGCCGCCACCGCCGGTGTCAGCCGGGTATCGCGGCCGGTCAGCGTCGACGCGGCCGTCCCGGAGTCGGCCGTCGTGGCGGCCCACCCGGCGCTGCCCGAGGCGTTCGAGGGGCTCGTCGCCTGGGTCGCCGAACTGTCCGACGCGAGCGAGCCTCGCCTGCGCGTCGACGCCGAGGCGGCGGACGACCGGGTGCGCGTCCGGGTCGCCCCGACCGACGGGACCGTCGACCGGAACTCGCTCGCACCGGCCGCGCTCGACCCCGAGCGAGTCCTCGACCGGGCGTCGGCCGTCGGCTGCTGGCTGTTCGCCTGGGTGGTCGACCGCTCCGGCGGCGCGGTGCGCGTGACCGAGGGCGACGACCTCAGTGACGAGGCCGGTGACGACGACCCGGGCGGCGACGGGGACGACGGGCCGGCGATACTGATCGAGTTCGACCGGGCGACTGATGGCGAGGGCGGGACCGACGACGACCCGTTCTGACGGCGAGATCGACGACTGCGGGGCTGGCGATGGCGCGGCCGACGGGGACGACCCGGGTCCCGAACGGGGCGACGACGCCGCCACGCGCAACACCTAAACGGGGCGCTGTCGAAGCGCCGACACGTTCGACATGACGGGGTTCACGTTCGCCGGGAGCGTCGGCCGCCGGGGGGACGAACTGGCGGGGCCGTTCCCGGTCGACCTCGGGGAGACGAGGGTCGTACTGGACTCGCCGGTCGGCGCGGCGACCGACCGTCGGGGGAACGTCTGGGCGGTCGACGCCGGGCACAACAGACTGCTCGTCGTCGACCGGGCGTTCGAGCGCGTCCTCGGCGTCGTCGGGGGACCGGGGGACGCTCCCGGCGAGTTCGACCTGCCGTTCCGGCTGGCACACCACCCCCGCGAGGCCGCGTTCTACCTGACCGACCTCGGGAACGGGCGCGTCCAGCGCCTCGCCTACGAGTACCGCGACGGCCTGCCGCGCGTGACCGACGCCCGCCCGTTCGAGGCGCCCGGACCCTTCCACCCGAACGGCGTCGCGACCCACGCCGGCGCCGCCGGGGTCCGCGTGTTCGTCTCGGACGAGTTCTACCACGAGGGCGACGACCTCCGGGGGCGGGTCGTCGTCTTCGACGGGGACGGCCGGGTACGGGACTCGTTTCGGTCGGTCGTGGCCGAGGGCGCAGGCGAGGAGGAGGGGGCGGGAGTGCCCCTGTACTGGCCACAGGGGCTGGCCGCCGACGGGGCCGGCCGGGTCTACGTCGCCAACACCGGCTACGGGATCCTCCACGACGACGGCGCCGGACCGATGAAGTACGGGACCGTCGTCCGCGCGGCGCCCGACGGGACGGCCGCGCCGTTCGCCGGGCGGGCGTCGCCGACGCTCGGGGACGTCCCGATGCCCCGGGACGTGGCGACCGTCGGCGTCGGCGGGGAGAGCGCCGCGGCGGGCGAGATCGTCGTCCCGGACGCGGCGACCGGCCGGGCGTACGTCTTCAACGGCGCCGGCGTCGCCGAGGGGACGCTCCCGGCGGCGACCGACGACGACCCGAGCCCGTACGCCCGCCGCGAGGAGTGCGTCGCGGTCGACCGCGACCCCTCGGCCGCGAACTGGCGGTTCCGCGGGGCGGTCGCGGTCGCGCCGTTCCGCGTCCCGGCGGTCGACGACGACCACGGCGACGACCCGACGCCGGGCGCGCTCGTCGCGGAGTCGCTCGCCCACACCGTCTCCGCGTACGCGCTCGACGTCGACCGGCGGGCCGCCGAGCGCCTCGCCTCGGTGGGGTCGCCCCGCGACGCGCCCGGCCGACTCGCTTTCCCCGCCGGGTCGGCGCTACTGGACGGGCGCGACGACGCCGGCCGGGCGGAGGGCACGGCGGGCGACCTCGCGGCGTGGGTCGCCGACGCCGGGAACGGCCGCGTCCAGCGAGCGCCCGACCTCGACCCCGCCGCCGACCGCGCGACCGGCCCCGGACTCGCCCCCGTCGCGCTGCCGGCCAGCCGGTTCCCGTTCGGCGTCGCGGTCTGGCCGGGAAACGAGCGCGGCACACGCGCCGGCGGGGACGGCGAACGCGCCCCGGGGGGAACCGCGGCGGGCGACCGGGTGTTCGTCTCGGACTACAGCGTCGCCTACCGCGACGCCGACGACGGGGGCCAGATACACGTTTACGAGCGCCGGCCGGCCGAGCGATCGGGGGGCGGGTCCGGCGACAGTACCGGAACGGGAGCGGGCGTGGAACTCGCACACGTCACCTCCTTCGCGCCCTGGGGTATCGGGGACGGCGAGGCGAAACTCCCGCGGGGGATGGCCGTCGCCCCGCTGGACGGCGACCGCGCGCGCGTCTACGTCGCGGACTCCGGGAACGCCCGGGTGGGCCTCTGGACCTACGACCGGGCGCGCGACGCCGTCGCGTTCGAGGGCGACCGCGGCGGGTTCGGACACTTCGAGGGCGGGTTCTGGAACCCGGCGGACGTCGCCGTCGGCCGGCGGGGCGTCTACGTCGCCGACGAGAACAACAACCGCGTCCAGCGCTACGCCGACGGCGACTGGACGGCATTCGGCCGGCCGGGCTACGACCGCGCGAGCGACGACTTCCTGCTGCCGATCAGCGTCGCCGCCGCGGGCGGCTACCTCTTCGTCGTCGACCTCGTCACCCGGACGATCAAGGCGTTCGAGGAGCCCCCGGCCGGGGCCGACCCGGCCGACGGCCTGCCCTTCGTCGACGCCGTCCGGGCGTTCGGCGGCCGCCCCGGCGAGGGCGAACTCTGGCTGCCCTACATGCTGGCCGTGACCGAGCGCGGGGGGGCCGACGGCGACCGCGCCTTCGACCTCCTCCTGCCCGACGGGTCGCTGAACGTCGCGGCCCGGTACCGGTGGCGGCCGCCGGGGCGTCCATCGTAAACAGGTTCACTTCCGCTGTGGCCGGGACGGCCACCCGGCGCCGACCCCCGACACCTGTATGTACGGCCGGGACCGAATGTGATCGAATGTCACGGGACCGTCTTGCACGGTCGCTCGTCGCGGCCATGGTCGTCCTCGGCGGCTGTTCCGGCCTGGTCGGCGGCGGGAGCGACCGCGGGACTGTGACGCCGGCGCCGGTCCCGACGGCCGGCGAGACGTACCCGCCGGGGGTCTCGGAAGGGAGCGTCGAACCGGCCGTACTCGGGAAGGCCCACTCCCGCTTCCTGGCGAGGACCAGCTACACGGTGGTGAGCCGCCAGCGCATCAGCGGGGCCGACGGGACGCTGCGCTGGACCAACCGGACGCGCCGCGTCGCCGCCGGCGGCGACGCCTACGCGGGGTGGTTCAACCGGACCGTCGTCGACTTCCCGGCCGGGACGCTTCCCGTCACGCTCGAGTACTGGACGAACGGGAGCGTCCACGCGACCCGGCGGTTCGTCGGGGACGAGCCCACCTTCTACGGCTGGGCGAACGCACCCAGTCCGATAGAGGGCGTCGACGGGTCGAGGGTGCTGGTCAGTACACTCCGGGCAGTCCGGGTCGGGGTCGTCGACCGACCGTCGGGAGTCGTTCTCGTCGGCAGCGCGCTCCGCCGGCCGGGGCTCCTGCCGACCCCGCCGTACGTGACCGACCTGCGAAACGTGTCGCTGACCGCGAGAGTGCGCGAGGACGGCGTCGTGACCCGGTGGCGAATCGCGTACGACGCGACAGTGAAAAACCGGACCGTCCGCGTCGTCCGGCGGACTGTCGTGACCGGCGTCGGGAACACGACCGTCCGGCGCCCCGACTGGATCGACACCGCGCGCAGGTGGGAGCAGGTCCACGACCGGGAGTGAAGACGCGCCGGCCGGACCAGACGCGAGCCGCTCCGGCGCGCGGGCCGGAGAACAGCGCCGGACCGAACCGCTACGACAGCTTCTCGACGTTCTCGACGATCGTCTCTGCGTACGCGGAGGTGCCGACCTTCTCGGCGTCCTCGCGCTGGCGGGCGAGGTCGTAGGTGACGGTCCCCGAGGAGATGGTCTCCTCGACGGCGTCGCGCACGAGGTTCGCCGCGTCCGTCCAGCCCATGTAGTCGAACATCAGGCGGCCCGAGAGGATCATCGCGGTGGGGTT
>JBDGST010000014.1:0-16883 GCA_042217365.1 Haloarculaceae archaeon
GAACCGGAACGCGAGCGCGAGTGAGAGAGGACCCGAACGGGAGCGGGAGTGACCGCCGAACGAGCGTGGGGAGGTGATCAAGAGACGACGGACGACGGCAACCTCTCCCGCGTCGATGGAGTAGCCGATCAGTAGGGGATCGAGTGACTGGTTCTGGATACGAGCGACTGATCCTGGACGCGAGTGGCTGGTCCTGTACGCGAGAGACTGATCCGGAGTTCCGGGACTGGTCCAGGATTGCGGTGACTGATCCAGGAGCCGTGTGACTGACACGGAATCTCAGTGACTGGCGCGCGCTGTCGCGCCGGGTCTGGCGCGACGACGTCGTGCGAGGGATGAGCGAGTGACCGCAGGGAACGAGCGAATCGGCTGGGGAGGTGTGTGGACGCGGAGTCGAGCGGTGCGGTGCGGGGTGGTGCGGTGCGGGGTGGTGCGGTGCGGGGTGGTGCGGGGTGGCCCGCGAGCACGACGAACCCTGGCGGACTGAAAGGGCGAGGTGGGCTGGCCGAACCCCGGCGAAGCAAGCACTGGAGCGAGTACCGCGAGCGAAGCGCGCAGCGAGCCGCGGGAGGCCAGCGCGCCGAGGGCTTTCGTCGCTCGCCGTTCGTGACGGCGCCCGCTCTCCCGCCGGACCGATCTCGGCCTCGCCACAGGCCCGCGAGCGTCGAGGGCCCACGAGCGTCGAGGGCCCGCGAGCGTCGAGGGCCCGTCGAAAGCCCTCGACGCGCTCGCGGCCGCTGTGCGGGATATCCCCGTTCGCCGTGCTCACTCGGATAGGGCCCGCGCACCGGCCGCGACGCGCTCACGGGTCGCCCGGCTCCCCGTTCGCGTCGAGGCTCTCACTTGTTCGAGCCTCGCGCGCCTCGCCCTTTCAGTCCGCCAGGGGCGCGCGGACCACAGCCACGGACCTCCCCAGCCGACTCGCTCGGTCGCGCCGCTCCCTCGCTCGTCCCTCGCACGACGTCGTCGCGCCACAGCGGGCGCGACAGCGCGCGCCACCCCGTACTTCTGTCAGCCGTCGCGGCGGCGCCCCTCCGCCCGACTATCGTCGACGGGTCACACCGGACCGCCACGCCGGAAGACGACGTCACGCGGTGAGCGCGACCCAGGCGGCGACGACGGCGACGCCGCCGACGGCGGTGCTGGCCACCGCGTGCGTCCGGAGGCGGTCGAGCAGGTGGTGAGATTCCTCGTGGATCGAGCAGACCTGGTCGATCTCCGACCCGGCCTCGCAGTGGGGCAGGAAGTCCATCGCGACGTGGAGGAAGATGCCGGACGCGAACCCGAAGACGACGGCGTTCAGCGCGGGCGCCTCGGGGAGCGACACCGCGGCGGCCGGGATGGCCGTGATCCCGACGCCGGCCGCCGGCAACAGCAGTGCCGACACCGGCTTGCCGGCCCGCCGGAGGCGCCGCGCCGCCGCGTACCCCGCCGGGCCCTTGTGCGAGACGATCGCCAGCCCGAGCAGGATCCCCAGCCCCGGCATCGACCCGTAGACGACGCCGATGATGAGCCCCGCGGCGAACGCGTGGGTCGCTATCTGGGCGCTCGTCAGGTCCATCGACACCTCGACGTGGGTGAGCCGGTGGCCGAGCACGTGCGCGCTGTACCCCACGACCAGCCCGAGCGCGACCCCGGCCCCGCCGAGTTTCGCCGACCCCGCCGTCTCCCCGATCCCGACCGCCTGCGGGAGCAGGAACATCGACGCGCTCGCTATCATCGCGCCGCTCGCCAGCCCGTACCCCCACACCAGCCTGTAGGGATCCGTCGACGCCGCGCGCGCGCCGAGGGCCGCCCCGACCGCCATCGCCAGAAACGCCACCCACCCGATCGCCAGCACCTTCCAGAGTCCCGCCGACGCCGCGACGACCGACAGCACCGCCAGCACCACGACCCCCGCGACCCCGGCCAGCGACGGGCGTCCGAGGTGGTTATTAATATCGGAAAAAGCGTTAATACTCATCGTACGTCAATTCGCCCGGGGCCACTCATAAGGCTGTCGCCCGGCGGGACCGGTCCGCCACCGGACCGGGGTCGGTCGGTCGGACCCTCGCACCAGTTGGGCGGCCCCTTTTTGCCGACAGGGCCAGTAGTGTGGGAAAATGAGCGCAGACACGGGCGCGCGGATACCGGAGGAGTCCGTCGTCGTCGTCGGGGGCGGGATCGGCGGCCTCTCGGCGGCGTGTTACCTGGCCGACGCCGGCGCGGACGTCACCCTGCTGGAGAAAAACGACCAGCTCGGCGGCCGCGCCAGCCGCCTCGAACGCGAGGGCTTCCGGTTCGACATGGGGCCGTCCTGGTACCTGATGCCGGACGTCTTCGAGCGGTTCTTCGGCCACTTCGGGAAGGCGCCCGAGGACTACTACGGCCTCGAACGGCTGGACCCCCACTACCGGATCTTCTTCAAGGACGGCGGGATCGATACGGACGGCGGCGGTTCGCCCGCGGCGAGCGGCGAGTCGCCCGGGAACCCGGTCGACATCAGCCCCGACCGGCGCAAAAACCGGGAGCTGTTCGAGGCGATCGAACCGGGCGCCGGCGAGGCGTTCGACGAGTACCTCGCCACGAGCGAGCGCCACTACGAGACGGCCATGGAGAAGTTCGTCTACGAGGACCGCTCGCGCCTCCGTGACTGGGTCGACCTCGACGTGATGCTGGCCGCGCCGGTCGGCCTCAAGCTCGTCCGGTCGATGCAGCGCCACGTCGAGCGGTACTTCGACGACCCGAAGCTCCAGCAGATCATGCAGTACACGCTGGTGTTCCTGGGCGGGTCGCCCAAGAGCACGCCCGCGCTGTACAACATCATGAGCCACGTCGACTTCAACCTCGGCGTCTACTACCCCGTCGCTACCGAGGGCGGCGTCACGCCGGGCGAGGCGCTCGCCGCGGACGCCGCGCCGGGCGGAGCCGACCCGGAGGACGGCGCCATCGCGGCCGCGGAGGGCGGGATCGGAATAGTCATCGACGCCGTCGTCGCGCTGGCCCGCGAGCGCGGCGTCACCTTCGAAACCGGCACCGAGGTCACGGAGGTCACCCGCCGCAAGGACGGCTTCCTCGTGGCGACCGCGGACGGGACGGAACGACACCCCGACCGCGTGGTCGTCAACGCCGACTACGCCCACGCCGAGCAGGAACTGCTCCCCGGGCACGAGCGCCAGTACGACGCCGGCTACTGGGACGACCGTACCTACGCGCCATCGGCGTACCTCCTCTATCTCGGTATCGAGGGCGACGTGCCCGAACTGGCCCACCACACGCTCGTGCTGCCCGACGACTGGGACCCGCACTTCGACCGCATCTTCGAGGACCCGGCCTGGCCCGACGACCCCGCCTACTACCTCTGTGTCCCCTCGAAGACCGACGACAGCGTCGCGCCCGACGGCCACAGCAACCTGTTCGTGCTCGTGCCGATCGCACCGGGACTCGACGACGACGACGCGAAGCGCGAGCGCTTCCGCGACCTGGTGCTCGACGACGTGGCCGCGAACACCGGGGTCGATCTTCGCGACCGGATCGTCGTCGAGGAGGAGTTCTGCGTCTCCGAGTTCGTCGAGCGCTACAACGCCACCCGGGGGACGGCGCTCGGGCTCGCCCACACCCTCCGGCAGACCGCGCTCCTCCGGCCGCCCAACCGCTCGTCGGCCGTCGACGGCCTCTACTTCACGGGGTCGTTCACCACGCCCGGCATCGGCGTGCCGATGTGCCTCATCAGCGGCGAGCACACCGCCCAGGCCCTGATCGACGACGCCAGCTAGGCATGGTTTCGGTCAGGTCGCGCCTCGCGTCGCTCGTCCCCCCCGCCGACTCCCGGGCCGGCTACCTGCTTCGCCTCTCGCGGCCGCGGTTCTGGCCGTACCTCGCCGGGCCGGCGCTCGTGGGGGGCGTCTACGGCGCCGAGACCGTCGGGGAACCGTTCTCGCCGCTGCTGATCGGCCTGTACGCCTACTTCCTCGTGCCCGCGAACGTCTTCCTCTACGGCGTCAACGACGTGTTCGACGCCGACGTCGACGAGGAGAACCCCAAGAAAGACGACAGGGAGGTCCGCTACGAGGGCGGTCGGGGCGTCGACTTCGCCGTCGTCGCGAGCGGCGTCCTCGCGGTGGCGGCGCTCCCCCTGCTCCCGACGCGGGCCGTCGTCGCGATGCTGGCCTTCCTCGCGCTGGCCGTCGAGTACAGCGCCCCGCCGTTTCGCTTCAAGACGACGCCGTTCCTGGACTCGGTCTCGAACGGCCTGTACGTGCTGCCGGCCGTCGTCGCCTACGCGACCGTCTCGGGGTCGTTCCCGCCGGCGCTCGCCGTCGCCGGCGGGTGGCTCTGGACGATGGCGATGCACACGTTCTCGGCCGTCCCGGACATCGAACCCGACCGCGCGGCCGGCATCCGGACGACCGCCACCGTCCTCGGCGAGCCCCGGACGTACGGCTACTGCGCCGCCGTCTGGACGCTCTCGGCCGCCGCGTTCGCCCTGGTCCACCCGGCGCTGGGCGCGCTGCTCGCCGTCTACCCCGTGTTCACCGCGGCCGTCGCGCTCGGCGACGTGGCCGTCGACCGGGCCTACTGGTGGTTCCCCGCGCTGAACACCGCCGTCGGCGCGCTCCTGACGATGGGCGGGCTCTGGGGGCTGGTCTATGGCGTCTGAAGCCGAAACCGACGCCGCGCGGCGCGCCGTCCGCGGGTACGACCGGGAAGCGGTCGAGGCGCGCCTCGACGCCCTCGTCCGGAACAACCGCTTTACCATCGCCGTCGTGTTCCCCGTCACCGGCGCCGCGCTGCTGCTCGCGAGCGCCCGGGGGTGGCTGCCGCCGTGGCTCTCGTTCAACCCGCTGCTGGTGCTGGTCGGCGTCGCGGTGATGCGCCTGCCGCTCGTGGCCGGCGTCGCGCCGCTGGTCGACCGCCGAGCGACGGCGGCGCTGCTCGCGCTGACCGCCTACGCCTACGGGATCGAGTTCGTGGGCGTCACCACCGGGTGGCCCTACGGCGCCTTCGAGTACGGCGTCGCGCTCGGGCCGATGCTCGCGGGCGTCCCGCTCGGCCTGCCGGTGTTTTTCTTCCCGCTGGTGCTCAACAGCTACCTGCTCTGCCTGCTCCTGCTGGGCGACCGGGCGCGCTCGCGGTGGGTCCGCCTGCCGGTCGTCGTCGCGACGGTGATCGCGGTCGACGTCGCGCTCGACCCGGGCGCGGTCGCGCTGGGCTTCTGGGTGTACGGCGCGGGCGGCGCGTTCTACGGCGTCCCGCTCTCGAACTTCGCGGGCTGGGTGCTCTCGGCGACCGTCTCGGTGGGGCTGTTCGACGTCGGCTTCGACCGCGACCGCCTCATCGAGCGCCTGGCGGCCACCGGGTACATGCTCGACGACATGGTGAGTTTCGTCGTCCTCTGGGGCGCGATCAACGCCGCCTTCGGTAACTGGATCCCCGTCGCCGTCACCGCGCTGCTCGGCGCCGGCCTCCTCGTTACCGACCGCTTCGACGTGCCGACCCGGCCGCGCTGGGTCGACGGGTGAAACGGACGGCGCGTCCGCGAGATCGGAAAACCTCGCTGCCAGCGGGGTCCCTATGGCCGGGGCGCGCGAAGGGCCGGGGATGTCAACGCTCTTCTCGCCGCTCGAACTCCGCGGGACGACCGTTCCCAACCGCGTGATGGTGTCGCCGATGTGCCAGTACTCCTGCGAGGACCGCGACGGCCTCGCGACCGACTGGCACCGGGTCCACCTGGGCTCCCGGGCGGTCGGGGGCACCGGCCTCGTGATGGCCGAAGCGACTGCGGTCGAAGCCCGCGGGCGCATCTCCCCCGAGGACCTGGGCCTCTGGCGCGACGAACAGGCCGACGCGCTCGCTCCCGTGACCCGGTTCGTCCGCGAGCAGGGCAGCGTCCCGGCCGTCCAGCTGGCCCACGCCGGGCGGAAGGCCTCGACGCGCCGTCCCTGGGAGGGGCACGGCCCGGTCGCGCCGGAGGACGGGGGCTGGGACGTCGTCGGCCCGACGGGCGAACCCTGGCCCTACGAGGGCGAGGAGCCGCCGGCGACCCGCCGGCTCGACCGCGAGGGGATCGACGGCGTCGTCGAGGCGTTCCGGGCCGCGGCGGCCCGCGCCCGCGACGCCGGGTTCGAGGTGACGGAAGTCCACGCCGCCCACGGCTACCTGCTCCACCAGTTCCTCTCGCCGGTGACCAACGGCCGCGAGGACGACTACGGCGGCGACTTCGAGGGCCGGACCCGCCTCGCCAGGGAGGTGACCGCCGCCGTCCGGGAGGTCTGGCCCGACGACGCCCCCGTGTTCGTCCGGATCTCCGCGACCGACTGGCTCGACGACCGCGACTCCTGGACCGTCGAACAGTCGGTCCGGCTGGCCGACCGCCTCCACGAAGTCGGCGCCGACCTGATCGACGTGAGCACCGGGGGCATCCACCCCGACGGCCACCCCGACCGGGCCGGGCCGAACTACCAGGTCCGGTTCGCCGAGCGGATCAGCGAGGAGACGGAGCGCGACGTCGCCGTCGGCGCCGTCGGCGGGATCACGACGCCGGAACAGGCCGAGGCCGTCGTAGCCAACGGGCGAGCCGATCTGGCCATCGTCGGCCGGGAGTTCCTCCGGGACCCGTACTTCCCGCTCCGGGCGGCCGAGGCGCTGGACGTCACCGACGAGGTGGACGCGCCGCCGCAGTACCGCCGGGCTCTCGGCTTCTGAGCGGTCGAAGCGTTCCGCGGAGAACCGGCGCTCTACTGGCGAGCGACGACCGGTCAGTCGCCCGCAAACTGCCGGGAGACCGTCTCAGTCGCCGCTCGCGGGCTGGCGAGCGACGGCGCCCCCGTCACCCACTCCGAAGATCTCGGACACGGGACGGCCGAGCGGGACCGCGATCCCGGACATCCGGCCGAGGCTGTGAGCGAGCATGTACATCCCCCAGGCGAAGAGGCCGAGAAACAGCACGCCCGGGACCACGGCGTCGAGGCCGACGACGTGGTGGAGGCCGGCGGCGACGAGCGTGAGGCCGCCGTAGGGTCCGATGAGGAACTCGAACCACGGCTTCGTCACGAGCGCGATCGACCACGTCGCGAGCAGGACGCCCAGGAAGAGGTTCCAGGCGCCGAAGAGGGGGTCGAGCGCGCCGGCGACGCCGGTCTTGTGTAGCACGAGCATCATGCCCGGGCCCCACATGAACAGCATGCCGAACGCGGCCATCAGCGTCCCGCCGCAGGCGTCGTCGCGCTGGAGGCCGATGAGCCCGGTCAGTAGCTGGCAGATCCCGCCGACGAAGCCCACGACCGCCACGAGGGGCACGTAGGCCTCGCTCCCCCACCAGTGGAGGAACACGCCCGCGAAGACGATGTTGATCCCGGCGAGCGGCGCGAACCCGAGTGCCCCCGGGTCGGCCCAGTCCGAACGCGTTTCGACTGAACTCATGGGGTTCTCGCGTCACTGTAGTCGATCCCGGGGTAAACATGTTTTGGTTCTGATTAGTTCGTGATCGAATATGATGTATACGGGCGGTTATCTCCCCGGAAAGGCACTCACACGGCGCTTCGGTGGTTTATACACCCCCGATATATCGGCACGATAGTATGTAGTCCACGGGACAGCTCTCACGGTTTCCAACGCGGTATCGGCGCCGAGAGCGGGGGAACAGCAGGTCGAGTCGCCGGTCGGGGGAGGTCCGCCCCTGCAATCGATCGCCTCGCCCCGCGGGTCGATCGGCGAGTGGCCGTCCCCCACGTGTCACCGCCGTAATCCATTTCCGGGAATCCGTACTACTGGCCCGCATGGTACGCGACGAACTCGCCTCAGCGCGCGACAGACTCGAATCGGCGGCCGAAAACGCGAGCGACCCGGACGCGGCCGACCGCCTCGACGACCTCGCTGGACAGCTCGACACCCTCGCCACCCGCGAGCGCGGCCCCGACCACGGTCGACTGGCCCGGATCGAGAACGCGCTCGACGACCTGACGGACGACGTCGACGCCGGGACCGCCGACACCATCGACGCCGCCCACGAGGACGTCGTCGCCTTCCGCGAGACCGTCGAGGGCGTCTGACGCCCCGGAGGTGCGTTCCAGACGGGGAAGCTTTGGGGCTGGGAGGGAACGGTCCGGGTATGGACGAGGACGAACGCGAGCGGCTACTCGAACGGGTGAACCGCCAGACTGCGACCGTCGGAGCGTCGCTCCCGGAGGCGATCACGGTCGACGGCGAGGAGTTCGCCCTCGCGGAGTTTCTCATCGAGACCAAGAAGATGGACCGCCTCCCCCCCGAGACCGAGGAGACGCTCGAAGCGGCCAAACGGACCCTCAGGGCGGAGCGGTCCCGCCGGATCGAACGCCTGGAATCGGAACCGCTCGACAGGGAGGAGGGCGAGGACCTCGCGGACGAGATAATCGGGATCGACCGCGCGCTGAACGCGCTGGAGAAGATCCGCCACCCCGACTACGCCGAGAAGTCACAGAGCGCCGAGATCGAGGACTACAAGCGCTGGCTCGGCTTCCTGGACGAGGTTCAGGGATAGCCGTCCTGACGACGACGGGCGAAGCGTTTCGCTCCGTTCGGTGGGTGTCGCGACGACGCACTCGCGGGTCGCGACAGCGCGACGGGGAGGCGCGGAGACGAGACTCCGCGCCGGTAGTACGTCGAGAAGTAGCGGGAGGTGGATTTGAACCTGGGGGGAGACAGTCCGGGCGTGCGACTCGCTCCGCTCGCCGTTCCGGGCTGTGACTTCCTGGGTTCAAATCCACGACCGCGACGACACACTCACGGGTCGCGGTGCGATGAAACGCGCCGCTTGTCGATGAGTTCGTGAGAAGTAGCGGGAGGTGGATTTGAACCTGGGGGGAGACAGTCCGGGCGTGCGACTCGCTCCGCTCGCCGTTCCGGGCTGTGACTTCCTGGGTTCAAATCCACGACCGCGACGACACACTCACGGGTCGCGGTGCGATGAAACGCGCCGCTTGTCGATGAGTTCGTGAGAAGTAGCGGGAGGTGGATTTGAACCACCGGTCTGCGGGTTATGAGCCCGCCGGAATCTCCTGGCTATCCCATCCCGCTACCAGTCCGTAACCCTGTCCGGCCATTAAGGATTGTGATTCGGCCGGCGTCCGTGAGTTCTTGTCGTGGTCACTCGTGGACCCGCCACGTGAACAGGCTCTCGAACACGTAGTTGATCAGCATGGCGGTACCGATGGCGCCGCCCTTGACGAGGACGAGCCACAGGTCGACGCCCAGCAGCGAGAGGTCGACCGCGACGCCGTAGAAGACGGCGACGAACAGGAGATACTGGACGGTCGACCCGCCCGCCCGGACCAGGTGCGACCGGAGGAGCCGACCGCCGAGCGACCGGGCGTCGTCGCGCCCCTCGTTCGCGAACGTCCAGTTGTCGTTGACCAGGAACATCACGAGGATGGCCACTTCGATGCTGAAGACGTTCGCGACGGCCGCCGAGAGCCCGACGACTTCGGTCAGCCCGACCAGCGTCGTCACGTCGAAAACGGCACCGATGGCGCCCACGGAGACGAACTTCCCGAACCGGACGCCGGACAGCAGCGACTCGACGCGGCGCCGGAGGAACTCCTCGCGGTCGCTCATTGCCTGTCGACGAGGGCCGTCGGGTCCTCGCGGGTCGCCGCGATGGCGTTGTGGACCCGGCTGTCGCTGATCTGTTTCGCCCGGTGGCGGGCGGTCAGCAGCGCCCGCGCGAGACGTATCGACGTCCGGACCGGCGAGACCGTCGAGCCCGGCCTGTCCTCCCATGTGATCGGCACCTCCGCGACGTCGAGTTCGAGCGCGCCGGCCATCGCCACGAGTTCGACATCCCACGCGAACCCGGCCTCGTAGAGGTGGCCGCGGACCCCCTCCCAGGCCGGCCGCGTCAGCGCCTTCGCCCCGCACTGGTAGTCGTAGAGGTCGACAGCGAGCAACCGGCGCGCGAGCCACGCGAACCCGTCGCCGAGGAACCGCCGGGCGAACGTCTGGTGGCTCGTGATCTCGGCGTCGGGGTGGCGCCGCGACCCGACGGCGAGGTCGGCGCTCCCCCCGACGACCGCGTCGACGACCGCGGCCAGTTCGGCCGGCGGCGTGCTCCCGTCGGCGTCCGCGAAGGCGAGCACGTCCGTCTCCAGCGCTTCGAACCCGTCTGTGACCGCCGCGCCCTTCCCCCGGCGGTACGGCGAGACGTTCACCGTCGCCGGGACCTCCGCCAGCGCCGTCGCGACCGCCGAGCCCGGGTCGTCGACCTCGATCCTGACCGTCTCGGGGTCGAGTTCCTCCCGGACAGCGTCGACGTACGCCCGCAGGCGGTCGACGTCCGGACGGAAGGCGGGGATCACGATACCGACCGACTGACTCATTGCCCCAACCGTTTTCGGCAGCGAGTAAAAACGATTCGACTCTCCCGCCGCTCGTCGCTTCCCCTGTCGCCAATGCTGCGGTCCGGGAAGCCGTCTCCCCCGTTGCCCGTCCGGCGGTCCGCAAAACGTATAGGGGCGCGCGGCGCTTTGCCGGGTGATGGAATACGGGCTCGTCATCTGGTGGCTCGTCGCCTACCTCGCGTTCATGGCGGTCGGAATGCCCCTCGCGTCGGCGCTGTTCCCCAGACTCGCGGACCGCGGGGCGAGCATGGCGCTCCCGGTCGCGCTGGCGGTCGTCTGGGTCGTCGCCTACCTCGTCGGTCACCTCTCGCTGACCGCCGGCCTGTGGGCCGGGCTCGCCGTCCTGGCCGTCGCTGCCGCCGGTCTGACCTACCGCGACGCCGCGATCGACCGCCGCCGGTACGCGGAAACGGCGGTCGTCTTCACGATCGGGTTCCTGTTGATGGTCGCGATCCGGTCGGTCGACGCCGGCGTCCACCCGACGATGGGCGAGAAGTTCCTCGACTTCGGCCTGCTTCAGACTCTCCTGCGGGCCGACGCGCTCCCCCCGGAGGACATGTGGTTCGCCGGCCGCCCCGTCAAGTACTACTACGGCGGCCACCTGCTCGCGGCTCTGCTCACCCGCGTGACCGGTACCGAGGCGCGCTACGCCTACAACCTGGCGCTCGCGGGCTTCTACGGGATGCTCGTCACCGCCGCGTACGGCCTCGCCGGGTCGGTCGCCGCGAGCCGCGGCGTCTCCCGGGTCCGCGCCGGCGCGTTCGGCGCCTTCTTCGTCGGCTTCGCCGGCAACCTGTCGACGGCCGGGCGCTTTCTCATCTGGGCGGCGCCGGGCGGTCTCGGCACGTTCGTCGCGGACACGCTCGGCCTCGAAGTCAAGCGCCTCGCCGCGAACGGCCCGGACGCCTTTTTCTACTGGACGGCCAGCCGCGTCATCGACGGGACGATCAACGAGTTCCCCCTGTTCGCGTGGCTCAACGGCGACATGCACGCACACATGATGAGCACGCCGTTCGTGTTGCTCGTCGCCGCCGTCTTTTTCAGCTACTACCGGACGCCCGCGTCGGAGACGACGCGCCGCCGCCTGCTGGTGCTGGGCGTCGTGCCGCCCCTGGCCGGGCTGCTCGGCGTCGTCAACACCTGGTCGTTCCCGACCGTCGGGGGCCTCACCTTCCTCGCGCTCGCGCTCGCCCCCGCCGACCCGACGACGCTGCTCCCGTCGGCAGTGACCGACCGCGTGCCCGTCCCCGCCGACGGCCCGGGTCACGAGGTCGTGCGCCACGTCACCGCGCTCGTCGGCGCGGTCGCCGTCGTCGTCCTCGGGATCGTCTGGTCGCTGCCGTTCTGGCTGTCGACCGCGAGCGGGCGGTCGATCGGGTTCCTCCCCGACCGGAGTTCGATGACCGCGCTGCTCACCGTCCACGGCGCGTTCGCGGCCGTGTTCGCGGTCTACCTGCTGCGCCACGCGCTCCCCGAACTCGACCGCGAGCACCTCGGCGAGGTCGCCGTCATGACCGTCCTCGTCGTCGTCTTCGCGTGGGGCGGCGCCTCGGCCGCCGCTGTGGCACTCTTCGGGCCGATGGTCGTCGTCGGCTGGATCCTCCTCCGTACCCAGGCGGGGGCCATCCGGCGCGCCACCGCGACGGCCGCCGACGCCGGCCGGAGCGCCGTCTCCGACGGGGGCCAGGCGCTCGGCGCCTCCCGGACGGACGCTGCCGTCGAACGCGTCCGCGACGCCGTCGGCTACGAGACGGTCATGCTGATCGCGGGTGCGGGTATCGTCGTCATCGTCGAGTTCGCGTACGTGAAAGAGCAGGCGGGGCCGGGGCGACTCAACACGGTGTTCAAGACCTACGCCGACGTCTGGATCCTCTGGGCCGTCGCCGCGGGCGCGATGCTCGCACACCTGATCGAGAACCGCTCGCCGGACCTCGCGCTGACCCGCGGGCGCTGGCGGACCGCGGTCCGCGTCTTCGCCGTCCTGATCGTCGTCTCGACCGCGCTGTACGGTGCCTTCGCGCTCTCGAATCACTTCTCCGGCGACGGGTTCAACCCGCACGCCCACACCGACAACCCGACGCTCGACGGCTTCTACTGGCTCGAACAGGAACACGCCGACGAGGCGCCCGCGATCGCGTGGTTCGACTCGCTGGAGGGCCAGCCCAACATCGCCTCCGCGCCGGGGACCGGCGGGGAGATGTACCGCTGGACGAACCCCGTCTCCAGCCTGACCGGCGTCCCGACGCTGGCCGGGTGGGCCCACGAGGTGGGGTACCGCGGCGGAAGCGTCTACCGCGCCCGGGTCGACGACGTCGAGTCCATCTACACCGGCCCGGTCGACCGCCGGGCGTGGCTCCTCTCGGTGTACGAGGTGGAGTACGTCTACGTCGGCCCGAACGAGCGCGAGGCGTACGCCCCGGGCGACCTCAAACAGTTCGAGTCGATGGCCGGCGTCGAACTCGAAAAGCAGTGGGGCAACGTCCGGGTCTACCGCGTCAACCAGGACGAACTCCAGGTCCCGAGCGGCGAGTCCTGATCGGTCGGGTGGGGCAGAGCGAGCGCCCCCGTCCGAGGTCCCCGGTCTGCCGGAAACGCTTTGTACCAGTCTCCCCCATGCAGGGCCATGATAGACGGGTCGTCGTGTCCCGCCTGTGGCGGGCACGTCAGCACGAGCGACGGGACGCGGTACGTCTGTGACGACTGCGGCGCCGAGTTCGACGTCGAGGACCTGTTTCTGCCGTGAGTTAGGGGCACCGGTCCGTGAGAGATCCGGGGACGCCCGCCATCCGGTCGTTCCCCAGTCCGGTTCCAGTGGACGCCCGGTGAGCGAGGGGCCTCTCGTCCGGTCCGGTGGCCAGTTTGACACGATCAGGCAGATCACGGCGCTATATTTAATCGATCGGGCAGTTTAGCTAGAAGCGATGAACGGATCTTCGCCCGACGTCGCCGGCCGGGACGACGGCGTTTTCGACTTCGAACTCGGGTTCACGGAGACCTATCGCGAGCACCTGGACGACCACCCCGCCGTCCGGGAGGCGGCCTGCCTGGACGCTCAGTTCCCCGCGATCATGGAAGAGGTCGAGGACGGCGACCTGTTCGCGGGCCGGATCGAGTTGCCGCCGGTCGGGTTCAACGTCGAGCAGGGCGAGGCGGTCGGGTACTACTGCATCGAGGGGGAGATCCGGTCGGAGATGGAGTCGCTGGACCTCAGCCCGGAGTACCGCGAGCGCGTCGAGGCGATGCTCGACTTCTGGGACGGCGAGACCACCAACGAGAAGGTCCGAGACGCCTACCCCGAGGACGTCGCCGAAGCCCTCCCCTCGGACAACTGGAACGGGGAGCCGGGGATCGCGTTCCCGCTGTACCGGATGGCCGGTGCCAACCTCGACTACGAGACGCTTCTGGACCGCGGGATACCCGGTATGCGCGACCTCGTGGCCGACCGCGGGCGTGCGGCCCGCCGGGCGGGCGGGGAGACCGAACTGTTCGCCGGGATGGAGACCGCTCTCGACGCACTGGCGGACACCTGCCTGTGGTACGCCGACCGGGCGCGCGAGCGGGCCGACCGCCTCGAAGCGGACGCCAGCGACGACCCGGCCGCGGACGACGCGTCCGCCGCGGAGCTGCGCGACCTGGCGGGCGTTCTGGAGCGACTCACCGAGCGTGCGCCCGAGACGTTCCGCGAGGCGATCCAGCTGTCCTGGCTGTACACGCTCCTCTCGGGCTCGCGCAACTACGGCCGGATGGACGTCTACCTGGGGGACTTTCTCGTCGACGACCTCGAAGCCGGTCGCCTCACCGAGGAGCGCGCGGCGGAGTTGCTCGCATCGTTCTGGGAGCTCGTGGCCGACCGGGAGACCATCTTCAACGGCCGCGTCGTCGTCGGCGGGCGCGGGCGCCCGAACGAGGCGTCGGCCGACGAGTTCGCCAAGCTCGCGATCGAGACGGCCCGGCGCGTCGGTCGCGGCGAACCGCAGCTCTCGCTGCGGTGGTACGACGGAATGGATCCCGAGATATGGGACCTGGCGATGGAGTCGATCGGTGCGGGCACCACCTACCCGATCCTCTACAACGACGACGTGAACGTCGCGGCCGCGGCGGAGGCGTTCGACGTCGACCGCGAGACTGCCGAGCAGTACGTCCCCTTCGGCTGTGGCGAGTACATCTTCGACCACCGGAGCTTCGGGACGCCCAACGGCGTCATCAACCTGCTCAAGGCGCTGGAGGCCACGATCCACGGCGGCGTCGACCCGACGACGGGCGAGCAGCTGGGGCTGGACCTGGGGACCCTGGAGGAGTACGAGACGTTCGACGACCTGTGGGACGCGTACCGCGAGCAGGTCGATCACTACGTCGAGGCGCTCGCGAAGCAGGAGCGGATCGAGTACGAGGTCGTCGCCGAGGAGGCGCCCTGCCTCTACCTGACGATGCTGTACGACGACTGCATGGACGAGCGCGAGCCGGTCTTCGACGGGGGCGTCCGCCACCTCGGGGGCACCCTCGAAACCTACGGCAACACGAACGTCGCGGACAGCCTGACCGCGATCAGGGAACTCGTCTACGGGGACGAACGCGTCTCGCGGGCGGAACTCCGCGAGGCGCTCGCGTCGGGCTTCGAGGGTCGCGCGGACCTGCAGGCGCTGCTCGACGCCCAGCCCAAGTACGGCAACGACGACCCTGCAGCCGACGAGATGGCCGCCCGGGTCCACGAGCACGTCTGCGAGGTGACCCGCCAGCAGAAACGCGAGACCGACCTCGACTCGTACCTGGTCGTCCTCATCAACAACGAGGCGAACACGATCATGGGGCGGTACACGGGCGCGTCGGCCGACGGCCGGGGCGCCGGCGAGCCCATGGCCAACGGGAACGCGCCGACCAGCGGCAACGCCGACAGCGGCGTGACCGCGAAGCTCAACTCGCTGGTGAAGCTGGACCCGACGGTCCACGCCGGGACGGTCCAGAACATGAAGTTCAGCCGCAGGACCTGGCGCCAGTCGTTCGGGAAGGTCGAGGCGCTGCTGGAGACGTACTTCGCGAACGGCGGCACGCAGGCGATGATCACCGTCGTCGGGCGGGAGGAACTGGAGAGCGCGATGGCCAACCCCGAGGAGTACCAGGACCTGTACGTCCGCGTGGGCGGGTTCACCGCCCGGTTCGTCGACCTCGACGAGGACGTCCAGCGGGAGGTCCTGGAGCGAACACTCCACTGAGTACCCGTGTCCGGAACCGAGCGAGCCGACGACCCGACGAACCGACGCGACGACGAGGGCCTCGTGTTCTCGGTCGAGCGGACGTCGCTGCACGACGGCCCCGGGATCCGGACGACCGTGTTCCTGAAGGGCTGTCCGCTGAACTGCGAGTGGTGTCACAACCCCGAGTCCAAGACGCCCCACCCGGAACTGGCCTACGACCCCGCCGAGTGCGAGGACGCGCTCGCCTGCGTGGACGCCTGCCCGACGGGGGCCCACCTGAGAGGCGACGGCCCGACGGGCGGTTCCCCGGGCGAGGAGGACGACCAGTCGGCGGGTGCCCCGGCGTCCGGGCCCGTCCACCGCTTCGACCGCGAGCGGTGCGCGGTGACCGGCGACTGCGTCGACGTCTGCCCGAACGACGCCCTCGAAGTGGTCGGCGAGTGGCGTAGCGCCGCCGACCTGATCGAGGTGGTCGAGCGGGACCGCCCGTTCTACGAGTCGTCGGGCGGCGGGCTGACGGTCAGCGGCGGCGAGCCGATGGCCCAGTTCGAATTCACGAGGCGGTTGCTCGCCGCCGCCTGCGACCGGGGCATCCACACCTGTCTCGACACCAGCGGGTACGCGCCCCGCGAGCGGTACGCCGAGTTGCTCGACCTCGTCGACGTGTTCCTGTTCGACTACAAGGCGACCGACCCCGAGCGCCACGCGGAACTCACCGGCGTCTCGAACGAGCGGATCCGCGAGAACCTCCGGTTTCTCCTCGGCGAGGGCGCCGAGGTCGTCCTGCGCTGCCCGCTCGTGCAGGGCGTCAACGACAGCGAGGAGCACCTCGCCGCGATCGCCGCGCTGAGCCGGGAGTTTCCCGACCTCCGGAGAGTGGAGGTGATGCCCTACCACGACGTCGGCCGGGAGAAGTACCGCCGTGTCGGCCAGGAGTACGGGCTCGGGGACCTGGAGAGCGCCGACGAGGCACAGAAGCGCGAGTGGCTGGACCGCCTCGCCGATCACGGGGCGGTGAACGTCTCGATCAACGCGGACGACGTCGACGCCGCCGACCACCTGGACGACGAGGCCGGCGGAGACGACGAGGCCGGCGGGAACGGCGGGGCGGCAGACTCTCTCGGGCCGGACGGCGGTGCCGAGCGTAGCGGTCCAGACCGCGACCGGTGTGGGTGATGAGCGGGGACGCGGAGCGATCGGCGACCGTTCGTCGTGCGACTGCGGGACGGCGAGTGGGTTCGCGGACCCGTTTCGAAATCCTTTTTTCTCCCATGCGCCTCGTTGGAGGTGCGCCGCCTTAGCTCAGACTGGGAGAGCACTCGACTGAAGATCGAGCTGT
>JBDGST010000066.1:0-16532 GCA_042217365.1 Haloarculaceae archaeon
CCCGGGCTCTCGTCCTTACCAAGGACGCGCTTTACCTCTAAGCTACCCAGGCGCCATCCGACCGTAACCCCGATTCGTCTTTAGGCGTTTCGATCCGGAATCCCCGGAGGGCGGTCAGGAGTCCGCAGACGTCGGGACGCCGCCGGACCCGGCCGCGTCGCCGTCGAGGCGGGCTTCGAGTTCGCCGACGGTCGCCTCGGTGAACAGCCCGTCAGCCAGCGGGAGCCCGTCCTCGGCGTGGGCCAGCCCCGAGACGTACTCCCGGAGCGTGGGCGAGGTGCTCCCGCCGACGGCAGTCGTCCCGGCGACCGCCGCGAGTTCGAACACGTCGGCCTCCAGGTTCCGGTCGAGGGAGGCGTCGCCGGTCGTCCGCCGGACCGTCTGGTCGCGCCCGAACGACTGGACGGTCGCGACCGCGTCCCCGGCGGCCTCGGTCCGTGCCAGCAGGTAGAACCCGCGGGCGACGAGGACGTCGGCCACGAGCACCGCCATGTCCGCCTCGGTCAGGTCCGCCTCGTCGGCGCGGGGCCCGCCCGCCCCGTCGGGCCCCGGCGGCGAGCCGACGTCGACGTCCGGCGCGTCGATCTCGACGTCCACGTCGGCGGCGTCGCCGGCGCCGTCGGTCAGCGACCGTCCGCGCTCCCAGGGCGGGTCACGGACGAGCGTCCGCGTCAACCGCAGTCCCTCGTAGATGAGCTGCACGCCGGCCCCGCGGTCCGCGACGGCGTCGACCGGGAACTCTCTCTCGGCCGCTTCGCGGGCGTCGTGGACGGCCCTGGCGCTCAACACTGCGAGTACGCCGGGCGCCAGCGACCCGTCGTCGAGTCGGTCCCGGATCCGATCGCGAAGCCCTTCGGGTTCGACGTCGCCGACCGCGTCCAACGCGGCTCGTCGGACCGCCGCGACTTCCTCCATTACCGCCAGCTAGCCGCGGGAAAGGCAAAGACCTTTGGAAAAGGCCCCCTCCCGTCGGTCGGTCGCCGGCTGTCCCCGGGCTGTCGGCGTCGGTCGTGTCGCCGAGCATGTCGCGCCGCCAGCGTATCGGTCGTGCCGTCAGTGCGCACGACCGAAACCGTCGAGAGGCCCGGGCCCCGACGTGTGCCGGATGCCGGACTGTGACTACTGCGGGGACTCCTTCGACGGGGAGGCCGCCTACCTCGACCACCTCGCGCTCGAACACGGGGAGGACCTCGGGCCGATAGACCGCAGGCGGGTCGAGCGGGCGGCCGACGAGGCGGACGACGCGGGGACCGGGCTCGCACTCGGCCCGGCCGTGCTGGGCGGTTTGCTCGCGCTCGCGGCGGGGCTCGTCGTCTACGTCACGTTCCTCGGGAGCGACGGGAGCGCGGCGTTCGACCGCGACGCGCCGGCGACGTCGTCGTCTACGAGGTGAACGGCCAGCGGGTGAACCCGGAGACGTACGCGCTCCGGGACGGCGACGCGGTTCGGGTCGTGGCCCGTAACGGGACGGGCAGGTGACGGCCGCTTCGGTCCATCGCGTCACGACCCCGACGGCCGCTCGGGTCCGTCGTCGACGGTACTCGCTGCCCGGCCGTCCTGAATGACTGTCGGCACAGCGGGTCTGGGCCCGGATGACGGTCAGTACAGCGGGTCGGGTCCTGGGGGGGTCCGGCGCTTGTGGGCGCTGCGCTCGTGGAGTTCGCGGACCCGGTGGACGGCCGCCTCGTCGACGCCGATGTGGCGGGCCGTCGCCGAGGCCGAGAGGCCGCCGTCGACGTGTAGTGCGAGAATCGAGTCCAGCGTCGGGTAGTCGACGCCGAGTTCGCCCTCGTCGGTCTGGCCGACCCACATGCCGGCGCTGGGCGTCTTCTCGGCCATCCCGTCGGGCACGCCGACGTGTTTGGCCAGCTGGCGGACCTGCGCCTTGTAGAGGTTCGCGATCGGATGACAGTCGACCGCGCCGTCGCCGTACTTGGTGAAGTAGCCGACGAGCGCCTCGCTCCGGTTGCCGGTCCCGACGACGAGGGCGTCCTCGTGGTTGGCGACCAGGTAGTTCAGGACCGCACGCGCCCGCACCCGGACGTTCCCGACCGCCACGCGGTCGTCGGCGGCGTCGGGGTAGGCGTCGAGGAACGCCTCGACGATCGGTTCGACGGCGACGACGTCGTACTCGACGCCGAGCAGTTCGCTCGCGACGCGCTCGGCGTCGGACATGTTCTCCTCGCGGTTGACCTCGCTGGGCATCACGAGCGCGTGGACGTTCCCGGCGCCGACCGCCTCGACCAGCAGGTGGCTGGTGAGCGTGCTATCGACGCCGCCCGACAGGCCGATCACGACGCGGTCGAGCCCTGCAGCGTCCACCTCCGATCGGACGAACTCGACGACGTGTTCGCGGTGTGCCTCCAGTTCCTCCGTCGAGAGGGTGAAATCCAGCGGGTCGTCGGCGGTGACGACCTCCTCCGTGACAGACATGTCGAGGGGTTCGGGTCGGTCCGACTAATACCCTCGTTTCCGCGGCGATCGCTGGACGCGCGTCCACCGTCCCCCGCGAGTCGCAAGCGCTACGTTCAAGTGACCGCGAGCGCCACGTTCCGGTGTGGTCGCGCTCCGCCGCGGCCGACGCGCGCCGTTGGTCCAGTGGTAGGACACGAGCTTCCCAAGCTCGTAGCCCGGGTTCAATTCCCGGACGGCGCACTACCACCTTTTTCTCGTCGCCCTTCCTCGCGAGCCTGCGGCTCGCTGCGGGAGGGCTCCTCGAAAAAGCTGGACCAAAAAGCCGGACGCTCGCTCCGCTCGCGTCCGGTGAGTGTCCCTTCCAGGATCATCGCGTCGCGCCCCGCGTCCGCTGTCCGCGGTCCCGGGAATTGAACCACGCGAGTCGCAGCGCGCGAAGCGAACGCAGTGAGCGAGCGCGACCGTCTTCCTCCGGTTCAATTCCCGGACCGCACCGTCTTTCGGGCCGGTCGGCAGGCGGTCGAATCCCGGCAGGAGGGGATTTAAACTACTGGCCGCGTAAGAAGCGCCAATGGTGAGGAGAGGACGGGTCCACGGTCGAACCAGCCACAGCCGAGGGGATCCGTTGCCGGTTCCGGCCCACGAGCGAGAGAGAGGCGTCGGTGCCGCGGGGGCGGCGCGACGGACCGAGACTGTCGGAGAGGACGGACACCGAGTAGTCGCCGACGGCGGGCGGACCGTCGAGCACGGGATCGAATCGATCGTCGACCAGATCGCGGACGGGGTCTTCCTGAAGGACCGCGACGGCCGATACGAGTACGTCAACCGGGCGGGGGCGGCGCTGTTCGACGCCACGCCCGCGGAGATCCAGGGCGCGACGGACGAGGACCTGTTCGACCCGGAGACGGCGGCGGCGATCCGCGAGGACGACGAGGCGGTCATGGACGCCGGCGAGGCGCGAACGGCGGTCGAGACCCGGGAGTTCGGGTCGGCGGGACGCGTCGTCGAGACGACGAAACACCCCTACCGACCGGACCCCGACGGCCCGGTCGAGGGGGTCGTCGGGGTCGCGCGCGAGGTCACGGACCGGACGCGCTCCGGGACCGAGAACGAGCGCGAGCGCAACGAGCGGGCGCTCCGGTCGCTCCAGTGGCTGGCGTCGGACCGCGACCTCTCGTTCGAAGAGAAGCTCGAGGGCGCGCTCCGCGTCGGTCGCCAGCGCCTCGGACTGCCGCTGGCGTTCCTGACGCGGGTCGAGGGTGACACGCTGACCGTCGTCACGGCCCAGGACGGCCGCGACGGCGGGGGACTCGAGTCGGGGTCGTCGATGCCCCTGCGCGAGACCTACTGCCGGGAGACGGTCGAGACGAGCGGCCTGCTCGCGATCGAGCACGCCGCGGCGGAGGGGTGGGGCGACGACCCCGCCTACGAGCGGTTCGGCATCGAGTGTTACCTTGGCGGGGAGATCCGCGTCGCGAACGACCTGTACGGCACGCTCTGTTTCGCGGACTCGTCGCCCCGGGAGCGGGCGTTCACCGAGTCCGAGGAGACGTTCATCGAGCTGCTCATCGAGTGGGTGAGCTACGAGCTCGAACGCCGGGAGCGCGAGCGGGAGCTGGAGGGGTTCGAGACGATCCTCCAGTCGGTCGACGACGGCGTCTACGAACTCGACGCCGAGGGCCGGTTCACGTTCGTCAACCCGGGGATGGCGGAGCTGACGGGCTACGACCCCGAGGAACTCCTCGGGGAGCACCTCTCGGTCGTCAAGGACGACCCCGAGACGGCGGCGGCCCTGGACGCGCTGCTCTCGGGGGAGGCGACCGAGCGCAGCGTCGAGTCCGCGGTCCAGCGCAAGCACGGGCGGCCCGTGCCGTGCGAGGACAGCATGACGCGCCTCGAAGACGCCGACGGGACGGTTCGGGGGGCCGTCGGCGTCGTCCGGGACGTCACCGAGCAGAAGGCCCACCGGGAGATGCTCTCGGACCTCGTCGAGGCCTCGCGCACGTTCATGCAGGCCCGCGACCGCGAGGAGGTCGCCCGGATGATCGCCCAGTCGGTCAAGAACGTCCTCGGGTTCGACGTGACCGTCGTCAGGCTGTTCGACCGGGAGGACGAACAGCTCGTCCCCGCCGCGTCGACGACCGCCGCCCCCGACCTCTCCGTCGACCCCGCGACGTACGGCATCGACGACGACGGCCCGGCCGCGGCGTTCGTCGACGGCGAGACGACGCTCGTCCGGGACGCGACCGGCGTCGCGCCAGAACGCCGGGACGGCGGCGACGCCGTCAGGTCCGCGATGCACCTCCCGATGGGCGTTCACGGCACGATCAGCATCGGCGCCGGCGAGTCCGACGCGTTCTCGGACGTCGACCGCCGGGCCGCGGAGCTCCTCGCGACCAGCGGTGCCGCGGCGGCCAACCGCGCCAAGCGCGAGGGGGAGGTCCGCGAGGCGCGCGAGCGCGTCGACGCCCTCGTCGACCGGATCAACGGCCTCATCGAGAACACCGTCGACGTGCTCGTCCACGCGGGCACCCGGGAACAGCTCGAACGCGGCGTCGTCGAACAGCTCGTCGCGACCGAACCCTACGCGTTCGCGTGGATCGGCCAGCCCGACCTCGCGGCCGAGACGCTCGAAGCGACCGCGTGGGACGGCGACGTCCCCGAACTGGCGGAGGCGGTCGACGGGCTCGTCATCGACCCCGGCGCGGCCGCCGCCGGGGGCGACCCCGCGGCGCTCGCGCTCGAGGACGAGGAACTCCAGGTGCTCGAGGACCTCTCGGCAGCGCCCGACGACAGCGTCACGGCGGCGGCGCGAGCGGCCGGGCTCGGCTCGGTCGTCGCCGTCCCGCTCACGTACAAGGACGCGAGCTACGGCGTGTTGACCGTCTACGCCGGCGAGGGGGCCGCGGTCGCCGAGCGCGAGCGGGTCGTCCTCGCCGCGCTCGGGCGGGCCGTCGCCAACGCGATAAACGCCATCGAGAGCGGGCGGATCCTCACGGCCAACCGGGTGATCGAACTGGAGTTCAGCGTCCAGGACGCGGACGTGTTCTTCGGCCGGCTCTCCGCGCAACTGGGCGCCGACCTCGACCTCGCGGGGTCGGTCTACGAGTCCGACGGCAGTCTCCGGCTGTACGCGACCGCGACCGGCACCGACGCCGAGGCGGTCCGGGAGGTGCTGGACCGCGACGACGACGTCACCGACCTGACGATCATCACCGACCACGACGGCGAGGTGCTGTTCGAGGCCACCGTCGCCGGCACGCTCGTCGAGTGGCTCGCCGACCACGGGGCGGCGACCCAGGCGGCGGCGGCCAGCGAGGGGATCGTCCGGTTCACGATCGAACTCCCGTACGAGACCGAGGCGCGGGAGGTGTTCGAGCTCGTCGAGGACCGCTACGACCGGACCGAGCTCGTCGGGTACCACGAGCACGAGCGCCCCGTCAGGACGCGCCAGGAGTTCCGCGAGGCCGTCTTCGAGCGGTTCACCGACCGCCAGGAGACGGCCGTCCGGACGGCCTACCTCGGCGGCTTCTTCGAGTGGCCCCGCGACGTCGACGGCGACGAACTCGCCGGGTCGATGGACATCGCCCGCCCCACTTTCCACCAGCACCTCCGGGCCGCCCAGCGCAAGGTGTTCGAGGAACTGTTCGACCACCTCGGCGGCCGTCAGCCGGGGCGGTAGCGGCGCCGGCGGGCGGACCGTTCGGCGTCGTCGACCGCAGAGGGGTGGATTCATACCCGCCGACCCGCTACGGGGGAGTGATGGCCGAAGCCGACGAGTCAGAGGCGCCGTCCGGCGTCGACGGGCCGCTGTGGACGGAGGTCCACGCGCCGGGGATCGACGACCTCCCGCAGCCGGAGGTGCGGGACAGCCTCCGGAGCGTCGTCTCCGAGCCCATGAACCTGCTCGTCCACGGGCCGAAGGGCGCCGGCAAGACCGCCGCGGTGCGGGCGCTCGCCCGCGAACTCCACGACGACCCCGACGCGGACCTGGTCGAGATCAACGTCGCGGACTTCTTCGACATGACGAAAAAGGAGGTCAGCCAGGACCCGCGGTTCAGGCGGTTCATCGACGCCAAGCGCCGGCGCGAGTCCTCGAAGGCCGACCTGATCAACCACGTCCTCAAGGAGTCGGCGAGCTACGCGCCGGTCTCGGGGTCGTTCAAGACGGTCCTGCTCGACAACGCCGAGGGCGTCCGCGAGGACTTCCAGCAGGCGCTGCGCCGGGTGATGGAGCAGTACTACGAGGCGACGCAGTTCGTCATCGCGACGCGCCAGCCCTCGGCGCTCATCCCGCCGATCCGCTCGCGGTGTTTCCCCGTCCCGATGCGCGCGCCGACCCACGAGGAGACGGTCGCCGTGCTGGAGCGGGTGGCCGACGCCGAGGGCGTGACCTACGACGAGGAGGGGATCGAGTACGTCGCCGGCTACGCCGACGGCGACCTCCGGACCGCGATCCTGGCCGCACAGACCACCCACGAGCAGGAGGGCGAGATCACGATGAACGCCGCCTACGAGGTACTGGGCTCGCTGGGCGTCGACGAGCGCGTCCAGGAGATGCTGACGGCCGCCGAGGCCGGCGAGTTCACCGACGCCCGGTCGACCCTGGACGACCTGCTCGTCGACGAGGGCCACAGCGGCCGGGAGGTGCTTTCGGACGTCCTCGTCGTCGCTCGCTCGCGCTACTCCGGCGGGAACCTGGCGCGGGTCCACCGGCTCGCCGGCGAGATCGACCTCGACCTCCAGGAGGGCACGAACGACCGACTGCACGTCTCGCACCTGCTGGCCGAACTCGGTCAGTTCGACGCGGGCGAATGATTGCCGCCGGGCACGGGCGAATGATGGTCTCCGGGCACGGGCAAGTGGGCCGCCGGCCGTAGCGCGCCGGCCGCGGGCGAGACGAGACCGCCTGAGCGCTTCGAAATCCTTTTACGCGTTTCGCGGGGAGTGAGAGACAACGAACCATGGACATCGACATCGTCGAGGAGGAGGAGAACCCCATGCTCCACCGGACTGACGTGCGGTTCGAGGTCACCCACGAGGAGGCGACGCCGTCGCGGCTCTCAGTGCGCGACTCGCTGGCCGCGATGCTCAACAAGGACGCCGAGGAGGTCGTCATCCACGACCTCGACACGAAGTTCGGCATGCGCAAGACCATCGGCTACGCCAAGGTGTACCAGACGCCCGAGGACGCCCGTAACGTCGAGCAGGACTACATGCTCGAACGCAACAAGATAGCCGCCGAGGACGGCGAGAGCGAGGCGGAGGAGGCGTAGATGCCCCGGTACGAGTTCTACGACGAGGACGGCGAGACCGACCGCGAGACGTGCCCCCGCTGTGGCGACTCGTTTCTGGCCGACCACGGCGACCGCAAGCACTGCGGGAAGTGCGGGTACACCGAACTCGAGTAGTCGGGAACCTCGACTACTGGAGGCCCGGTGTCCCGCGCGACGAACACGCCACGTGAGCGACGGCTCCGCGGGTCCGGAAACGACGGGAAGCGCCGGCCCGCCCGGTCCGAAATTTCTTGGGTCGGGCAGCCGAAGCGTCGCCGTGGTATCACGATGTCCCTGCTAGAAAACGAAGTCGCAGTCGTCACGGGTGCTTCGAGCGGAATCGGACGGTCCATCGCCACGCGCTTCGCCGAGGAGGGCGCGGACGTCGTCGTCGCGGACATCCGCGAGGAACCGCGCCAGGAGGAAGGCGCCCCCACGCACGAGCTGATCCGGTCGGAGACCGACGCCGACGCCGCCTTCGTCGAGTGCGACGTCACCGACGTCGAGGACCTCGGCGCCGCCGTTGCCAAGGCCGGCGAGTTCGGCGACCTCTCGGTGATGGTGAACAACGCGGGGCTGTTCCGCGCGGAGGAGTTCCTCGAGGTTTCGCCCGAGGAGTTCGACCAGTTGTTCGACGTGAACGTCAAGGGCACGTTCTTCGGCGCTCAGGTCGCGGCCGCCAAGATGGTCGAGACCGGCGGCGGGAGCATCATCAACCTCTCCAGCGTCGCCGGCCTCCAGGGGACCGACGCGTACGTCACCTACTGCGCCTCGAAGGGCGCCGTCAGGCTGATGACCTACGCCCTGGCCGACAAACTCGGCCCAGAAGGGATCCGGGTCAACGCGATCCACCCCGGTATCATCGAGACGGCGATGGTCGAGGACGACGTCCCCATCGTCGGCACGGAGGCGGGCGACCGGTACCAGCAGACGATCCCCAGCCGCCGGTTCGGCGAGCCCGAGGACATCGGCGACGCCGCCGTCTACCTCGCGAGCGACATGAGCGACTACGTCAACGGCGAGTCGCTCGTCGTCGACGGCGGCATGACCCACACCGGGTGACGCCCTCCGGATCCGACTGACTGCGCGCCGCGGCCGCCTCGATTGCGGGCGCCGCGGCCGTCCCGTTCGCGGGCGCCGTCCCGTTCGCGGGCGCCGCGGTCGCCCGCGGACCGAAGTCGTCTTTTCGGTGGGTCACGGACTGGGGACCAGCAGGAATGGTTCCGGATACGGCCGGCGACGGGCCGGTGCGGCGGGTGCTCGGCGTCGAGGGGACCGCGTGGGCGGCCAGCGCCGCCGTCTACGACGTCGAGACCGACGAGGTGGCCATCGAGAGCGACGCGTACGTCCCCGAGAGCGGCGGCATCCACCCCCGCGAGGCCGCCGAGCACATGAGCGACGCGGTCCCCGGCGTCGTCGAGGCGGCCCTCGACGGGGCGCGCGACCTGGCGGCCGCGGCCGGCGACGACCCCGACCGGCCCGTCGACGCCGTCGCGTTCTCCCGCGGGCCGGGGCTGGGGCCGTGCCTCCGGATCGCCGGGACCGCCGCCCGCGCCGTGGCACAGCGGTTCGACGTCCCGCTGGTCGGCGTCAATCACATGGTCGCCCACCTGGAGATCGGACGGCACCTGTCGGGTTTCTCGGCGCCGGTCTGTCTGAACGCCAGCGGCGCGAACGCACACGTCCTCGCCTACCGGAACGAGCGCTACCGGGTGCTCGGCGAGACGATGGACACCGGCGTCGGCAACGCAATCGACAAGTTCACCCGCCACGTCGGCTGGTCCCACCCCGGCGGCCCGAAGGTCGAGGCCCGCGCCCGCGAGGGCGAGTACGTCGAGTTGCCATACGTCGTCAAGGGGATGGACTTCTCGTTTTCGGGGATCATGTCCGCGGCCAAGGAGGCCGCCGACGACGGAACGCCCGTCGAGGACGTCTGTCGCGGCCTGGAGGAGACGATATTCGCGATGCTCACCGAGGTCAGCGAGCGGGCGCTCTCGCTCACGGGGCGGGACGAACTCGTCCTCGGCGGCGGGGTCGGACAGAACGACCGCCTGCAGGGCATGCTCCGGGAGATGTGCGACCAGCGGGGCGCCGACCTGCACGTCCCGGAGGACCGCTTCCTGCGGGACAACGCTGGCATGATCGCGGTCCTGGGCGCGAAGATGGCCCGGGCGGGCGACACCCTCCCCGTCGCGGAGTCGGCGGTCGACTCGGACTTCCGGCCCGACCAGGTGCCGGTCACCTGGCGGGACGCCGACCCGGAACCCGCCCCGGGTCACCGCCGGGACGAGAGCGAGGACGGCGACCGCATCGGCGACGCGGGGGCCGGTCCCGAGACCCACCAGGGCGCGGAGGCGACGGTCGAGATCCGGGGCGATACGGTCGTCAAGCGGCGCGTCCCGCGGTCGTATCGCCACCCCGAACTCGACGAGCGGTTGCGCCGCGAGCGGACCCGCCGGGAGGCCCGCCTCACGAGCGAGGCGCGGCGCCACGGCGTCCCGACCCCGGTCGTCCGGGACGTCGACCCGGCAGCGGCCCGTATCGTCTTCGAGCGCGTCGGCGGGTCGGACCTCCGGGAGGCCCTCGCTCCCGGGACGGTCCGCGACGTGGGGCGCCACCTCGCGACGATCCACGACGCCGGGTTCGTCCACGGCGACCCGACGACGCGCAACGTCCGGGTCGACGGCGACCGCACGTACCTGATCGACTTCGGCCTGGGCTACAGCACGCGCGACGAGGAGGACCACGCCGTCGACCTGCACGTCCTCGCACAGAGTCTCGCGGGGACCGCCGACGACCCCGACGCGCTCCGGGAGGCGAGCGAGCGCGGCTACCGCGAGGCGAGCGAGCGCGCCGACGCGGTGCTCGACCGCCTGCGCGAGGTCGAGGGACGCGGGCGTTACCAGTGACGCGCGGCCGCGCCGGTGGATCGGTGTTCCGAAGCGCGACGACGGGCGCGGAACGGCGCCGCTCGCGGCCACAGAGACGAATGCTGCCGATATCGACGCTTATTAATTCTACCTCCGGGAAGTGCCGGACGACATGGACGAAGCACTGGTCGTGTACGACGAGGACGGTATCGAACTCATGGAGGAGGCCGGCGAACTCGCTGCGGGCGTCGACGCGCACCTGACCGTGGTGGCGCTGATGACCGGCGACGAGTACGAGGAGACGCGGGAGACGCTCGACATCGTCGGCCGCGAGGAACAGACCGACTACAGCGACGACGTCGTCCTCGACGCGGCGCGAAACGAGGCCGAGGAGGCGCTCAAGGAGGCCTACGACGACCTCGACGTCGACTGGGACGTCGTCGGCGCCCGCATCGGCGACGGCGAGTCGGCGGCCGACCGCATCCTCGAAGTCGCCGACTCCAGCGGCGCGGACCACGTCTTCGTCGCCGGGAAGAGCCGCTCGCCGACGGGCAAGGCGGTCTTCGGCGACCGGACGCAGTCGGTGATCCTCCGGTTCGACGGGCCGGTCACGACGCTCGTCGAGTAACGGAAGACTTACTCCGCCGGCGTCGTCTTCGTAGGCCACGATGAACGACGACCAGGGCTGGCGCCGCCGTCGGGTACTGCGAACGGTCGGCGCGGCCGCCGGCGCCGCGGCCGGCGTCGGCGCCGCAGTCGGACCGGCGACCGCCGCCGATAGCCGCTCGCTCGGCGCCGCCGACGCGACGGCCACAGGATCCGGCGAGGGAGCGGCGACGGACGCCGGCGACGGGGGAGCGGCGACGACCGGGACCGGCGCGGACGGATCGACGACGCGGCCGTGGGAATCGACCGGGGGACGGTGGACGCAGTTCCAGGCCGACCCCGCGAACACCGGCCGCGTCCCCGCGGCCGGACCGCAGGCCGCGACGGTCGCCTGGACGTACGACACGGGGCGGCCGAACCCGACCGCGACCGGGACCGCGACCGTCGGTGACGGAGAGACGGCCAACGTCCTCTCTTCGCCGGCAGTCGCCGGCGGTCGCGTCTTCGTCGGCAGCACCGACGGCAACGTCTACGCGCTGGACGCGGCCTCCGGTGACGAAGTCTGGCGGTTCGAGACCGACGACACGGTCGTCTCCTCGCCCGCAGTCGTCGACGGCGTCGTCTACGTCGGGAGCTACGACCGCACCGTCTACGCGCTCGACGCGGCGTCCGGGGACGTGGTCTGGCGGTTCCCGGCCGACGGCCCGGTGTTCTCCTCGCCGACCTACCGCGACGGGACCGTCTACGTCGGGAGCCAGGCGGGGACGACCTACGCGGTCGACGCCGCCAGCGGCGAGGCGGTCTGGAGCCACGAGGCGGGCACGCGGATCGACGCCTCGCCCGCCGTCGCCGGCGACCTGGTGTACGTCGGCTACTGGCACACAGACCGGAGCGGGATGGTCCGGGCGCTGGACGCAGCGTCGGGGGACGAGGTCTGGCGCGTCGGGACCAACGGCGAGGTCCCCTGCTCGCCGGCGGTCGCCGACGGGCGCGTCTACTTCGGCACCTACGCCAGCGGCGTGTACGCGTTCGACGCCGAGACCGGCGAGGGGCTGTGGGGAACGTCGCTGTCCGACTACGTCCTCGCGTCGCCGGTCCCCGTCGACGGGACCGTCTACGTCGCGGGCTTCGACACTAACGTCTGGGCGTTCGGCGCCGACGACGGCCAGGTCGAGTGGAGTTACGGGACCGGCGGGGAGATACTCTCGTCCCCGGCGTACGCCGACGGGACGCTCTACGTCGGCAGCCGCGACCGGCGCGTCCACGCCATCGACGCGGCGGCCGGCGAGGCGGTGTTCACCGTCGACACCGGCGGGGAGATACTCTCCTCGCCCGCGGTCGCCGACGGTGCGGTGTTCGTCGGGTCCAACGACAGCCGCGTCTACGCCGTCGGCGAAGACCTCACGACGGCGACCCCCACTCCGACCGAGCGCCCGACCCCGACCGCGACGCCGGGGTCGAACGGGTCCCCGAACGCGGGCGGGTCGGACGGCGAAACCACGGACGCGACCCCGACCGCGACAGGCGGGAGCGGCCCCGGTTTCGGCGCGCTCGCCGGACTCGCCGGCCTGGGGATCGGCGCCTGGCACCGGGTCCGGTCGCATCGCGACGGCGACGGTGCCGGCTCCGACCGCGCCGGCGAGTAACTTCGGTCGGGTCGTCGGCCGACGCGAGCCGACCGCGCCGGCGAGTAACGGGAGCCGGGTCGCCGACAACGGAGTCCGGCCGTCGTCACGTGAGAAAACGACTTAACCCGGCCCGCCGTAGCCCGGTACATGGTTGACAGACCGACCTCGGGGAAGCTCTTCGGCGTCCCGTACAACTTCGAGCAGCCGAGCCTCCGGCGCGTCCTCTCGACGTACTGGCAGCCCGGCGAGGGGATGCTCGTCGAGAAGCCGTTCGGCATCGGCTACACGCTGAACCTGGCGAACTGGCGGTCGTGGGTCGTCCTCGCGGTCGCCGCCGTGCTCTGGTGGCAGTCCGACCAGGGCCCCGCCGAAGCGCCGGCCGAGGACGAAAACGAAGAACCGGTCGAGGTCGTCGTCGAGGACTGACGGCGCCGCTCCGCTCGCCGTTCGGCCGGGCTTGCGTCGCGCTCCGGCCCGGGAC
This sequence comes from Haloarculaceae archaeon, assembly GCA_042217365.1. Classification (GTDB taxonomy): domain Archaea; phylum Halobacteriota; class Halobacteria; order Halobacteriales; family Haloarculaceae; genus JBDGST01. The sequence goes on from JBDGST010000066.1 coordinate 13,277, forward strand.
CGACGGCTCTTTTGTCGCCGGGGCCCGCCCCTCCGGTATGCCGCTCAGGTTCGCCACCTCGAACGAGGGGAAAGTGCGCGAGGCCCGGGAGTACCTCGCGGAGCCGGTCGAACAGCTCGTCGTCGATGTCCCGGAGATCCAGCACGAGGACCTGGGGGCCATCGCCGCCCACAAGGCCCGGGCGGCCTACCGCCGCGCCGGAGAGCCGGTGTTCGTCGACGACGCCGGGCTGTTCGTCGAGGCGTTCGACGGGTTCCCGGGGCCGTACTCGGCGTACGTCGAGGACACGCTCGGCGTCGAGCGCGTCTCTGCGCTCGCCCGCCAAGAAGACGACCGCGCCGCCGCGTTCCGCGGCGTCGTCGCCTACTGCGACGGCGAACCGTTCGAGGCAACCCCCGAACCGGTCGACCGCGAGGACCGCCGGGGCCAGGACCTCGCCGCCGACGAGCGCGCCGCGGCGACCACCGACGAGCAGGTCCGCGGCGACGAGGCGGGGGACGGGGGCGACCTGCCGGTCAAGCTCTTCGAGGGGGTCGTGCCCGGCGAGATCGTCGCGCCGCGGGGCGACGGCGGGTTCGGCTACGACCCCATCTTCGAGTACGACGACCGCACCTTCGCCGAGATGGACGCCGCGGAGAAAAACGCCATCTCCCATCGCGGGCGGGCCCTGGCGAAGTTCGCCGACTGGTACGCCGAGCGCGACCGGTGAAGTCGGGCCTGCTGGAGGACGTTCTCGGGCGTCGCCGGTCGGGGGAGCGCGCCGTCTCGCGGCCCCTCCCCGGACGCCCGGCCGGACCGGTCCTGCGTCTCACGCGCGAGTGGGGTTGACACGTTCAGGTAGAGTGCCGCCCCAGCCAGCAGTAGACCGAGGATCAGGGCACCGTATCGAACGAACCACACCGCCGTTTCGAGCACGAGCAGTCCGACGACCGAGAGGGCCATGCCCGCGGTCAGTAAGGCGACCCACAGGTTCTCGCGTTCTTCCATATCCCGGAGGCGTCGACCCGTCTGAAATATTTTCCGTTGAACCCTCACGGAGAAGCGGCCGTAGCTATCGCTCACGCCCGCGGGTCGCGGTCCGGCCCGGGGTACTCGCCGTCAGCCACGGCGGCGTACAGCGACGACGCGTCGAAGAGCGCGGCGAACGCCCGCGGGTGTTTGACGCTCGTCTCGACGTGCCCGCGGATGGCGGCGCCGGCGCTGGCCGACCGGGCGTCCTCGTCGAACGTGAGGAGGTGCATCGCGCCGCCGCGGGCGGCCGACGCGAGCGCCGGGTGGTCGCCGGCCGGGTGCGAACAGGGCTCGCGCTCCCGGTCGACGCGCTCGCGCCAGTCGGCCGCGAGGCCGGGCGTCGCGAGTTCCGCGATCACCGCCTCGGCGTCGTCGAGCAGGGCGTCGCTCGCGACGAGCGCGACCCACGAGTGGGCGCGGACGTCGTCCAGCGCGTCGCGGGCGGCACCGCCGACGAGCAGGTCCGCCGCGAGCACGTCGGCGTCGGCGACGACGCGTTCCGGCCCCGGGTCGGCGTCCGTCGCGCCGGGTTCGCCGTCCGTCGCGCCGCTCCCGCCAGGGTCGCCGTCGGCGGGCGTCCGGTCGCGCTCCCGCCGCCGTGCGAACTCCTCGCGCACCGGGTCGAGGGTGACCCGGTGGTCGGCCGCGCGGTCGAAGAGGACGCCCCAGGACATGCCCGAGCGGTGGAGAGCGACCCGGAAAAGCGTGCGGATCGGCTGACCGCGACTGTAGCTGACGGCCGGCGAAACGGGGCGGCGTCATGCGGTCGTCTGACGGGATTTTATGCTCTGCGCTGACAGATATCCGCCCGGGCGCGCAGGACGGCCTCATTCCCATCCTCCCCACGGCGCGCCCGACCTTCACCCACAGCCCGTCTCCAGGACGCCCCGCGGTCGCACCCGCGACCGCGCTTTCGAAACGCTCTCTCGGACCGTTCAGGTAGTCGGTTCCGTCTCCGCCTCGCCGCGGAGGAACGCGCGGATCGCCGGCAGGTCGTCGGGCGCGGCCATCAGGGCGACCACGTCCCCGGGCTCGATGCGGGTCTGTGGCAGCGGGATCTCCATCGACTCGTCCCGTCGGCCGTGGGCGTAGATGCGCGCCTCGCCCTTGAGGTCGACCTCGACGACGCGCTGACCGACGACCGGCGACTCCTCGGAGATGACGACTGACGCGACCGACAGCTCTTCGGTCAGGTCCGTGAGGACGTTGAAGTCGCCGCCCAGCATGGCCGTCTTTGCGCCGGCGGCGCCGAGGCGCTCGGGGTAGACGACCTCGTCGACGTCGGCCGCGTACTTCTCGAAGATCTCCTGGCGGTAGTCCTCGTCGATCCGCAACACCGTCCGGAGCCCGTGGTGGTTGCCGAGCATGCACGCCGAGAAGTTGGTGTTGAGGTCGCCGGTCAGCCCGGCGATCGCGTCGGCCTCCGCGACGCCGGCCTCCTCGAGGGTGGTCTCCTCGGCCCCGTCGCCCTCGACGACCGTGAACCCCTCTTCCGTGGCTCGTTCGACCTTGTCGGGGTCGTTCTCGACGATAGTGAGGTCGTGGCCCTCGCTCCGGAGGATGCGCGCGACGCGCGTCCCGACGCGGCCGAAGCCGACGATGACGAACTTCATGCCCCTCAATAACACACCTGCACTCAAAACAGTATTCCCGCCGCCCGGGGTTCGGCGACGGCCGGTGAACAGTCACTCGTCGTCCAGCGCGAGCGACGCGAGCAGGGCTTCGAGCTGGATCCGCTCGCTGGCGCCCCGCGTGATGCGGTACTCGGTCTCGCCGATGCGGTCGAGCAGGCGGACGGCCGCCTCGTCGTCGAGGTCGAACTCCCAGACCGCCCGGTGGAGCTGGTCGATGACGTCGCCCCCGGCGATCCCCTCCTCGGTCAGCAGGCGGTCCAGCGACGACTGGGCCGCCGTGAAGTCGCCGTCGAGGGCGTGCTCGACCATCTCGCGGATCTCCTCGGGCCGCGCGGTGGAGGTGATCGCGTAGACGGCCTCCTCGTCGACGACGTCGCCGGTCACGGAGGCGGCCTGGAGCCCGTTTATCGCCTTGCGCATGTCCCCGCCGGCGGCGTAGACGAGCGCGTCGATCCCGTCGTCGGTCAGCTCGATCCCCTCAGCGGCGGCGATCTCGCGGATCTCCGCCTCGACGGCCTCGTCCGAGAGCGGCGAGAACCGGAACACCGCACACCGGGACTGGATCGGGTCGATGATCTGGCTGGAGTAGTTACACGAGAGGATGAACCGGA